>UQUM01000044.1 GCA_900544255.1 uncultured Sutterella sp.
TGGCTATGTGCTTGGCGCTACCTCCTGCACTCGGGACTTGCACCCATTAGAACGCGCTCATGCCGAGCGCACAAAAATCGGGGAAGCGGCTTTTTTAAGCCTCTCCCCCATGTTTTGTACGAATCCCGTAAACAACAAACTCGACGTCTACACCATTTCTACTAGGTAATTAAGCGCAATCGATGCGGCCGCCATTCCCATGGAAGCGGTTACGACCACGCCGGAACCGTACCCCGAGCACGCCAGCCCCCGGGTCTGCGGATCCACTTCGCAAGCGCCGGCCATCGGCTTTTTTACCGGTTCGTCCGAATACACCGCAGCGACATTGAAGGCCGGCGGCAATTTTCCCGGCTTAGCCGGGCCTTTCGGAAAACCATAGGCTTTTCGGAGACGATACCGGACGCTCGCCAGGAGCGGATCTCCGGTAATGCGTCCGAGATCCCCGGTTTTGATGCGAAGCGGATTCACGCGGCCCCCCGCTGCTCCCGACGTCACCACGAACTGTTTACGGCGCCGACAAAGGTGAATGAGCGCCGCTTTGGCCCGCACCTGATCAATGCAGTCCAAAACCACGGCGTCTTCGGGGACGAGTTCTGCGGCGTTGTCCTCGTCTACAAAATCCTCAATACAGGTCACTGTACAGCGCGGATTGATGAGCGCGATGCGAGCCCTTAAGACGTCGATCTTTGCGCGTCCGTATTCGTGCCCCAAGGCCTGGATCTGGCGATTCGTGTTGCTCTCGGCCACGTTGTCCAAATCAATGAGCGAGAGGCGACGCACATCCGTGCGCGCCAAAGCTTCCACAGCCCAACTGCCCACGCCGCCCACGCCGACGACGCAGACGTGAGCCCGCGCTAATTTGGCCGCCCCCTCTTCGCCGTAGAGCCGTGCCACCCCGCCGAACCGGCGGGCGTAATCAATCGTTGGTTCTGCCATAGTTTTGTCTTCGAATTACCTACGATGGAGAGGATCATACCGACTCATCGTCCTCAATGGTTTTCCGCCTGCGAAAAAGCCCGCTCAAGCTTTCCCATTTCTGAGTCAGCCTGAGCGGGCTTTAATCAAGAACCGATTTCTCGGTAAGCGAGATTAGTGCTTACGGGGAACGATCGGGATCGACTTACGCGGAGTAGGCGTCACCTTGTCGTAGTTCTTGATACCCTGTTCAGCCATCTTACGACGGATGAAGGCGATCTGCGTCTTCAAGGGCAGTTCCTTCGGGCAGAAGTCGTGGCAGGCGAGCAAGGACATGCAGCCGAACACGCCGGAATCGTCACCGATCACGTCGTAGAAATCGGCGTCGTTACGCGTGTCGCGGGGATCGAGACGGAAGCGGGCGATCTTGTTGATCGCAACGCCGCCGGCGAAGTCCGGACGGATGCGAACCGTACCGCAACCGGCGATACAGCAACCGCATTCGACGCAACGGTCGAGAAGATAGATGTCTTCCGCCAACTGCGGATCCATCGGTTCTTCCTTCTTCGTCATGTCGACTTCATCCTGCTTCATGTGAACCCACGTTTCCATGCGTTCGGACATGTTGCGCATCCACTTACCCGTGTTCACGGACAAGTCGCCGATCAATTCGAACGCCGGCAGCGGTGCGAGCGTGAATTCGGTCGGCAGGTCGCGCGTCAGAGTACGGCAGGCGAGACCGGGCTTGCCGTTGATCATCATGGCGCACGAACCGCAGATGCCGGCGCGGCAGACGAAATCGAACTGCAACGTGGGATCCATCTTGTCGCGGATTTCGTTCAGAAGGATGAAGAGCGTCATGGAGTCGGCTTCTTCAACCTCGTAGGTCTGCATGTGCGGCACGCTCGCGGGATCCGCGGGGTTGTAACGCAGGACGCTGACCTTGAGCAAGCGATGCTGCTTCTTGACTTGAGTACTCATTTAAGTTCAGCTCCTAAATTAAGCCAGGGGTTCATCGATACGTTCATTGCGGCCCTGCAGACGCTTCGGCAGCAGGTTGTGGAAGGGCAGAATCGCATCCTGAATCGCGAAGCGATCCTTGCCTTCGGCCTGCATCTTGGCGCGGATGGCATCGACTTCGGCCTGACGCTTCGGCGTTTCGGGGTTGTCGATGTAATTCTTGGCGCCGTAACCACGCCAGCCCGGGGGCAGTTCCATCTTGGAAATGTCGAGCGTTTCGTAAGAGAGCGTCGGACGCGTATCACCTTCCTTCCAGGAAGACAGGGTGCGCTTCAGCCATTCGGCATCGTTGCGGACCGGGAAGTCTTCACGGAAGTGAGCACCGCGGGATTCCTTACGAGCCGTAGCACCGCAGGCGATGGTGAGCGCCACCTTCAGCATCTTGCGAGTACGGTAGGCGTACGTCAATTCCGCGTTCGCACCGGCCTGTTCCTTCACGGAAACCTTGAAGGTCTTCTTGTAGAGCTCTTCGAGTTCTTCCACGGCGCTGTCCATGATGTCGCCGCGGCGGAAGATGCCGATCTTGCTCGTCATCAGTTCCTGCATACGGGTACGGATCTTCGCCATGTCTTCCGTGCCGGAATTCTTCAGGTAGCCGTCGAGTTCGTTCTGGGTCTTCGCGGCCCATTCGTAGATCAGGGACGTCGGGATGTCGATGCTGTTTTCAGGCTTTTCGCAGAAGTCGGCGATGAATTCGCCCACGATCATACCGGCAACCACGGTTTCGGCAACGGAGTTACCGCCCAAGCGGTTGAAGCCGTGCATATCCCAGCAGGCAGCTTCGCCGGCGGCGAAAAGGCCCTTCAGCTGACGGGATTCACCGGTGTAGTTCGTGCGCACGCCGCCCATGGTGTAGTGCATGGCGGGACGAACCGGCACCCATTCCTTCGTCGGGTCAACGCCCAAGAAGTAATGGCAGATTTCGTAAACTTCGCGGAGGTTGTGCTTGATGTGGTGTTCGCCCAAGAGCGTGATGTCGAGCCAGAGGTGTTCACCGAAACGGCTCTTCACACCCTTACCCTGAGCAATACGTTCTTCCATGCGGCGGGACACGACGTCACGGGAAGCGAGTTCCTTCTTTTCCGGTTCCACGTCCGGCATGAAGCGGTGGCCGTCCACGTCGCGCAACAGACCGCCGTCACCACGGCAGCCTTCCGTCACGAGAATACCGGCGGGGAAAATACCCGTGGGGTGGAACTGAATGGCTTCCATGTTGCCCAACGTGGCAACACCGGATTCGAGGGCGAGCGCGTGGCCCGTACCTTCACAGATCTGAGCGTTCGTCGTCACGCGGAAGAGCTTGCCGGCGCCGCCCGTGGCGATCGCGGTGGCCTTCGCGACGTAAGCGAGGATTTCACCCGTCATCAGGTTGCGGCAGACGGCGCCGTAGCAGCGCTTGCCGTCGTGAATGAGGGTGAGGGCTTCCATACGTTCCACGACAGGAACGTTTTCAGCGATCACGCGGTCGGACACCGCATTCAACATCGCATGGCCCGTACCGTCGGAAACGTAGCAGGTACGCCACTTCTTCGTGCCGCCGAAGTCGCGCTGGTTCAAAAGACCGGCGGCTTCCTTGCGTTCGGTGATCGTGACCTTTTCACCGTTGATGATGACCTGACGGTCCCCCGGGGTGATACGCGTCCAGGGCACGCCCCAGGCAGCGAGTTCACGCACGGCCTTCGGGCTCGTATTGACGAACATACGCACCACGTCCTGGTCAGCACCCCAGTCGGAGCCGCGGACCGTATCGGCGAAGTGGACGTCTTCGTTGTCGCCCAAGCCCTTGATGCAGTTCGCGAGAGAAGCCTGCATACCGCCCTGAGCCGCCTTCGAGTGAGAGCGCTTCGGGGGGACGAGCGACAGGACGATGGAATCATGACCGCGGCGCTTGGCAGCAACTGCCATACGCAGACCGGCCAGACCGCCACCGATCACCAGCACGTCGGTGTAGATAATCTTCATTTAATGGTCTCCTTGATCCGTGAAGGATCCGCCCTTCGGAAATATGCCGCGACACCCGTCGTTGCTGAAGACAACGAAGGCCCGGCACCGATCCTCGGGCAGGGTCAAAAACATTTTTTCAGCTCTTCCGCCTACCGCTTCGGTGGTAAAGCCGCTTATCGGGCGTTATTTTCGACTATGAGCCGCTGCCTCACCCGACAGGGTGGGCTCTCAATGACATAAAGCAAGACGCAGCATTAATCTTTACATAAGAAACTGCCGCCACTCTCGCTTTCGGAGCTTCTTTTTGTGATAACTCTCAGTCGCCACCACAAAAAGAAGCGCCTTTCCGCCCGGCTCTGCCGGACAGTGCATCGCAAGCCGCACATACGCAGAAAGGTCCCCTGAATCCCCGTCCGTCAGACAGTTTCAGAAGACTCGGGCAAACGCCGAGGTATACCTCAGCTTCGCCTGAGCGAAGTCTAAAAGGCCTACCCCCTCCGCACTATAGGTAAGAACCCCTAAAAATCGAAGGGACAATGCCTTTGTCGACAATTAGCTCGGTGCAGATTTTATATGGTTTTTCTGTGACTTTCCTCGGATTTTCGTCAATCAAAGCAAAACAAATTGTTTAATCATCCGCAGACTACCTATTAAGAGGTATCGTTCTCTAACGTAAATCCGGCAGTTACCTCGGCAACCGATAATTATCTATTACCCAATCCGTCACATCGATATATGATGTGCATCACTTTTCCTCTGAGGAGTTTTTCATGTCCGACATCATCGCCACCAAGAACGCTCCCGCAGCCATCGGCCCCTACAATCAGGCCGTCCGCTTCGGCAATACGCTTTACTGCTCGGGCCAGATCGGCCTTATTCCCGCCACCGGAGAACTCGCTCAAGGGCTTGACGCTCAGGTTCACCAAGCATTCCAAAATCTTACCGAAGTCGTCAAAGCCGCCGGCAGCTCTTTTACCGACGTCGTGAAATTCACACTCTTTGTGACCGACATGACGAAGTTCGCAGAGGTGAACGCCATCATGCAGCAGTACGTCAAGGCCCCGTACCCCGCCCGCAGCTGCGTTGAAGTATCTTCGCTTCCGAAGGGCGCCCTTTTTGAAGTTGAAGCCGTCGTCGGGCTAGCCTGATTTTTACCGATACTGCTTTTTATGAAGGAACTCTCATGGCGACCGACGAGGACACCGCTGCCCCAAAAAAGAAATCGGCTCCGAAAGTGAGCACCTCGGAAAAATTTCTTCGGCTCGGTCTCATCCGTGACTGGGACTTTGCGTTGCACCTGCCGTTAAGGTATGAAGACGAAACGCAGATTACCGCCGTGCGGGAACTGCTCCCCGGTACGCACGCCCAAATCCAAGGAAAGGTCATCAACTTCCAGGAAAAGCGGTTGAATAATTTCCGCCCCTACTTTCTCGTCACCCTCGAAGACGACACGGGGCGCGTTGTACTGAAATTCTTCCGGTTCTGCGACAAAAAGACGCTCGCCGTCGGCAACGTCGTCCGTGCCTACGGCGAAGTCGTCGCCGGCTACCTCGGAGGCGTGGAAATCAATCAGCCCCGCGTCAGAAAAGCCGCAGACTGTCCGGCGGATCTCCCCTCATCATTAACGCCCATCTATTCCACTACGGAAGGTCTCACGCAACCCGTTCTGAGAAAGCGCATTGCCCGGGCGCTTCTTGACCTTGACCTCCGGGAAACCATTCCGGCGAAATACACGAAGCCCCTCGCGCTCCCCGCATTTGCACGAGCTCTTAACGAACTCCATTCGCCGAGCCCCATTACGCCGACGGCCGAATTTTCGGCTCATCGGACGCCCGAGTGGCGCCGCGTGATTTTTGACGAATTTCTGGCGCAGCAGATTTATTTACGACAAAGCCGAACGGAAAAGGGGCACCTCACGGCCCCGGCGCTCAATACCGAAGAGCACACGCTCACCCGCGCCTTTTCGGACTCCCTCCCCTTTACGCTCACCGGTGCTCAGAAACGCGTGACGGACGAAATCAACGCCGGGCTCTCGCTCACACATCCGATGCAGCGTCTCGTTGCGGGCGACGTCGGTTCCGGAAAAACCGTCATTGCAGCGCTCGCCGCCCTCAAAGCCGTCGAAAACCGGGGCCAGGCGGCCGTCATGGCGCCCACCGAAATTCTCGCCCGACAGCACTTTGAAAAATTTTCGGCCTGGTTCAATCCGCTCGGCGTTTCAGTCATTCTGCTCGTGGGCAGTCTCTCCGCTGCGGAAAAACGCGACGCGTTGGAGAAAATTGCTTCCGGCACCGCGCAAGTCATCGTCGGTACGCACGCGCTCATTCAAACGAAAGTCGTCTATCACCGGCTCGTTCTTGCCGTCATCGACGAACAACACCGCTTCGGGGTAGCGCAGCGCTTAAGACTCATGCAGCCCAACGAAGAAGGTTGGGTACCGCATCAACTGCTTCTCACCGCCACCCCGATTCCGCGTACGCTTGCCATGAGTTACCTCGCGGACTTGGACGTGTCTTTCTTGGATGAACTGCCGCCGGGGCGGCAGCCGGTAACAACGAAACTCGTGAGCTGCACCCGCGCCCCGGAAGTCCTCAACGCCGTCGCGGGTGACATCACACAAGGCAGTCAGTGCTACTGGGTCTGTCCCCTCATTGAAGACAACGAAAAAGCCGATCTCACCGCTGCCGTTGCCCGGGAAACCGCCATCCGCCAAGCACACCCCGAACTGCGGACGGCCCTGTTGCACAGCAAAATGCCGGCCGAAGACAAGCAAGCCGTCATGGCGAAATTTGCGGCGGGCGAACTCGACCTTCTCGTTTCCACCACCGTCATCGAAGTCGGGGTAGACGTCCCCAACGCCACCGTCATGGTCATTGAACACGCCGAGCGCTTCGGTCTTTCTCAGCTGCATCAACTCCGGGGGCGCGTGGGACGCGGCAGCGGCAAAAGCGTCTGTCTGATGCTTTTTGATCCGGAACTCACCGACGCCGGCAAAGCCCGCCTCAAAGTCATCCGGGAGACGACGGACGGCTTTGAAATCGCGAGGGAGGATCTGCGACTCCGAGGCCCCGGAGAATTTCTGGGGGCCCGTCAGTCAGGGGCGGCCGCCATGCGCTTTGCGGATCCGTCGTCCAATCAAGATCTTTTGAAATGGGCAACTTACACCGCAGAAAACTGGCTCAACGAAGACCCGGCAGCCGCTCAGAAATTCGCCGCCCGCTGGTTTAACAAAAACACAAATTACCTTCAGGCCTGAGAGGATTTTTACTATGAATCTCACCGAACTCAAATACACCGTCGCCGTCGCGCAGGAACGTCACTTCGGACACGCCGCCGAAAAATGCGGCGTGTCGCAACCCTCGTTGTCGGTTGCCATCCGCAAATTGGAAACTGAACTCGGCATCAAGATTTTCGAACGCAAGAGCGTTGAAGTCACCCCGACCCCCATCGGACTCATCGTGGTGGAACGCGCTAAAAAAGTGCTGGAAGCGGCTGAAGCGGTGAAAGAGTGCGCCGCCGGCGGCAGGGATCCTTTAAAGGGGCCCGTGCGGCGCGGCGCCATCTTCACGATTGCCCCTTATCTGGTGCCGGGACTTGTCGCCGCCGTTAAGAAGACGGCCCCCGCAATGCCCCTCATTCTCTCAGAGAACCTCACGGTGAATCTTCTCGACGAACTCAGAACCGGTA
Source organism: uncultured Sutterella sp. (assembly GCA_900544255.1). Taxonomy (GTDB): domain Bacteria; phylum Pseudomonadota; class Gammaproteobacteria; order Burkholderiales; family Burkholderiaceae_F; genus Duodenibacillus. Next base: position 7,567 of record UQUM01000044.1, read on the forward strand.
CGATCGACGCCGCCGTTCTGGCGCTTCCCGTGGATCAGCCGGGGCTCATGATTCAGCCGCTTTACGACGAAGACTTTGTGGCAGCCGTCCCCGCCGACCATCAACTTGCTCAAAAAGACGTCATCACCCGAGAGGACATCAAGCGTGAATCAATGTTGATCCTGGGCGCAGGGCACTGCTTCCGAGACCAAGTGCTCGACTTCTGCGCCGACGGCGTGCGAAGCGATCCCAACGGCAAGAAACGCATTGAAGGAAGTTCCCTGCAGACGATCCTTTACATGGTGGCGCAGGGCCTGGGGGTCACCATTCTTCCGGCGAGTTCCGCGCCCTACTACCGCGGAAACGCCATGGTGAGAATCATCCCCTTTGAAAAGCCCAATATTCCGAAACGCCGCGTGGTGCTTGCCTGGCGAAAGTCCTACCCGCGCCCCGCGGCCATGGACGCCCTCAAAAAGGGCGTGGAAGCCATCTCGGAACTTTACGGCTGTCGGTTGCTCACAAGCCTGCCGGCCGTCGCGGCGTAAAGCCGTGGGTCCGTCGGCATCACGACAGCCCCACGGCCCGTCAAGCTGCTACGATCAGTACCGTTTTGCCGTCAAGCGCGATGCCGAATTGATTCTGCAGGTGCTACTTTTTCTCTACAATGCGTGTGTATTTGTCTCATCCCTAATTTATCTCATGTCTGATACCGTTTCGGCGCCCGACGCCACGCCGTCCGCGCTTCCCCGTCTTTATAATCCCACGGTCTGCTTTATTCTGACGCTCCTTTTCACACCGATGTTCGGCGGTTTCCTGCAGGGTCTCAATTGGCGCGAACTCGGGGAGCACGAACTCGCCGCCCGCAACATGGGGTGGGTGCGTGTAAGTTTCTTCACGTTTGCAGGCTACACCGTCGTCGAACCCTTTATCCGCGACATTCCGATCTGCCGCTATCTGATGATTGCCCTTTTTGTAGGTTTCTGGCTCTCCTGGGGCTTTTCGCTCGGTATCCGCCAGATTCAGTACGTACGACGCAACCACATTCAGTACGAAGGGAAGATGTTCGGCCGCGCCATCATGCTCGGCGCCTTCGGTTGGGTGGCCTACGTCGCCTTTGCCCTGACGCTCGTTCTCTTTCTGCACCTCACGGGCATTGATCCGCTGCCTGAGACGGCACCGATTCTTCAGAACCCGTAAGCCGTCATGCGCGCCAACGTTGATCTGCGTTTTGAATTGCCGCGTCGAGCGCCTGAAAACGGCCGCACGACGGGGGTGCTTGCGCTTTTAAACGGCACGCCCTCCGTCGCAGCGCCGGGAGAGAAAGAAATCGATCAATGGGCCCGCGAAGCCGCCCAAGGGAGTCCTCAAGCGCAATATGAACTTGCTAAGGCACTCGCGACCGGCGCCACCTTATCCGCCGACAATCGTACAGCCGTGAAGTGGCTCAAAAAAGCCGCCGAAAAAGAGCACCTCGCAAGTCAGCATCTCTTGGGGGTACTCATCGCCCGAGGTCAGGGCATCCGCCCGGATCCCCAGAAAGCCGCGCAACTCTTCCGCTCAGCGGCCGTCATGGGAATGAAAGAAGCCCAATACGACCTCGCGCGCTGCTACCAATGGGGGTTCGGCGTTACGGCTTCTGAGAAGGAAGCACTGACCTGGTTTCGGCTCGCCGCCGCTCAGGGGCACACCGAAGCCGAATACGAATCCGCCAAAGCATACGAGTTCGGCCTCGGCACGATACCGGACCTAAAGCAGGCACAGCAGCGCTACAAACGCGCCGCCATGAAGGGCTGCGCCAAGGCGGCCTATGAGCTCGCTCTTCTGAACCTACGACCGGACAATCCGCAAAAAGACAACGACGAAGCGTTCCGCTGGTGCGCCGAAGCCGCCCGCGCCGGACTCACGGACGCCCAGTTGGCGCTTGCCTTTTTCTATTGGTCAGGACGCGGCGTCCGGCAGTCCGCGCAGCAAGCGCTGCAATGGGCCGTACTCGCCGCCAAGGGGCACTCCCTCAAGGCACTCCTTTTCGTGTCGAAACTCGTTTGGGAAACGGCGGGGGTTTCTTCGCTTAAACGCGAAAGGGCGTTGTCGCTCGTCATCGTCGCCAAACGGCTCGCAGCGGACGCAAAGGACGCGGAACTTCTTTCCGAAGCCGCCCTGCGGGAAACGGAATTGAAAGGACTCCTGTCGGAATCCGAAACGCTTCATGCCGCGGCAGCGGCCCAAGACGCGCTGGCCGCGGGCAGCGTCGATGATCTCTTAGAAGGGCTTGCCTGATGACGGACGCCCGTCTTTTTGCGTCGCTTCCGACCGCAACCTTTCTCACCGATCTCAGAACCACACACCGCACGTCCCCGGAACGCCGGGCGGCTTTTGCGGCGGACGCCGCTCTCGCCCCCGGCCTTCGCACCCACCCCCTCGTCGTTTTGGATACCAACGTTCTGCTTGACCTCTGGTACTGGGACGACGCCGTAAGCCGCTTTCTGCGTGCAGCACTGCTCGCCGACCGCTTCTGGGCCGTCAGAAGCGACGATACGGTGGACGAACTCGCGGACGTTCTGCGGCGCCGGCAGTTCGGGTTGTCGGTCGCCGACCAGTGCGAAATTCTGCGGCTTTGGCACACAGCCTCGGTGGGCGTGCATCTTGCGGCCGATACGCCGAACGCCTTCTGTCGCGATCAGGACGACGTAAAGTTTCTGACGCTTGCTCAAGCCCTTCAAGCCGACTTCCTTATTTCAAAAGACAAGAAAGTTCTCAAAGCCGGCCGAAAACTGCGACGTCTCGGCATCACGACGATTTCGCCCATTGACCTCGTCAAACTCAACCTTCCCGTCTTTACCGGAGTTTGACGCGCTGCGGATTGACAGCGCAGGCTTTGAGCCACTATTCTCTCCGTCAACAAAAAAATTCACTCAGCATCGGAATACTGCGCTTCTCGCTTCCTGATGATCTTTTCATCCGCCGATGCCGTTTTCGGAGAAACTCTTCAATGCGCGCGCCTTCCGCCCACTGGTTTGAAGACATTGAACAAACTCGGCAGAGCACTTGGAACAGCTCCGTCGGCCCCGACCTGCCCGTTGTTCCCTGGATTCACCCCGAACTGCATCCGCAAATTCGTTCGTTGATCGAACGCTGGGGCACAGAAAAGCAACTGGGCGCGCGGGATCCCGTTCTGGGCATGAACAACCGCGTGGATCAACTCGTCTTCGTGAAGTCCGGCATCACGGCGCGCTGCGTGGGTTCCCCCTTTTCCCAAAGCCGGCTTTCGGTGGCGATTTCCATTCCCGGGCGTCTCGCATGTGGGAATCTGAATTTTTTCACACACCGCTCCTGCTTGGGGCGCTACTTTGCACTCGTCCCCTCCGTCATCCTTTCAGTGCCGCAGAGTCTCATCATGAGTCTCGCGAAGAAAGACTCGGAATTCATGCAGATTCTCTGCATTCAGTTTGAATTGGCAAACCTTTCGGACCGCATGGGGTTTGCCGCGGAAACGCTCCTCGACATCGACGACCGCATCCTCGTTTTCTTCTTGAGCTGGGCGGTGGTGTACGGGCACAAAATCACAGACGGCGGCACGGACTGGGTTGAAATGCCCCTCGCACTGCGCGGCGAAGCGCTCCGTTACGTCATCAACTGTTCCTCAGCCGCCATTGAGCGGAGTCTCGCGGCGCTGCGCAAGGACGGTACGCTCGTCGTAGAAAACGACCGGATGCGGGTTCGGCTTTCCGCGCTTGAAAAGGGTCATCAGTGGCTGCGAAGTTCCGAAGAACCGGGCATCATGCCGCGCCCCGAGATGCTCTCGCGCCTCTTTGCGTGAGTTCAGAAAAAAGGACGTCCCCGTCGCCGAGGCGTCCTTTCTTTTTTCGATTAAGCGGCTGCCGCCTTGTAGCCCGCGTCTTCCACGGTCTTCACGAGCACCGCAACGTCGGCCGAGCCCGTCACGGTCGCGCGCCCCGGCTTCAGTTCCACCGTCACGGTTTCCACGCCCGGCACGGCTTTGAGAGCCTTTTCCACGCGCGCCGTGCAGTGACCGCACATCATGCCTTCAATATTGATAACCACTGTCGTCATTTCCTTTGTCTCCTTTTTAACAACCGGTGCCGAAACAGGCGGCACCACCTTTAAAACCTTATAACCCGCATCTTCCACTGCCTTTTTAAGGGCTTCGGCCGTAACGCCGGAGCCTTCGACCCAAGCAGCCTTGGCTTTCACGTCCGCCCTGGCCGCGGTTACGCCTGAAACCGCCTTTAAGGCCGCTTCCACCCGAGCCGTGCAGTGCGAACACATCATGCCTTCCACCGAAAGCGTCCATCGACCTTCTCCCTCCGATGCTGCCTCGGAAGCGGTCGAAACGGTCTCCTCTGCAGTCGGCACCTCGGGTTCCGATGCCATTTTCTCCGGCCGCCAGTTTCGCAACCGCAGAGCATTCGTCACCACCGACACCGAACTCATGCTCATCGCGGCCGCTCCTACCATCGGACTCAGGAGCCAACCGAAGACCGGATAAAAGACGCCGGCTGCGAGCGGAATTCCCACGGCGTTATAAAAGAACGCCCAAAAAAGGTTCTGCGAAATCGTACGCAGAGCGGCGCGCGAAAGGTCAACTGCCGCCACCGCGTCCGTCAGCCGGCTCTTCACCAACACGATATCCGCCGATTCCACCGCCACATCGGTTCCCGCGCCGATTGCGCAGCCGATGTCGGCCCGCGTCAAAGCCGGCGCGTCGTTAATGCCGTCCCCCACCATCATGACGGATTCGCCCTTGGCCTGCAGTTTACGAACGATGCGTTCTTTGTCCGCGGGCAGCACCCCCGCCGTCACGGCGTCTGCGGGCAACCCCACGGCCTTGGCAACGGCGCGGGCCGTCCGTTCATTATCCCCCGTGACGATCCGCACCTTAATGCCGCGATCAAGAAACGCCTTCACCGCCGCTCGGCTCTCAGGCTTTACGCGGTCGGCCAACGCCAAAATCCCGGCCGTTTTTCCGTCGATACGAATGACGAGCGCCGTCTTACCTTCGTCCCCGAAAATCGCCATTCGTTTTTCAACGCTCACCCTATCCGACCCCGACAAGAGCGACGCATTCCCCACTGCCACGAAGTGCCCGTTCACGACGGCTTCGACGCGCCCCGGCGTCTGCAGGAAACCCGAAGCCGCGGGAAGCGTCAATTTTTCTGCCTCTGCCGCCCGTACGACCGCCTGTGCAAGCGGATGTTCGCTCAGTTTTTCTACGGCGCCCGCCGCCGTCAGAAGTTCCGCTGTCGAATAGTTCGCCATCGACACCACGTCCGTCACGGCCGGGCGCCCTTCGGTTACGGTCCCCGTTTTATCAAGCACCACCGTCGTCACGGATTTCGCCTTTTCCATCGCTTCTGCGGATTTAAAGAGAAGACCGAACCTCGCCCCCATGCCGGTCGCCACCATAATGGCCGTCGGAGTGGCGAGCCCCAAAGCGCAGGGACAGGAAATCACGAGCACGCTCACCGCGGCGGTCGCCGCAAATTCCCACGAGTAACCGAGGCAGAGCCAAACCACGCCGGCCGTCAAGGCGATACCGATCACGACCGGCACGAAGACGGCACTCACTTTGTCCGCTAACCTCGACACAGGGGCTTTTCCCGACGTCGCTTCATCCACCAAACGGATGATCTGCGACAAGGCCGTGTCTTCGCCGACTTTATCCGCCCGCATCACAAAGCGCCCGGACGTCACGAGCGTCGCGCCCGACACCCGGTCACCGACCTTTTTCGTGACCGGCAGGCTTTCCCCCGTCATCGCCGATTCGTCCGCCGTTCCCGCGCCTTCGAGAATCACGCCGTCGACGGCAATGCGCTCCCCGGTTTTGAGGACGAGTTTGTCGCCAACCCGCAGGTCGGTTGCCACCACAATTTCTTCGCGACCGTCCGAAGTCAAGCGCACGGCTCGGTCGGGCACCAATTTCATGAGGCTTGAAATGGCCTGCGTGGTCTTGCCCTTTGCGCGGGCCTCAAAAAATTTCCCCACGGTGATCAAGGTGAGAATCATCGCCGACGAATCAAAATAAAGATTCATCGCGTAGTGCTGCGCCGCCGCAAGATTCCCCGCCGTCACTTCCGCAATCATCCGGAAAAGCGCAAAGATCCCGAAGCAAAGCGACGCCCCGGAACCGATCGCCACCAACGTATCCATGTTGGGTGAGCGGTTTAAGAGGCCCTTTGCGCCGTTCACAAAAAATTTGCGGTTTAAAAACGCCACGGGGAGCGCGAGAATGAATTGCGCGAGCCCCATCCCCGCGGGGTTCTTCATGGGATCAAGTCCCGGCACCGTCACCCCGATCATCGGCCCCATCGCGAGCCCGAAGAGAATCAGACAGAACACGACGGAAAGACAAAGCCGCTTTTTTAACGCCGCGGCCTCGGCGTCCGCCGCTTTCTGCGCCTCATTTTTTGCGGCCGTTGCTTTTTGGGCGTCCTCGGTCTTTCCCGCCGGACGAGCCCCGTAGCCCGCTTTTTCAACGGCTTCGGACACCGCCGCCGTCACGCTTGCCGCATCCGCCGAATCCGCCAAACGGCAGACCAACGTATTTTTCAAAAGATTCACCGCGGCGTCCGTCACACCGTCCGTACCGCGGGCTGCTTTTTCGACGCGGGCCGAACACGCGGCGCAACTCATGCCGGTGACGTCAAATCGAAGTTTTTTCATAGAAATTACGCGATTCCTCCCGCGACTTCAGTCGCGGGAGGAATCGCGTTCTCCTTTAAAAGTTGCGTTAAGAAAGTCCGTCGCTTTTCCAACAGCCGAAGTTTTTTACAGTTAACCCCGGCAGAGAGTTTCTGTCCAGCCTGTGTCCAGACATCAAACGAACCAGAACTGCGGCGACCGAAAACGAAAACCTCTTGACCGTTGAAACGCACCTTGTCGAACAACCGAAACCCCTTCACCTCGTAGGGAGCCTGCTGCCGTTTCCGGACGCCGCCCTTAAGAAGGGACATCTTGTGAATCTGCCGATTGTGCTTGCGGGTCTGCTTCTGGAAGAAGTACTCACCCAATCGCTTTGCTTCGAAGTTGCCGGCAATGCAGAAGGCGTCCGTATGATGGGACTTTTCCAATCCGTGCCGAATGCGCGTGTTCTTCGTCAGGTAGCCGTAGGTGTTCCGGACTTCGAGTTCCGGACACTGTGCCTTCAGGCGATTGAAGAACGTCCACCGCATAATTCCCATGAAGGCGGCGTCTCGGAAGGACTGTCCACGCTTCTGCTTGAGAACGATCTTTCCTGCGTGGTACGCCTTATGGCACGTCTCGCAAAGCGTGATCAAGTTGTTCGGCGCGTTCCCACCCGTTTTACGGCTTTCGAGGTGGTGGACGTTGAGAATCGGATCTTTGGATTTGCCGTGGCAGTGGCAGCATTTATGGCCGTCGCGGAAGAGGACGTATTCTCGGACGTTCCAGAAGCCGAGCTGGTCGCCCTGTTGGTACTCCGTGCATTCAATGCCCGGGTTCTTGATCTTCTGGATGTCGAAGGCCGCCGTTTCCACGACGATCTTCGTCACCGGAAGAATCTTCCAGACAGCCGCTACACGAGACAGGTGGGCGTTGATTTTGTTCTCAACGCTCGGGGCGAACCAGCCTTTGTTCTTGGAATGGACACGGTTATCGAATCGGGGAGCGCGGTAGCGCGTCTTGCGGTGGCGGCGAGCACAACGCAGCTCCCGACGCGCTGACAATAAGTCCACCACGTCCTTACGCAGTTCGACCTCCGAAGCATAGTGCTCGGCCTTGTCCGTTGAAGCCGAAAGGCCGATGAATTTCGCCCCAGCATCCACGCCCAACGTCACCGGCTGACGGGTTTCGCCCGTGGCCTGCGTGAGTTGAATCGTGAAAGGTGTACGGCACTTGACCACCGCTTTTTTCTCCTTCAGAAGCAACCGCGCCTTCGCCGGTGAACACGGCATGAGCGGTTGCCCTCGTTTGTTCAAAACAAATACTCTCAAGTTTTGTCTCCTCGGGCTTGCGCCCGGTTGTGATCCTTCGCCCAGGTTGGAGGGGGTTTCTTACCCGCGACC
>UQUM01000045.1 GCA_900544255.1 uncultured Sutterella sp.
AACTGTGTCCAAATCACCGTGGGGGTACTTCTAGCAAATGACTACTTTTATGCGACCGAAATGTAAACGCTGATCGCATCCTCTAACACGAGACAAAAACCGACAAGTTTGAATTCTAATCGTGCCGCTGAAAGCCTGCAGGGGTAATGCGGAAAATCTTCTGCGAAGACAAGGAAAAACACTCAGTTTGCAATGCAGAAAAAGGGGTGGTCGCAAGAGGACGGGAAGACGGTATGCTGACGTTAATGATGGCGACGAAATTTATCCTTATAAAAAATCAATAAAAAACGTTGAATATCAGTTTAACGATGACTTACGCTTTACAAGCTGTCTGCTGTGAAGTTTATTGTCCGGGATAACGGATGTCATTTCCGGTCATGGATTTGGGCTCAACCGGCCGATACCCCGGGTCCCGACAACGTACTCGTCCCGCCCGTGCCCGGCGTCACTTCAATACGGGCTGGGATGCGTTCGCGGATTTCTCCCACGTGGGAAATGATGCCGATCAATTTCCCTTCGTTTTTGAGGCTCGCCAGGACGGAAAGCGCGGAATCCAGAGCTGCCTCGTCGAGCGTTCCGAACCCTTCGTCCAAAAAGAGCGAATCCACCCGTACGTTGCGGCCCGCGAGACGCGAAAGACCCAATGCGAGCGCGAGACTCACAATGAAGGTTTCGCCGCCCGAGAGGTTCTTAGACGAACGGACGTTGCCGCCGCGGTAGCGGTCGATGACGTTGATCGTCAGCGGGGACTTCTCTTCCGTCGTGAGTTCGTACCGGTCGGTGAGTTTCACGAGTGATTGGTTGGCAAGCCCGAGAAGGCGCTCGAAGGTAAGTCCCTGCACGAATTCGCGGTAGCGTTTGCCGTCTGCGGAACCGATGAGGTCTTTTAATCGCGTCCAGAGGTTGGTGACGCTGCGCTGCCGCTCAATTTTGAGGGCGAGTTCTCGGTTTTGCGCAAGAAGTTTGTCGTCCTGCGCAAGGCGTTCGGCGCAGCGCCCTACGGTTTGATCGGCTTCGGTGCGCGCGGCCGTCACGTCGGCAGTCCGGGTTTTAAGCTCGGCTTCGGGCGGCACGTCTTTTAAGGCCGCGGCAGCTTTTTCCTGTTCCGACAAGAGCCGGGTTTCTACGGCGGTAAGTTGCGTGAGTCGTTCGGCCGTGGCCTGCAGCGTTTTTTCGAGACTTTCGACGGCGTCAGGCGCCAGACGCGCCGCCTGCCAGTCGCTTTCCGTTGCAAAACCTTGACGGGCGAATGCGGCCTGCCATGCGGGTTCTGCGTCGGCAAGGGCTTTCTCAGCGTCCGCGATTTCTGCGGCGTGACGTCGGCAGGCTTCTTCGGCAGCGGTGACTGTCTGCTGAGCCGTCTGAACCGTTTGCTGCGCGGCAAGAAACGCCGTTTTCGCGGTTGCAAGTGCTTTTTCGGCGGTCGCCTTTTCCGCCGCGGGTGAGCGTTCTCCGAAAAGAGCCCGGCGTTCGTCGGTTTTGGCGGTAAGTGCCGTGCGGGCTTCGGTTTCCGCGGTCACGGCTTCCCCAAGCCGAGCTTTGAGATCCGTTTCCTGTGCCGTGAGGTGCTTTACGGCTTCGGCGGTCTGTGCGAGACGACCGGAGATCTGCGTCAGTTGCTCGGCGCGCCGGGCGTATTGACGGGCGCGATCCGTAAGGCGTCGGACAGTGGCGTCAGCGGCTTCGGGATCGGTCGGGGGCGTCGTGTTGTCGGCAGCAAAAGGCTGCAGGAGTGTTGTGAAGGCGGTTTGGGCAACGCAGACGCCGTCGCGAGCCGTCGCAAGGTCAGACGCGGCTGTTTCATTGTCGGCGGTGAGAGAGGCTTCTTCCGTGCGGGCGGCGGTCAATGCAATTTCAGCCGTCTGTCGCTGTTGCGAGAGCGCTTCGCAGGCTTCACGGGCTTTCGTGACGGCTGCCTCGGCAGCGATTGAAGCCTGCAGCTGCTTTTCTACGGTTGCGGCGTTTTGACCGGCGGCCGCGGCGAGCGTCTTAAAGTCGGCGTCCGTCGTGAGGCTGAGCGCTGCGGTTTTTTCCGTGAAGGCGGCGGTTGCTTTTTGAAGGGCTACGGCGTCTTCGGTCGTCTGACGCGTGAGTGTTTTCAGTTCTGCGGTGACGGCGGCGACCTTTTCGTCCGCGGTCTTAGCCGCTTTCTGCAGCGTTTTGTACTTTTTCTTTTCGGCCGTGAGCTGCGCGCCGGGCCCCGTGACGTCGGTGTCGGGGCGGTGTTCGACGTAGGGGTGGTGCAGAGCGCCGCATAAGGGGCAGGGAGTGCCGTCCGTGAGGCGATCGCGCCAATCGGCCAAACGCGCTGTTTCCGTGAGAGCTTCAATCTGTCGGGTGAGCGATTCCTGCGCCGCGAGTGAAATTTCAAGCGCGCGGTCAGCGTCCGTTTTGAGGGTCTTGGCTCGTTCGGCGTCTTGAGTGAGCGATTCGAGTCGCGTCCGGTGGGTCGCAAGATGCTCACGGGCGGCCGCGAGCGTCTCCGCAGTTTCGCCGAGCTGCGTGAAAAGGGTTTCGTTTCGGCGCAGGCGAGTCGCTTGCGTTTGAAGCGCAGCGACGGTCGTGCCTGCCGATACGTCAAGCGCCGTTTTCTGAGCCGTAGCCAGGGTAGTCTGAGCGTGTTGCCATTCCTGCGTCAATTTATCTGCGGCCGGCGTGAGCGTCGCGAGTTTTTTTTGTACGGCCGTGAGCTTGCGGCGGGTAGTCTGTGCTTTTTTCTGCGCCGCGTCCGCAGTCGTCGCAGCCGCGATCCAACGGGTAAGCGCCGCCGTGAATGCCGGCAGTTCGTCCGCGAGTTTGGCGTCGGCGGCGTTTTCGGCCTGAAGCGCCGTCAACCGTGTTTTTTGCGTTTCGTCGGCGGCAAGAGTTGACCGATTCTTAAAAAGAGACGCCGCAGCCTGACGCACTTTGGCGTCCGCCGTCTGACGTTCCTGGGTGCGGCGGTTGAGTTCGCCTTTGAGTTCCGTCGTCCGCTTGTCGAGATCTTCGACTTTGGGAAGCAGTGCAATCAGGTTTTCAAAGGCCTTTTGTGCCGTGTCGCGGACAGTCGTCTTCTGCGTTAAAACGGTCAGGGCCGTTGTGAGGGCCGTTTGTGCGGCATCGCGCCGGACGGCGAGAACCGGCGTTTCCCGGCGGCGTTTTTCCGCTGTTTGTCGGGCGGACAAAACGAGGGCGGCGGTGTCGGCGATCGGCTGAGCCCGGCGCGCGGCAGTGAGTTTCTCTTTAAGAGGCGTTTGACGCTCAGCGTCGGTGCGGGCGCGCGTGAGGTCGTTACGGGTTTTCGCGAGCGACGTCTCAATTTCCGCGGCCCGCGTGTACAGCGCGAGCTGCGACTTGAGGGTTTCAAGCGTTTTTCCGAGCGCGGCGGCTTCTTCCGTCTTCGCTTTTTGCCGTGCGGCCGTGGCGTCGCGGTCTTCGGCGGACAAGGTGCCTGAGGCCGCCAATTGGGTTTCGAGCTGTCCCAGTTTTTCCTTTTCCGCGGCAAAGCGCTCGTAGGCTGCTTCTGAAATCCGACTGTAGATTTCGGTACCCGTGATGCGCTCAAGCATCGCCGCCCGATCGTCCGTTTCGGCTTTCAAAAAGGCGGCGAAATTGCCTTGGGCGAGCAGCATGGTGCGGGTGAACTGCTCAAAGGTCATGCCCGTCACGGCCTGAATCTTGGTCGTGAAGGTCTTTACTTTGTCCGCAACCGAGAGCCACGTCGCGGTTTCGGGTTGAAACTCAAAAAGCGAGACCTGTGCGGGCTGCAGTTGTCCGTCGGGCTTCAGGCGTGCACGACGTTGCTCCCACTGCGCGCGGTAGCGGCGCCCGTTCGTCTGGAACGTTACTTCGGCTGCGGCATATCCCGTGCCGCGCGTCATGATTTCGTTTTCAGATTTGGACAACGTCGAAAGACGCGGCGTGCGGCCGTAAAGCGCGAGCGACACCGCGTCAAGAACCGTGGTTTTCCCCGCGCCCGTGGGGCCCGTGATGGCAAAAATGCCGGTTGCTGCGTAGGCCGGGTGGTTCAACGCCACGGTCCAGCGGCCTTTGAGGGAATTTAAATTTTCAAAGGTGACGGATTCGATGCGCATGGCGGCTATTCCTGTTCGGCGTCGCGAAGGGAAAAGAGGAGTTCTTGGTAGGCGTTGATGAGCGGTACGCGTTCCGAATCGTTTTCGTCGATTTTCGCGGCTTCTAACCGCAGCTCGAAGACCTTTTCCGGGGTGAGCTCTTCAACCTCGACGTTGACGGCGTGTTTCGTGAGGAAAACCGCCTTTTCGGCTGCGCGGTCAATCAAACGCAGCAGTTTGAGCGGTGCGTCTTTCAAGAGGTCGTTTAGGGTCTGCAGAAGTTCCGGCGCCGTGAGGTTTCCCGTGTGTTCGACGTCAAGGAAACCGGGGGCGGGATCGGTAAGGGCTTCTTTCACGGCGGCAATAATGTCGTCGGCGGTTCCCGCCACGTGCAGCAGTCGTTCAAAGTCGGGGACGGCGATCGACGTTACGACGGGCGTTTTGCCGGTAAATTCGACGAGGTTCACTTGGTGCGGTGACGCACTTTCCGAAAAATCCAACGCGAAGGGCGAGCCGCTGTAGCAGTGTGAGGGGTTCTTTGCGACGATCTGCGGACGGTGCAGGTGGCCTAAGGCGAGATAGTCAACGGCTTCGGGGAAAACCGTGTCCGGTACGTCGGCAAGCGACCCGACGTAAAGGTCGCGTTCCGTCGAACCCGCGGCACTGCCTGCGGCAAAGAGGTGTCCCATGGCGATGAGGGGCACCGAGTCTTGGGCGGCAGGGCAGATTTCGAGGGCCTTATCCACGACCGTGCGGTAGTGGTTCGCGGTAGCGTCAATCAGCCGTTGTCGGCGGTCAAGATGCGTTTCTTCGTCGCTGAGCGTACTGAGGTCGCCTTCCCGCAGAAAAGGCACGGCGCAGACGACGGCGGCCGGGTGGCCGTCCGGGTTTCGGATGACGACGACTTCGTTTGCGGGATCGGCAGAGGCCCGACCCACGACGTGAATGTCAAACGCCGAGAGGAGGTCGCGCGGCGCATTTAAAAGCATGGGACTGTCGTGGTTGCCGCCCGTGATGACGACGGTGCGACAGGCGGTTTCCTGCCGAACGCGGGCGAGAAACGAGTAGTAGAGCTTTTGTGCCGAAGTGCCCGGAACCGTGGAATCAAAGACGTCGCCCGCGATGAGGAGTGCATCGCATTGCTCGGTTTTAAGCGTCGTGAGGAGCCAGTCGAGAAACTGCGTGAAAACGGTGTCGCGCCGTTCTCCTAAAAGAAGGCGACCTAAGTGCCAGTCGGATGTATGGAGGATTTTCACGGGTAAAGTGCATGCCGGTAAAGAAAAAGTGCCGATATTTTACGGCCGGCGATCCGGGTACATTCCCTGATGCTCTACGCCGAGGAAGCGTGGCTTCGCGACGGCTTCACGTGTCTTTTGCAGGACGAAGCCCGTACGCGGCCGGCGTTTATAAGGCATTCGGGCGGCTCGCGGACCAGGCAATCCCACTGTCCTTGTACGGAAAAACGGTGAGCACTGCGGACGCTGTGAGCGCTGCCGCCGATCTCGCGCACGATCGGGGTGATGCGGTTGAAAAGATGGGAGAAGAAGGTACCTCAGCGGCATTGTCGGATAGGACAAACCTCGTATACGGCGCCCCAATGCGCGATGATTTTTCTAAAATTCGCCGTGAGCCGGGTCCGTGCAAAGCTGAAGACGGCGACATCCGCCGTTGTGCGGAAGAATTTTTGTCCGTGTTTTTTGCAGAGGAAGCGGTCGGTACTCAGCCCGCGGCCTCCGGGAAACTTTCATAACGAGAACTAAAAATGACGCTTGAAGAAATGTATCAGAAATTGGGCGGCGACTACGGCGACGTACGGCTGCGTATACCGAGCGAAGCCCTGATCCGTCGTTTCGCTGTGAAGTTTCTGTCGGATACGACGTTTGCTGATCTCGTTGAAGCCGTTGAGGCCCAGGATTGGGAAAAGGCGTTTCGCGCTGCGCACACGATGAAGGGCGTGGCTTTGAACCTCGGGTTCGGGACGCTCTGCCGCACGGCAAGCGAATTAACGGAGGCCTTGAGAAGTCGTGAGCCCTTAAAGGACACGGCACTATTTGACGCCGTAAAGACCGCATACGACGAAGCGATCGACGCCATCAAGGCGATCTGATCTGACGCGTAGGATAAAAACGGGCGGCGACCGGTGGGGGCGCAACGCCCGTTTTTTGTTTCGGTGGCGCGCTCCAGGCAGTGAGGTGTGACAGCACGTCGACCAACTTTTCGGCACTGCAGGGTTTGCCGATGTGCGCACTCATCCCGGCGTCTTCCGTTGCCCGGACGTCGTCCGGGAACACGTTCGCGGTCATGGCGACGATGGGAAGCGTCAAGGCGTCTTGGCGGGCGCTTTCCCGGATTGCCTTTGTGGCTTCCAAGCCGTTCATGTTGGGCATCATTAAGTCCATCAGCACCAAATCAAACGTGCCTTCGGGCGCCGTAAGAAAGGCGTTGACGGCTTCTTTGCCGTCCGTGACGGCCGTTACCTGAGCCCCGGCTTCGGTGAGCGTTGTCTCGGCAATTTCCCGGTTGAGGTCGTTGTCTTCCGCCAGAAGGATGCGTTTGCCCGAAAGTCCCGCGGGCAGCGTTGCGGAATCCGATACCGGACGGGGTGCGGCAGCGGTCGGCACGATTTTCAGAGGTACCTGGATGGTGAACGTCGTGCCCACGTTTTGACGGCTTGTGAACGTAATGGTACCGCCCAATTGTTCAATGATGCGTTTGGCGATCGCAAGTCCCAACCCCGTGCCCGCATAATGGGTGCGGGCGGAGTCGCTTTCCTGTGAGAAGGGCTCAAAGGCGTGGCGCTGGAAGTCTTCGCTCATGCCGATGCCGGTGTCGCGGCAGACGAATTCAAACATTGATTCCGTGGGGGACAGCGCTTCTTCTCTGATGCTGAAGTCGATGCGGCCGTTTTCCCGGTTGTATTTGATGGCGTTGGTGATGATGTTCATCACGACGCGACGCAGCAGGGTGAGACAGCCTTCCACATCCGTGTGGCGGATGTCTTTCGTGAGGTTGATCGTGATGTTCCGACGGCGGCTTAAGACTTCGAGCGTGGGGATCGTTTCTTCCCAAAGCTGCTTTAAGTTGAAGGGCTTTACGTCGGCGTTGAGCTGCCGGGCGTCGAGTTTGGACAAATCGAGAACGTCGTTGATGAGTTCGAGAAGGATGAGCGACGCTTCCCGGATGTGCCGCCGACAGGCTTTCTGCCGTTGGGGATCGTCCGCGTGGCGTTCGGCAATTTCAAGCATTCCGAGAATCCCGTTGATGGGCGTGCGGATGTCGTGGCTCATGTGCCGCAGGAAGTTGGTCTTGGCCGTTGCCGACGCCTGAGCTTCTCGGGCGGTTCTGATGAGTTTTTCCTGATAGTCGATTTCCCGCTGTTTTTCTTCGGTGACGTCTCTGGAAAGCGCGAGGCACTTCACAAGGCGTCCGTTTTTGTCGTAGGACTGTGCGACGAGCACGTCCCGAATCCAGCGTCCCCGGCGGGTTGGAAAAATAAAGTCCACGTAGCCGAAGGTACTCGTCGCGAGACGCGTTTCCACGGTTGAGATCTGATGGAAGGTGAGGTATTTTTCCCGGGCTTCGGGGGCGACGACGTTATCGGCTATGCGGTTGACGATGTCGTCCGTGTTGCGGCAGCTCGAAAGAAGCGATTGGAAACTCTCGGACGCCTTGATGACTTCAAACTGTCGGTCTTTGACGGACGCAATGAGCCCTTCGGAAAAGATGGCGCTCACGGCTTGAATGGTTTTCAGTTTGTCCGTGAGTTCCCGCATCTGCGCTGAGAGCGAATGCTGCCGCATGTACATGATGACGGTCTGCAGGACGGCGTACACAAAGAGCATGAAGGCCGCAAAGTACCAGCAGGGCTGCAGGATCGCTGTCTGCGGGGAGAAAACATAGACGGAAAGGTCTCTCACGTGGGTTCTCGCGCCGTACCAGGTGCGGCCTTCAGCCTTGACGCGGACGAGGTTGGATCGTACTTGAGAGGATGTCTCAAAGTCTGCGAGCGGACTTTCGGCGACGGAGCGCCCGAGCCAATCCTTGTCATTGGTGTCGATGATGACGGTGCCGTCGGTAATGAAGACGGCGCTTTTCAGGAGAAACGAATCGTCCGGGAAAAGAATGTCAAGCGTAAAAAGGCCGCTTTTGCGCTCTCCGGTATCGTTGTTGTCGATCGTGAGGACGATGCCCGGTTTGTCGCGGCGGGCGACGGCCGCGTAGTCGTAGAACTGACCGTTCAGCCGGATGCGATCCATGCTGTTTTTCTGCGGCCAGCGGATGACGTCGGGGATGTGGCTCATGTTGACGATGCGGCGCCAATCCTCAGAAGCGATGCCGACGACGGCGTCCGCTTCGAGTTTGTCGTTAAGAAGGACGGCGCCGGTCAAACGCATGTCGCGCTGAAAACGGGCGAGCGTTTCCTGGAGATTTTCCGGGTGCTCTTCGGTTTGGCGCGCGAGTTCTTTGGCTTTATCCATGAGACGCACGAGGCTGTTCACCCGATCGACGTCTTCAAAGCGAAGGGAATAGAGGCTGCGCTCCTTCACGCGCTGCAGCATGTGTTGTATGGTTTGATCGGCGGCCGAGAGGCTCGTCTCGTAGACGGCGTATCCGCCCACGAAGAAAAAGACGAGGCAGATCAGCAGCGGGTAGAGGAAAACGTCTTTGCCGTAGTGAAACGGCCGCGCAGCAGTGTCGGTCATAGCAGGTATCTCAGATCGAACGGTCGTCGGGTTCGACGTAATCGTATTTTTTCAGAATGGTGAGGAGCGTGCCGTCTTGTCGGAAACCGGCGAGCGTTTCGCTTAACCGGCGCACGAAGGCGGGATCCGCCCGGTGGTCAAAGGCGACGCCGACGTTCACAACGGCGAGATTTCCCGGCAGGAGCCGCCAGGCTCGGGGAGAGTGTTTGGCAAAGTAGTCCAGAACGCTCTCGTGGCTCGCTGCAGCGTCCACGTAACCTTCGGAGAGGCAGGTAAAAGCTTCGTCGATGAACGCAAAGCTGTAAACCTCCACGGAAAAGGGGAGGCGCTTTTGCGAGAGAAGGAGATTCTCTGCCTTGCTGTCGTGGGTGGTCGCTACGAGAAGCCCCTTCAAGTCTTCCAGCCGGCGCACGGGACTCATCTGCGGCACCATCACGACTTGCCGGCTTTTCAAGTAGGGTGCCGTCCATTGATAAAGGTTCTCGCGGACGTCGATCGAAAATCCGGCCCAGAGGCAGTCCGCGTCGCCGTGAGCGAGAATCGCTTCCTTTTGGTGCCAATTGATCGGAACGAACTGTGTCGCGCAACCGAGCTTTCGGCAGGCGGCGTCGGCCAATTCCACGTCAATGCCGGTAAGTTTGCCGTCATCGTCCACGAAAACGAAGGGAGCAAAGTGCGTAAAACCGATCCGCAGCCGGTGGGCGTCCTGCCCGGCGGCTGCGGCGGAAAGGGAGAAGAACGCCAGACAAACGGCGGACAACACAGCGGCAACAAAGCGTGACATAGGTGTTCCGACGGACGTCGGGTTCAGGCGAAAAAAAACGTAATTTTCAATTATAAGCGGTGTGGCCGGTTGCTAAAATCACCGGATTCGGCGTTCGAGGTTCGTGGCCGACAACTTTTTTGGAAAAACAATGCAGGATCGGTTTGTCAGGGGCAAAGAGAGAACGGGGAAAGACGCCGTGAACGCAGGGCGCAGAGCGCTGTTGCTTGCGGCGCTCTGCCTCACGACGGGGTACGTTCGGGCCGCGGACGACCGTGTTCTGCGCATCGGCGTGGATGCGGACTATCCGCCCTTCACGTTTTATGACGACATTCGCACCTTCACCGGCGTCGATCCGGTGTTGGCGCGGGAAGCCTGCTGCCGATTAGGCGTTACTCCCGAATTTATCCCGATTGCCTGGGATCGGAAGGACGAACTCTTTGCCGATAAGAAAATCGACTGTGTGTGGAGTTGTTTTTCGATGACGGGCCGGGAGGCTCTCTATCGCTGGGTGCCCTATCTCTACAGTCGGCAGGTTGTGGTGGTGCTAAATTCCAGTCCGATTCAGTGTCTTAAGGATCTCACCGGGAAGACCGTCGCCGTGCAGGCAGGGACAAGGCCTGAGCAGTTTTTCACCCGAGAGTCGGCCCGGGCTCCGGCGATTGCGGATCTGTTGACGTTTCCGACCACGGCGGAAGCTTTTATTGCTGTGCGGCGTCGTTATGCCGACGCGACGGCGGGGCACGAAGCCGTGATGCGGCGGCTTTTGAAAGAAGTTCCGGGGGACTTTCGGATACTGGAAGAGCCGCTTCTTGCCGTCAAAGTCGGTGTGGCGTTTCCGTTGGACACCGATAAAACGGCTTTCATCGAGCGGCTTCGGAAAACGTTCGTCGCCATGACGTTCGAAGGTTTCGTCGAACGGACGGCGACGGATTTCGGTTTGGACGGCAAGAAAGCGGCCTTGGTGCCGGCGGGGCACTAAGGCCGCTGAGACGAGTCGTCAGAGTCAGTGGCGGTGCATCGGCATATCCGGCATCATCGGGCCGTTTTTCATCAGGCGCCCGTCGGGCATTTTGTGGTAGCTCTCAGGCACCGAATGCCCTTCCGGAAGCATCATGCCGGTGAGGTCGTCCGAACTCATGCCGCCGCAGTGGTGCCCGGCGGTCATTCCCGGCATCTCGTGAGACATGGCGTGGTTGCCCGACATAGACGACATGTCATGCATCATGTGCCCGTTGCCCTGCCACCCGAACTGCACAGGATCAAACATCCCGAAGACCATCGCGGCGTGCGCAAGAATGAGATAAAGAACGACAGCGGCGACGGCCCGGCGGCCCTTCTTGACGGCTATGAGCGCATGGCCGACGACGCCCGCTTCCAAGAGCCCCACGTAAATGAAGGGGAGCCCCGCTGCGATATAAGACACGGAGGCCGTCACATCCACCCACGTGCGCCATTCGGTGACGCCCAGAAAATAATGGCCCGCATAAAGGGCGAGTGCCGCAATGACGACGGCGGAAGCGTAGGCCGACCAGCGGTTGAAAGTTTTAAGGCCGACTGAGGTCTGAGAGGAAAGCAACAGAAGAATTTCGCTCACGACGTAGCATTCCGCTAAAAACATCGGCAGCGCCATAAAAAGAACCAAAAGGTACCAGGAACCCATCATGAGTTCCATGTAGTGAGTCATTCCCATTTTGAGGAATCTCCGAATAAAAAGCTGACAAACCTCTGTCCGAGGGCTTCCAAAGCCGTCGGATCAGAAAAAAACAAAGTAAAGAAAAGCGAAAGTCAGCTTCTCGGAGGGGGCGCCGTGAGATCACGGATGATGCCGGTATCCGCGGGACTGCGGTTGACGGCCGTTGTCCGAGGGAGCGGCGCAAAAAGCAGGGCGGTATCCGACGTGGGCAGCCCCGTCGGTGTGACGCAGCAAAGATGGAATTGTCCGCAGGGCGCGGCGGGATCGTCGGCCGTGCAGTCGTCGGAGGCAATCGCTGAAAGTGCTTCGGGAGCAGACGTCGTTACATGAACGGTCTGTAAAGCGGCTTCGTGCGCCGGGCAGGCGCGCACGGCCGGGCTCACAACGAAGAGCACGGCGGCCGAGAGAAGCAGCATCATTGTCCGAAGAAGCATGAGTGGGCACGGTCAACGAAAGGAAGCCTGCAGTGTACCGAGTCTCTGTGCGGCCGACGTAAGTGAAAAACCTCAAAACGATTATGGTTTGAGGCAAGCGAGCGGTACGACCAGTACGCCGTCCGCTCGTCGGTAGGCAAAGTCACCGGCGGCCGTCAAGACCATCAAAAACGAGGGCGCAGGCATTTTGGTGGTATCAATTTTTTGAGCCAGACGAGTGAGCGTCTCCGCACCGTGCGCAATGGCTTCTTTGCCGCCTAGCTTGATTTCAATCAGACCGTAACTGCCGTTTTTCCGATGGAGAACCGCGTCGCATTCGAGATTGTTTTTGTCTCGGTAGTGAAAAAGGTTGCCCCGAAGAGCATCGGCGTAAACACGGAGATCGCGGACGCATAAATTTTCAAATAGAAATCCGAAGGTTTTGGGGTCGTTGAGTAAGTCCTGCGGCCCAATCTGAAGGGCGGCGGCAGCGACGGAAGGATCCGTGAAGTACCGGGTGTCGGAAGTGCGGATGGCTGTTTTAGATCGCAGATTGGGATTCCAAGCGGGCATGTCTTCCGTGACGAATATTTCCCGCAGTGCGTAAAGGTAGGACTGGCAGGTTCGTACGCTGAAGGCATCGTCGTCCTGCGAAGAAATATCCGACCACAGCGCCTGCACGGAGACGGAACTTCCCAAGTTGCGGGCGTAGGAACGAAGTAGTGCTCGGGAGCGATAGTTATTTTTTTTCTCGCCGTCTACGCGCGAAATATCGGTTTTTAAGACGGCATCCACGTAGTTGTAGGCGAGATCCAGGGCCGCTTCCGACGTATTGCCGACACACTGCGGCCAGCCTCCGCGGCAGGCGGCAAAGGCAATGTGTTCGATGTCGGCACCGTTTTGTCCAGAAATATCGTGGTGCCCCTCAAAAAGTTCGCTGAGGCTCACCTCGCCGTTGGATTCGCCGGATTCGAAGAGACTCATCGTACGCATGGTGAGCCAGGCAAAACGACCGGTACCGGTGTGAAAGATTTCACTGCGGTCGGCCGGTACGGCAGAACCGGTGAGGATGAATTGGCCGACGGCCTGCCGGTTGTCGATTTCGTAGCGTACGGCATCCCAGAGGCGAGGAACGGTCTGCCACTCATCAATCATTCTCGGTGTATTGCCGGCCAACACGGCTTTGGCGTTGTAGCCCAACAACTCAACGGCGTTTTCGCGGGTTTCCGCAGCCCCTAGCATCAGTTTGCTTTTGGCAAGCTGCAGTCCGGTTGTGGTTTTCCCACAACCTTTGGGGCCTTCGATAACGACGGCGCCGATGCCGGACAACGCGCGTTCAAGCAATGAGTCAAGAATACGTTTTTTGTAAACGGTAGCCATAGATTTTGTCCAGAAATAATTCAATTGATATTGTTGATTATAAATGATTTTGTAAAGTTGGCTACTTTTTCGTTGCGTAAGTTGGCTACTTTTTCGTTGCGTAAGTTGGCTACTTTTTCGTTGCGTAAGTTGGCTACTTTTTCGTTGCGTAAGTTGGCTTTCGAAATGCGTCTCAATTCTTTCGGTACCTCGTTGTTTTGATTGAGTGCACTGAAAATCAGTGTATTCAGCGGCACTTTCTGCCGCGCTCGGTACAAACAACCGACGACAGATCGGTACGGAGAAAAGGAGGCAACACGATGACCTCGGTTGGCAATTGGTATGCGCAGAACGGCACGGATTTGGCCGCTAAAGCGGCCTTGTCGCAGCCTTCGGAATCGGCGCTCCTCTTAGGTTGGACGCCGTTGCGAGTCTTGGGCGCCGTGGCGGCGCTACGGGAAATGGGCGCGCACAGCGAAGAATTTCAGGATTACTGCCGCCGCAACGACGTGACTCGGGACGACGGCGTCCGCATAGGGCATTGGATGAAGTGAACTTGTCTGTGAAGAGTTCCTAAACTCACGGAGTATTCCAGACCGTTATCCAAAATTCGGCACGCCTGAAGGCGCTCCGTTTCGCCTGTCAGCTTCGGTCGACAGGCTTTTTATAGGGGCGGGTTGCGGCGGCAAAACGGATAGCGTATCGTGCGGCGCTCTGAATTTCTGACGAATTTTTTCCATGACACGTACGAAGAACATTGCCACGGCCGCTGAAGTTCTGCGCGGCATCAAGGCGTCGCTGCCGATGACGATCGGTTTTGTTCCGATCGCGTTGATTTTGGGCGCAACGAGGGCTCAGACCGGCATGTTCGCGGTCGGCGTGGGACTCATGACGGCCATTAATTTTGCAGGCGGTTCGGAATTTGCCGCTCTGGCCCTGTGGTCGGCCACGCCGCCGATTTTGGCCATCATCCTCACGACGTGGCTCATCAACAGCCGCCGCATCATGTTGTCGGCGGCACTCACGCCTTACGTGACTCAATTGTCGCTTCCCAAAGCGCTCGCGGTCTTTTTCATCATGTGCGACGAGACTTGGGCACTCTCGATGCAGGATATCGACAAAAGGCGCAAGGCAGGTGTGCCGGACGCAGCGGCTTTTTCGTTCCCCTTTTATCACACGCGCCGTAAAACCCGTTCCTTCAGGAAGAGGATATAAGGCGTCAAGGTTGTTGTGTTCAAAACTACGGAAGATCGCTGTATCATCCCGAACATGAGAACCTACAAATACAAGCTCCTTTCGGCGAAGCGCAATAAGAAATTGCACCGACAGATCAATGCCGGTGCATTGGCGTGGAACCATTGCGTGGCTTTCACAAGGAGGTTCTACCGGTTTTACGGAAAATCGGTGTCTGAAAACGCCCTCAAGAAGCATCTGACGAAACTCAAGAAACGTGAACCCTATGGGTACTTGCGTGAAATGGGTTCGCAGGCGCTTCAGGACGTGGTTGAAAGACTGTACCGCAGTTACAAGCGATTTTTTGATGCCAAGAAGAACGGAGAAAAATGCGGGCTTCCCGGTTTCAAAAAAGTGCGTAAATATAAGTCGTTTACACTCAAGCAGGCGGGTTACAAACTGCTTGACGGCAATGAGCTTGTCATCTGCGGACAGAAATATAAGTATTTCAAGTCCCGAGAGATCGAAGGAAAGATCAAGACCCTCACGGTGAAACGTGATTCGGTGAACGATCTTTGGCTTTGTTTCGCAGTTGAAGATGAGGCAGCAAATCAGGTTCTTCCACGGCTGGGTAATGCAGTCGGCCTGGACTTCGGTTTGAAAACCTACCTTACCGGCTCTGACGAAACAACCATTGAGAGTCCTGAATTCTTTAAGCAGAACCTGAAGGCCGTGAAACGACTTCACCGCATTCTTTCCCGTAAGCAGAAAGGCTCTGCCAACTACCGACGGGCACAGCGTGATTTGGCGCGTCTTTACCGACGCATCGCCAATCAGCGTTTGGCCTGGCAGTGGAAGACCGTCTGGAAGCTGGTCGGGGACTATGCGTTCATCGGACTTGAAACACTCAACATTAAGGCAATGCAGCGTCTTTGGGGACGGAAGGTGAGTGACTACGGATTTTCCGAGTTCTCTTCTATTCTCAGCTATGTTGCATCGAAAGTGGGTACTCAGGTTGTTCATATTGGTCAATGGTTCGCTTCAAGCCAGCTATGCTCGGCCTGCGGATTTAAATTTGAAGGCACTAAAGATCTGAATGTACGTCAGTGGACATGCCCGCACTGTGGTGCGGTGCATGACCGTGACGTGAATGCGGCCCGCAATATTCTTGCGGAAGCGCTTCGCATTGCTGACAGAGTAGTAACGGGCGGGACGATCGTCCGTCAAGGAGAGCCGGAGTCAGACCGACGAAAGTCGGCATCCGGCGTTTGATCCAAGAATCCTCAGCCTTTAGGCC
>UQUM01000046.1 GCA_900544255.1 uncultured Sutterella sp.
AATGCACCGGCATTGATCTGTCGGTGCAGTTTCTTATTGCGCTTCGCCGAAAGGAGCTTGTATTTGTAGGTTCTCATGGTTGAAATGATACAGCGGATCTTCCGTAGTTTTGAACACAACAACCATGGCGCCTTATATCCTCCTCCTGAAGGAACGGGTTTTACGGCGCTTGTGATAAAACTATCATCCGTCAACCAATTTACACTATCAGGCACGATGCGGCAGTACGATTCCCCGTATGATTTCCGAAGATTTCAACCTTTGTAAATTTCATGTCCTGTCATCAGCATTACCGTCACAGCACCTGGGTTCGAACAGCCGTAACCGCCGTCATGGGCGGCCTCGCGCTCTCTCTTTTTCTGGCCGACGTCGCCGTCGGCACCTCGGATCTCAGTATTTTCCAAGCACTCGTCGCACTTTTTGCGCCCGAGACCGATCCCACGGCCTTCATCGTCCGGGAAATCCGGTTGCCCGCGGCCCTCACGGCGGTGACTGTGGGCGCGGCCTTGTCGCTCGCAGGTCTTCTAATCCAGACGATTACCGCTAATCCCTTGGCTAGCCCCACCACCCTCGGCATCACGTCGGGGGCTTCGTTCGGTGCCGCGCTCGCCATTACGTCCGGGTTTTCGATTGCGGGCGAACTCTGGCTCGGCACCGTCTCTGCGGCCTTCGCGGCGGCACTTCTGATTTCGGGAGCGATTCTCAAAATCGGTCACCGTAACGGAATGTCTCCTGCGGCCCTCATTTTGGCGGGCATCGTCATGAATTTCTTTTTCATGGCGCTGCAGGAATTGCTGCTTTATCTCGCAAGCCCCGAAACCGCTCAACTCATCAACGGCTGGACATTCGGCAACTTGGAGCGCGCCGGAAAACTTGCCGCCGCCGCACCGGCAGTTGCCTTGGCTGCGGCCCTCGTCGTCACGGTGCCCGCCGTGTGGCAACTGACTACACTTTCCATGGGGGAAGAACGCGCCAAAAGTCTCGGCGTACCGGTCGAAAAACTGCGTCTCACCGCCTTTGCCGCGGCCGCGCTTCTTGTGGCGGCGGCCGTGAGTTTCATCGGAACCATCGGCTTTTTGGGGCTCGTCGCGCCGCACATTGCGCGCCTTCTCTTAGGGGACGATCAGCGGTTTCTGATACCGGGCACGGCTTTCACGGGAGCCGCACTCCTTTCGGGCGCCTCCCTAGCGGCCAAAATGCTCTCCGCGGGGAGTCTCATTCCCGTGGGCATCGTCACGTCGCTCGTCGGCGTCCCCTTCCTCTTTTTCCTTCTCATCCGCAGTCGGAGGATGCTGTGACCGATCAACCGACGCTGTCCCTCACCGTCAAGGACCTGGCCGTCCGGTTTAACCGCCGCTCGGTTTTAAACGGCATTTCCTTTTCGGCGGCTTCCGGCGACTTAATCACGGTCGTCGGGGAAAACGCCGCCGGGAAAACCACGCTTTTGAAATCGCTCGCCGGGCTTATCAAATACGACGGCAACGTCACGCTTGCCGAACACGGTACGGCCCTGTCGGACGCTTCGGTGGTTTATCTGCCGCAACTCGCGGCCGTCACCTCTCACCTTTCGGTTTTTGAAACCGTCATGCTGGGACTCGGCCACCGACTTTCCTGGCGCATTGACGACGAAGTGTTCGACCGAACGGACGCACAGCTGCACGCGATGAACATCAGTCGTCTCGCGGCGCTGCCCGTGCAGAAACTCTCCGGCGGCCAAAAGCAGCTCGTTTTTATGGCTCAGGCCTTTATTTCTCGGCCCCGGCTGCTGCTTTTGGACGAACCGACGAGTGCCCTTGACTTAAAGCACCAACTCATCGTCATGGAGGCCGCCAAGCACTACGCCCGTCACACGGGCGCCGTCGTCATCACCATTGCGCACGACCTCACCTTGGCCGCCCGATTTTCATCAAAACTGCTCGTGCTGTCCGAAGGCCGGGTTCATTCGTTCGGTTCCCCCCGGGACGTGTTGACGCCTTCGCTCATTGCCGACGTATGGCACGTAAAAGCCGCGGTGGAAACAACGGCGGCCGGCCTCACCGTCGTCACCCCCTTGACCCCGATTACCGTCCCCGGCGAAAACGATCATACGCACGACCTGCATCCGGAGGATTTTTAGATGACCTCTTCCACCACAATCACCGACTACTGGACGACCCGTGCCGAAGGCTACAGCGACCGCACTGCCGACGAGCTCGCGGGCCCCCGCGGGGCTATCTGGGAAAAACGCCTGCGCGACGCGCTTCACACGGCTCCCGACGGGCTCGTCGTCGACCTCGGCTGCGGTCCGGGCCTTTTTACGCTCCTTGCAGCCCGCACGGGGCGCGAAGCCCTCGGGATTGATCTCACACCGGAAATGCTGCGGCAGGCCCGCACGAATCACCGTCGCTTTGCACCGCAATCATCAGTTTCTTTTCTCGCGGCGGACGCCGAACACCTGCCGCTCTCCGATCATTCCGTCGCCGCCGTCGTTTCCCGCTACGTCATTTGGAATCTGCCGCACCCGGAAGCGGCCCTCCAGGAAATCAAGCGCGTTCTGAAACCCTCCGGCGTTCTTTATTACGTCGACGGCAACCATTACCGCTACCTCACCGATCCCCGGTGGGCGAAACTTCATGCCGTCCAAATCCCGGTTTACGGTCATCAAGCTCGCTTTGTCAAAGGGGTGGACACGTCTCCGATGGAACGAATGGCCCGGGAGCTGCCGCTTACCTATGCCGAACGTCCCCAATGGGACGAAACCGTTCTCACCCGATTGGGATTCCGATCGGTCTGCATCCGTACGTTGGACACTCAAGCGGCGTCCGCGGACGACCCCCACCTTATTACTGAATTTTCCATTGAGGCACACGTATGATGTTTTCCCGCCGAAATCTCCTCACCGGTGCTGCGCTCTGCGCCGCCGCACCATCCCTTTGGGCCGCGGGTGACGCTGTTACCGACGTTTTGAACCGTACCGTCACGCTGCCTGCTCATCCCAAGCGGATTGTCGTCGCAGACTATCTCGCGAATTTTGTACTGACCGCGGGGCCCGAATCCCTCGCCAAAGTCTGTGCGGTTGCCGCCGATCACTGGGAAACGGCGCGCACGGGCGAATATCAGGTTTTTACAGCCGCTTATCCGGTTTTAAAAACGTTGCCTTCCGTGGGCGGCTATCACGACAATCTCTTAAATACCGAGAAAATCCTCGCGCTGAAACCGGACGTTCTTCTCACGAGCATCACGAAATTCCGGGACAACGCGCAACGCATGGCACTTCTTGAGAAAGCCGGCATCGCCGTCGTGGTCATCGACTATCACGCAATGACCGCTGAAAACCACGCGCGCTCCACCTACCTCATCGGCCGCATCACCGACACGGACGACCGAGCGTTATCGCTCGTGCGCGAAATGACGATGGGCACCGAAATGCTGCGGGCGCGTCTTGCGGATATTCCGGAAAAAGAAAAACACCGCCCGGTCTACGTGGAGCTCGGCAATCTCGGCGTCGCCGCCGTCGGCAATTCTTACAACAAGACCATTCTCTGGGGCGCTATGTTGGCGTCCGTCGCCGCGGACAACATCGCGGCCGACAATCCCGCTCCCTGGGGCGCGCTCACTCGAGAGTACGTCATTCGGAAAAATCCGGAAATCATTTTCGTCGCGGGGAGTCTTTGGACCGGAGGGGCGGCCGATCAGATGAAAATGGGCTTTACGGTCTCTGAAGCCGACGCCCGCAAGCGGCTCTCAAAATTTATGAAGCGCCCCTCGTGGCAGATGCTTTCCGCCGTCCGTCACCACCGCGTCTACGGCGTCGATCACGGCAGTCTCCGAAGTATCATCGACTGGCACCTCACACACTTTCTTGCGAAAGCCTGCTACCCCGCCTACTTCAAAGACGCAGATCCCCAGGCAGACCTCCTTCGGACTTACCGTCGGTACCTGCCGAACTTAAATCCTGAGGGCACTTTCGTGTTGGAAGCGGCGTAACTCAACTTTCAGTCAACAAAAAACCCGGCGACGAACCGGTTTTTTTGCTTCATGTGCCTGAAAGCGCGAATTACTTCTTCGCCTTCGCCTTTTCAGCGGCGTCCTTCAGCGCCTTGCCGGCCGAGAACTTCGGAGCCTTCTTGGCAGGGATCTTGATCGTCTTGCCGGTCGCGGGATTGCGGCCTTCGCGCGCAGCGCGCTCAACGATGCCGAAGGTACCGAAGCCGACGAGCGCAATCTGTTCGCCCTTCTTGAGGGTTTCTTCCACGGTTTCCGTGAAAGCATTGAGAGCGCGTTCCGCGTCGGCCTTGGTAATGCCGGCCTTGTCAGCGATGGCAGCAACGAGTTCAACCTTATTCATGGGTAATCTCCTGTGAGATGAAGGTAATGTGCGGTGAGTATAGCTCAGAGGCCGCTCCCTGCAAGGGCCGAGGCCTTGCGGGCAGGGATTTACGCCTTAATTTTTGTCAAAGTGTTGCAAAAAAGCGTCACAGCTGCCGACTTTTCCGGCCGCCCCCCGTCTGAGGCATATTCGCCGATTCAAAATACCACCTTGATAGAAATGTCGACGTAAAACTGCGACTTCAGTCACAGATCAAGCCGCCTTCTCTATCAATGTGCCAGCAATCGTCGACGGCGCTGCTCAAAAAGGCACACGGCCGCCGCAGCCCCGACATTCAAGGACTCGCAGGCCGCTTCAATCGGAATGAGATAGCGGGCATCCGCCACCGCAAGCGCCCGATCCGACAACCCCGGCCCTTCAGCCCCCATC
Source organism: uncultured Sutterella sp. (assembly GCA_900544255.1). Lineage (GTDB taxonomy): Bacteria > Pseudomonadota > Gammaproteobacteria > Burkholderiales > Burkholderiaceae_F > Duodenibacillus. Next base: position 4,739 of record UQUM01000046.1, read on the forward strand.
ATCCAGACCGTAGGCGTTTTTTCCCATCCGGCCGTCCGAAAGAGATCCCGACCGCCGCGTGCATCCGCCGCAAGTCGTTTGCCGGCAAAAAGCGTATCCAATTCTTCGGGCAACACGTTTTCGTAAATGATGGCAGAGAAATGCGCCCCCATACCGGCCCGCAGCACCTTCGGCGACCAAAGACCGGCCGAACCCGGCGCCGCTGCAATATAACGAATACCGGCAGCAAGAGCCGTACGGATGAGTGTACCGGCGTTTCCCGCGTCCTGCACGCCGTCAAGGTAAAGCGCATCTTCATTAAGCGCCCGATGCGGCCGCGGCATCTCCTCCACCTTCACTTCCACAGTGAGCCCCGACCCATGTTCCACCGGACTCACCTGATCGTAGAGCGCGTCGTTCACCACAAAAACCCGGGTGTCCGGCAGGGCAGCAAGCTGTCCTGCCAATTCCGCCGCTTCTTTACTCAATCCGTGCTCACGCAGAATGACGGAATAGACGGGAGCCCCCTTCTCCAAAATCACCTGTGCCAAGTGCGCCCCTTCGGCGAGCGTCATCCCCAACTTTTTGGCAGCCCGGGGACTTTCGGTAATTTTCTTCCAACGGCGAAACCGCTCGTTGGCGGCGGAGGTAATCAGTAAAGGCTGCATCGTCATCATTCCGAGACAAAAAGAACGGGAGGGATTTTAGCGAAGCCCACCTCGCTGTGAATCGTCCGCTCGCCCGCACCAATACGGTGCGTTTTTATATGATTTAGTCCTTCGAATTCGCGATGGTAATAAATCTCAGCACTTGACGTTCATCAACGCGAAACAGATTGTTTACACAATCGCTAACAGCGACATTCAGAACAACAATCTCAATGTCCCCAAAAAAAAGAATGCCGATGAACGACTCCCGATCGTTCACCGGCTGATGGTCGTCTGCTTGAGTTTTGGCCGAAAGCCGGACGACCGAGTCCAGCTTCCTTGGTTTGCCGAGGAGCAATGCCGCATTGAATTTTGCCTTTTCTGCAGACGGCGCTATCGTACAAACCCTTAATTGCTTTTGTCAATTTTCGACAGATTGACATGACTAAATTTAATTTAGGGTTAACACTATATCGGCACTCTCATCTTTTCAGGAACCGTCCCCAAGTTGGTGCATATCAGAATTTTCTGCCTTCCGGCACATTCCCCTCTTTCTCCGATTCATCCGTTCGGATGATTTTCAGGCTATTGACAACGCAATTTCATCGTCTTGCGTTAGAGTTCCGTATACATACTGCGGGGATTGTGTTCGTTGTCTGAATCCGAATGCTGCACGACCCCGCCGACATTGCCCTGAGTCCCGTTTTGGCTCGAGCCGATGTCCTTTGAAACGACAGACAATAAAACAAAGTTTTCTTATGACCTATACGCTCTCAGATGCCGCTAAAGCCCGCCGCAGCGAACTCGATCTCGTCCGCGTGTTGCCTGAACTCTTGACGCACCACATGGAAAAGCGCCCGGATCTGCCGCTTTTCACCTTCTGGCTGCCGACGGAAAAAACGTGGAAGACGATCAACGTTAAAGAAACCGTTGAACAAATCACGCGGTGGCGCCATGCCCTCGTTAAAGAAGGTCTCACGAAGGGCGACCGCTGCGCGATGCTCCTTCCCAACGGCATCAACGCCATTCTTTTTGACCAGTCGGTACTCGCCAACGCCCTCGTTCCCGTGCCGCTGCATGCCGTCGATACCGCCGGTTCTTCAAGTTACATCATCAACGACAGCGGCGCGAAGTTGCTCGTCACGGGGCGCCTGAACCGTTGGGAGGCGATCCGCGACACGGAAAACCATCCCGCCCTGAAAACCGTCGTCATCACGGGCGAACCCGTTCAAGAGCATCAGGACGGCGACGTGCGCGTCGTGGGACTTGATCAGTGGCTGACGGAAGGCAACGGCACGGAACTCCCCGCGGGCCCCGAGCCTCAGGATTTGGCGGCGCTCGTCTACACCTCCGGTACCACCGGAAAACCCAAGGGCGTCATGCTCACCCACCGTGCAATTCTTGCCAACGTCACGGGCGTCCTGCAGAACCTCTGCCCCGAACCCGAAGACGTGTGGTTCGCCTTTCTGCCGCTCTCGCATACCTTTGAGCGCACGACGACGTACTACACCGCCATGGGGTTCGGCAACCGCGTGGCTTTTAACCGCAACATCGGGCTTCTCGCCGACGACCTTAAGGTCATCCGTCCGACGATCATGATGAGCGTGCCGCGCATCTATGAAAAGGTCTACGACAAAATTCAGGACGCCCTCGTCAAGAAACCGGCCTTTGTGCAGAAGCTCTTTCACACGGCGGTCGACGTCGGGTACCGTCGTTTCTGCCGCGACAACGGTCTTCCGGTTCAAGGCGGGTTCCTTTCGCTTTTTGATCCGCTCATTGCCGGGTTCCTCGACAAGAAAGTGGGAGCCGGCATCCGCGGCATCTTCGGCGGACGCCCCCGTATTTTCATTTCGGGCGGCGCCGCGTTCAACCCTGAAGTGAGCCGTACGTTCTTGGGGCTCGGCATCAACATCCTGCAGGGGTACGGTATGACGGAAACCGCCCCCATCATGTCGGTCAACAAAGTGGGCGACAACCATCCGCAGACCGTGGGACCGGCGCTCGTCAACATTGAAGTGCGCGTGGGCGACAACGACGAACTGCAGATGCGCGGCCCCTCCCTTATGAACGGCTACTGGAACCGTCCCGCAGACACGAAAGCCGTGTTTACCGAAGACGGCTGGCTCCGGACGGGCGATCAGGCCGACATCTTCAGCGACGGCCATATCCGCATCAAGGGACGCATCAAGGAAATCATCGTGACGAGCACCGGGGAAAAAGTACCGCCCGCGGATCTCGAACAGGCGCTTGAAAGTGACCATCTCGTAAGCCAGGCGATGGTGGTGGGGGAAAACCGTCCCTATATCGCCGCGCTCGTCGTTCTCATTGCTCAGGAGTGGAAGAAACTTGCGGCGGAACTCAAACTTGACGCCGATGATCCTCTGTCGCTTGATACCCGTGCAGCCCGTCAGGCCGTACTGCGCCGCGTGAAGGCCGCGGCCGCCGGCTTCCCGAACTACGCCGTTCCGCGCCAGGTTCGGCTCTTCCTCGAACCGTGGTCGATTGAAAACGGTCTCATGACCCCGACCTTAAAGTTAAAGCGCGGTCCGATGCGCATTCGTTTTGCGGATGCCATCGAAAGCCTTTACGCTGAAGTAAAAGTCTGATTTTTCATATCCCGCGAACAAAGCCCGCCGGCCTTTCCTGCTGACGGGCTTTTTCTGTGGCGCCATCCGCCCTTGCGTCTTTCCTAGGAGAATCCGCCTAATCCTTGCCTCTGCCCCTATTTACTTGGAAATCTTTACAAAAATTTCACCATTTCTTAAAGCTCATTTTTCTTTTTTGAGTAAAATGTTCTGAATTTGTGAAATGCCGGGATCCCCCGTTCACTCCGATAAAAAAACAGGGGCTGATTTCGGTAAATACCACACGGGAGAGCTAAAAAATGATCCGAGCAACTTCTACTGTTGTACTGCACAACTTTTCCATGTACGCCGGCACGGCCGCCAAAGGCAATGCCGTCATGATTACGTTCCACGGTCGTGACTGGGCCCTTTTGGGCCCGAGTTCGCTCGTCACGGCGGAAGAAAAAGACGCGTTCCGCGTGTTTTCTTCAACGGACGCCTACCATAAGTTTGCCGACTGTCTGCAGGCGGCTCACGACGGCACGGTCACTCAGGTTGCGTCCCGCGGCAAAGTCCGCTGCGGCTTCTATCCGGTGGACTTTTTGGAACGCATGCGTCCGGAAGATAAGCGCATCCGCCGTAAGAGCCCGATCGCCGCGGCTTAATTCTTTTCTTTTCACGACCCGCCGTCTGCCGGCGGGTTTTTCATTATTTCCACCATGCCCGAAACGTCTCTTTTCCCCGAAAAAGGCCAAATCTACATTGCGCCGTCTCTGTTGTCCGCCGACTTTGCGTTTCTTGCCGACGAAGTGAAAGCCGTCGAAACGGCCGGCGCCCAATGGCTCCACTATGACGTCATGGACAATCACTATGTCCCCAACCTCACGGTGGGGCCGCTCGTACTGAAGTCCCTGCGCCCTCACACCCAACTCCCGGTGGACGTGCACCTCATGGTGGAACCCGTGGACAGTCTCATCGAACCTTTTGCGAAGGCCGGTGCCGACATCATTACGTTTCACTGCGAAGCGAGCCGCCACATTGACCGGACGCTCACCGCCATCCGCGACGCGGGCTGCAAAGCGGGGCTCGTCTTTAATCCTGCGACGCCCCTGACGTACCTTGACTACGAAATGGACAAAATCGACCTCATTCTCCTGATGAGCGTCAACCCCGGGTTCGGCGGTCAAAAGTTCATTTCCGGCACCGTTGAAAAAATCCGCGAAGTCAAGGCGCGCTGCGACCGCTATTTCGAGGCCACCGGACGGCGTATCCCGATCGAAGTGGACGGCGGGGTCAATGCCTCCACCATCCGAGCCTGTGCCGAAGCCGGTGCGGAAATCTTCGTTGCGGGTTCCGCCGTTTTCGGCAAAAAGACTGCAACCGGATACGGGGACGCCGTTAACGCCCTGCTCACCGCCGCCCGCGGTTGAAGTCCTCTTTTTCAAAACGAAACCCCGACAAGTTTCTTCACCTGTCGGGGTTTCGTTTTCAACGTTCGATGCTATGCGTGTCGGCGAGCCTTCTCAAGCCCTTCACGGATACCCCGCGCCACGGCTTCGTTCACGGCCGCCGCCATTTCCGTTTTCACCTTGCCTGCGGCCTCCGTCAACACGGCTGCCACCAGGACGTCAATCTGCCCCAGGAGATTTTCCGTCACCGCCTGCGCCGTCGCTTCCGCCACGCGTTCAAGATCGGCTTCGGTAACGGCGGATTGCGGCGTCACCGCCGCGGCAGTCATCGGCTCCGAACGCGTCGGAATGGTAACCCGAGGCGGCTCAAAGAACGTCCGATGCGGTTTTTCAGGGTTCGCGGTCTTTACAAGGAATCCTGCTTCGTCACGATTGGGCACACTGAACCCGGCGACAGGTGCCGCTTTCACCGATTCCGTCGCCGTCAGTGCGGCAAGCGACTCAAACTCCGAAACGGCCTCTCCCACGTGCGCCGTCGCATAATCCGACGAGAGTCTTTTCTGCTCCGCGCGGAGTTCATCGGTAAAAATACCCTGGGCGGCTTTTTCCAAGTCTTCCCAACGGTAGGTGCAGCGTTCCGTGAGCACCGGGGAACTGAAGGTCGGATTCAACTTTTGCTCCTGTCAAAGGCTCGCAGGACGACTCCTGCAGAGCGGTGATAAATTCTATATCTATTGCGGGCATTTTGAAGTTCGGTCTCGCGCTGGCTCACAATGTCCACGACGCGTTTAAACCGCTTCAGGGCGTTCTGCCAATCCGCGGGCACTTCTTCGTCCAAGAGTACCAACACGTCGCTTGTCGGCAGCTTCGCCAAATCCTTTCCGAAGTGCACCGTGCAGTCCGCTTCGTGCGCATCCCCCACCCAACAGTGGGCAATAAAGGTCAGATCTTCAAACCGCCACAAATCATCGTAGGCGCGTTTCATGAGAATGTCGTCCCGCCCCCACACAGCCACCGACAATCCCATCTTCTGCACCTTCTTGATGAGTTTGGCGACATAGACCGTCCGGTTCGCGACGCCGAAATGAAAGTCAATCTGTTCCATAGGATTATTTTCCGGTGGCAGCGGGCTTCTCCTCGGGCTTCACATACGCCGACGTTCCCCAAAGCGGGATCGTCGAAATGCTGTGCTGATAACTGCCGGTCGTTTCTTTCGTTGCGTAGGACAAGTACACGAGCGTCTGATGTTCGGCGTCAAAAATCCGACGGATTTTCAGGCGCTGCAAAAAAACGCTCTTTGACTTGGAAAACACCACTTCCCCGTTGCCGCCGTGCCGAATCCGTTCGATCATGATGGGCGTGATGTCCCCGGTCTGACGACAGGACACCGCCGAATCTGCGGGATCGGTGAAAGATAAGGGCGCCTTAATCGAAGCCACGTGACACGTCACACCCGGTACCAACGGATCGACAAAGGCATTCACCTCAATGTCTTTAAACGTGAATATCCCCAAAGACACGTCCGCCACGTCCCCTTTAGAGCAACCCGTGAGCAACGCCGTCGCTAAAGCCGCCGCAAGCCACCGTTTCATTTCGTTCCCCGCTTGGTTACCACCACGTCCGGCGTCGGCCGATCAAACGCCTTCAGGTTGAGCCAGTTCATTAAAAGGGGCAAGGGACGCCCCGTCGAATGTTTGAGCCCGGAATGCGTATTCGCCGTTCCGGCCACATCCAAATGCGCCCAGGGGCAGGACGGCGCGAATTCGGAAAGAAAGGCTGCCGCCGTCGACGCGCCCGCGCAACCTGCAGGACCGATGTTTGCAAGATCGGCCGCTGCACTCTTTAACATCGCCCGGAATTCATCATTCACCGGCATCGGCCACACGGCATCCCCCGCGGCATCCGCGGCGTACCGCAAATCATCCTGCAGCGCCGCGTCTTCCGTAAAGAGCCCGCTCACGTCGTGACCCAGCGCCACGATGCAGGCCCCCGTAAGAGTCGCCACATCGATGACGGTTGCGGGATTCAAAGCGTCCGCCCGCAGCAGAGCGTCCGCCAAAATCAGCCGGCCTTCCGCATCCGTATTGAGGATTTCCACCGTCTTTCCGTTGTCATAGCGAATGACATCCCCCGGCTTCACGGCGCCCCCCGACGGCAGATTTTCGCACGCAGGCACCAAAGCCGTCACGTTGATGGGAAGCTTCATGTCGGCGGCATACTTCACCGCCGCCAACACCACCGCTGCGCCCGACATATCAAACTTCATCTCATCCATGCCGCGGGCGGGTTTGAGAGAAATACCGCCTGCATCAAACGTGACGCCCTTTCCTACCAACACGTAGGGCTTAGCGTCGCCGGCACCCCGGTAATTTAATTCGATAAAGACGGGAAGGTTGTCCGAACCGATACCGACGGCCGTCAGTCCCGCCATCTGTTCACGGATGTCTTCCCAATCCCAAACGACGGCCTCAAGCCCCTTCGTTTCGTCCGCCAACGTCTCAACGGCGTCCGCCAACAATTCCGGCGTCAACGCGTTCGAAGGCAATTCAGCCAAGCGCTTGGCCCATGCAACAGCGTCGGCCTCCGCTTTCGCAGCCGTGAGCATTGCTGTCGCTTCGTCCTCATCGCTGTCGATGAAACCGATGCCCGCGAGCGTCTTTCCTTTAGCCGGGGTACTCTTCAGAGTCTCTTCAGGGCGGCCGGCAAGGAGCGCCGTCCGGGCGACATAACGCAGAAGATCCGCTGAATCCACATCCGCCACATCCCAATCGGATACATTGAAATCAATATCTTCTGCGTCCGCTGCCTTCACCGCGGTCGTCACGACCTTACCGACAACGGGAAGCGTCAACTTTTCCGCTTTTCCGAGCCCAGCAACGACAAGACGCCGATACCCGAGGCCTTCCGGATAGTAGATGACCGTCACGTCTCCGGCGCCCGTTTTGAGTTCACCGGCGTCCGCCAGAGTCTTCAAAACCGGGCAATCTTTGGCAGCGGTCTTCGCTCCCGCCGTCAGTTCACTTCCTTTCTCGCCGGCATAAACCCCGAGCACCAACGCGTCACCCGTCACCGCAGGCGTTTTCGTCTTCTTCGTCGCCATCGTCCGTCCTTTTAGTCTCAAAAATCAGATCACTCGCAAAGCCCTGTTTTTCGGGGCTCCGCCGTCAGAACAGAACGGATTCTAAGCAATGGTTCCGCGCTTCGCCCGCACGGTTGCCGACGTTTGCAAAATTCCGCGTCCGGCCGCCTATAATCAGGCATTCCGCTTAGGTACGCCGACTCTCACGACGTTCTGAGTTTTCTTATTTTCTTTGTGAGGCTCACTATGGAAAACACACCCAAACTGCGCTTTTCGCACCCGACGGACAATCTCGAACGTTCCGTCAACTTCTACCGCGACGGGCTCGGATTTGAAATCCTCGACCGCTACACCGAGCAGCAGGGTTGGGACGGTGTGATCTTCGGCCACAAGCACTGGCCCTATCAGATCGAGATTTCCGCCAAACGCGATGCCGATCCCGTGCCGCGTGCCTCGTCCGTCAACCACTTCATGGTCTTCTCGATCCCGGAACCCGAACTCTGGGAAGCGCGCTTAAAAGCCCTCTTTGACGCCGGGTTCTCGCAGGTACCGGTGCCCGATCTTTACAACGACGGCGCGAGCGCCTGCTACGAAGACCCCGACGGCTACCGCGTGGTGCTGCGTAAGGGCTTCTGGAAGAAATAATCCTTCGCCGTAAAAGAACATCCCGGTTCGGTAGCTGCCGTGCCGGGATTCTTTTTTCCTAAACCACCCGTCACTGAAGTAACGGGGTTTCTTTAATCAGCGGGCTCTTCAAGCCGAAGCAAATCCCCTGAGGCATCTCCTTCGACTCAACGTCACCGACGCTGCTGAGAAACGTTTTCGGATGCAGCCGCTCTACGGAAACAGGTTTTATCCCGTTCCGCAGGATCTGTCTCAGCTCGCGCTTCGACAGCCTGTTTGCAGCTGGTACTTCCACGAGAATGCCAGCATCCAGCCATATCGGTTTCACGGCTTCAAGGAAGGCAACTTCCCCAACGGCATCTCGTTCACCCGTTTCCGGGTTATGGAAAAGCAGATTGAGAGCAGCCGCCACATCACGTTCAAGGAAGAGATTCGTCTCTCCCAATCGTATGCGCCGCTCCCAAAGTGCGTGTTTCTTAAATGCACCGGTCAGGGGATCGCACTGCGTGGGTTTGATGCCTCGAGGATCCATCTCAATGCCTGTCGAACCGGCTCTTTCTGCCTTGCTCAAAAGTCGTTGAATGAATTCCGACGGTGCACCGTCACCCACCGATTTACCGAACCGGTTTCGTTGGAAAGCCTTCCAACAGTTCTCCTCAACGCGGATATGTCCGGCACTCTGGAGAATGAGGTTGATGAGCTTCCCATGGTCGCGTTTACGGGTAGCCGCTCGGCGTCTCTGCAGGTTCGCGACCTCGTTACGGAGTTGCCGATAGGCTTTGGACTGTTTCCAAACCTTGGCGCCTTTCTTCGCAACACCGTTTTCTTGAAAGTTTTCAGGATTCGTCGCCCTCCGCGAGCGATCCATCGCCCGCTGCAGACGGCGAATGTCACGAGTTCGGTCTTCAACCGACGGCGTTGTCGTCACCTTGGCGACGGCACCGTTATTGAAGACCAGCGTCATGTTCTGCATACTGGGATCGATGCCGACCTCCAAAGTCTTTGGAGTTGGCACGATTTTCGTCGGCGGACAACCTTCGAAAAGGATCTGTACGAAGTACTTCGCCTTTCCATAGATCGTCTTGCGAACCAGCGTGCAGTATTTGACCTTGCGCCATTTCGTCGGATCCGACGGGTCGCGCAGAGCTCCTCGGGCGTAGACGTCCTTTGCAGGAATGTGTACCCGATAGAGCTTGCCGCCGTAACGAACACGTTGTTCGTCCGGCTTCCAGCTGATACCGGTCGCGTTCTTCTTCCCCCGAAGGGAATGCAGACCGCGCGAAGCGCCTTTGAAGCGAGGACGCCCCTTGCCATCAAAAAGCCAATTCGACCACGACTTCCAAAGATCGTCGGCGAGCACCTGCTTAACGTCGCTGTTGAGCTGTTTGGCTCGACCGCTGGCATTGGCATGAGTCTGCAGGATCTTTTCAAAGTCGTAGGCCGAGGCGATACCGAATCGCTTCGAAAGCTCAGAGAAGGCCTTCGTGCGTTCCTTGCCTTTGGGCATGGTGCAGGCGGCTTTCCACTCCGGCGTCTGACGCATTTGCGTACGACGGCCCAGAGCGGTACCCAAGGTGGCATTGACAAGCTGACGCCCGAAATCGAAGTCTCTGTCCAAACGCTTACGACCGGCACTGTCAATACGCAGTGCCAGTTCCAGCGCGAAGCAGGGATTAGATTCAGGAGCGGCTGTCATGACTGTCATTATGCACCGCATTTAGAGAAACCACGTCAAACCTTAACTTCCCAAAAAAGTTGCACTCAGACGCTATGGAGCTTGTAGAAAGTTCATAAGCTCATTGTAGCTTCGGTT
>UQUM01000047.1 GCA_900544255.1 uncultured Sutterella sp.
TATATGAAGTCTGCGCCTGGCTTGCGCGGCTTATATCCCCGCCCTGAACGACGGGGCTTTACGCCGCTGTTGGTAAAGCCGGAGGCAGCCGCCGTATTGTGAACTTTCAGCGTCAGGGCGAAACGGAGAACATGCAGCATTAACAAAACGGACGACTCGATTTCATACAGAAAGTCGTCCCCGCTCACAGCAAGTTCCGTCATAATTGCGCCGCTCTTTTTCCGCTACGTTTTTAACGCGATGTTTTCTGACCTTCTCTATTGGCTTGCCGACAACTCGACGCCCCTTCTTTTCACTGCCCTCACCATTCAGCTCGTTTGCTGGTGGGCCTCCTCGCGCGGCGTGAGCCTTTTGTCTGTCTTTGTGCCGAGCAACCTGAGTCTCCTGCTGATGCTCGCCGCCGATGCCGCCGTCTGCTACGCCTATGAAGCAAACCGCAGCATCAACGGCCTTATCTGCCTTTCCGTCCTCTGGCTCCTTTACTACGAAAACAAGCGTTTCTACCGTCTTTTTCAACGGCGCAAAATCGAAAAACAGGCGTTCACGGTGGCAGCACAGGTCATGCCGCTTCTGGCAAAACTCTTTGCCGCGGGGAAACTGAAAACGCTCGATTCCGAAACGACCATGGAGCGCGAGAAACCCCTCATCGCCGCTTTTATCGGGGCGCTAGGCGCTACGCGCATCGTCAGCCAAGGCGATATTTGGCGTCTGGACTGTGCAGATCCCGTCGGTACGACCGCGGAAAACCTAAGGTTGTGCGTCGTGCGGGCCGCCGACCGCAAAGAAGATGCTCAGGTACCGTACCGGTCGTATTCGCTCAAATTCAACTACTACGACAACGGAAACCTCAAAAACGTCGCCATCCAGGGCGGTGCGTTGGGACACGGGCACCTGCGGCAGATCGTCAGCGAAGACAGTGACGGGCAAGCTTATTGGGGGCTGAGGAATTAAGGTACCTCGCTAGCGAGTAGAGAGGTCACCCATTGTTTTGGGTGCCCCCCCCCTCAGAACCGTACGTGCTGATTTCCCGCATACGGCTCCACAAGTCTGCGTCGATACCGCTCCCTTTCTACTTTCTCAACAGTTCAACCCACGTCTCCCCCTCATCCCGACGGCTTAACGTCCATCCCCCGAAAGACCTTTTCCCCCGCGCCGCTTTCTTGCTACGATTAATGAATTGCCGGCCGATTTATTTGAGTCCCTATGCGGCGCCTCCCTTTCATCCCGGCCTTTTCCATTTCGCGAGGTTTTTTATGACGATTCTCGACAGCATCATGAAACCCGGCGCCATCGCCGTGGTCGGTGCGTCCACCAAGCCCAACACCATCGGCAGCGACCTTTTGAAGCGCCTCATTGAATACGGCTTCACAGGGAAAATTTACCCCGTGAACCCCAAGGGCGGCGTCATCGAAGGCCTGCAGGCGTATCCGTCGGTGTGCGACATTCCGGGCGACGTCGACCTCGCGATCATCGTCGTTAAAAACGTCTTCGTACTCCCCACGATCGATCAGTGCCACGAAAAAGGTATCAAGGGACTCTGCATCATCAGTGCGGGCTTTAAGGAAGCGGGCGAAGAAGGCGCGGAACTTGAAAAACAGCTTCTCGAAAAAGTGCGCGCCTACGGCATGCGCTGCGTGGGCCCCAACTGCTTGGGCGTCGTCAATACCGACCCTGCCGTCAAAATGGATGGCTGCTTCGCGGAAAGCCTTCCGCAGCGCGGCGACATCGGCTTTGTGTCGCAGTCGGGCGCTTTAGGGGGCGGCATCCTCAACATTCTCAAAGACCTCAACATCGGCTTTTCACAGTTCATTTCAATCGGGAACCAGGCGGACGTAAACGCTGAAACCGCGATTGAATACTGGGAGAACGTGGACGACGTGCGTCAAATTCTCCTTTACATGGAAAGCATTCAGAATCCCGCGAACTTTCGCCGTCTCGCGAGCCGTGTGACGAAAAAGAAGCCCATTCTCGCGCTTAAAGCCGGCCGCTCCGCCGCTGGGGCGTCGGCTGCAAGTTCCCACACGGGGAGCCTTGCGGGGTCAGATCGGGCCGCTGACGCCCTTTTACGTCAGAGCGGCGTCATCCGCGAACAGTCGCTTGAAAACCTTTTTGCAACCGCCAAAGTCTTTTCGAACTGCCCGATTCCGAAGGGGAACCGCGTCGCCGTCATTACGAATTCCGGCGGCCCCGGCATCATGGCCACCGACGCCATTTGCGAATACGGCATGCAGATGGCTCAGATCACGGACAAAACCCGCGCAATATTGAAGTCCTTCCTCCCCGTGGCGGCTTCGGTGAAAAACCCCATCGACATGATTGCGTCCGCGCCCTTGGAACACTACCGGCGCACGACGGAAACGGTGCTCGCCGATCCCAACGTCGACATGGTGATCGTCATTTACCTTCCGTTCCTGGGCTTAAAGGACATCGACGTCGCCAAGGAATTGATGCGCATCCGTGCCGAACACCCCGAAAAGCCCATCGTCGGCGTCTTTATGACCGAAAGCCGCTTCTTCTCGGAATTGTCCGAGATGCCGGTGACAGTGCCGTTCTTCATGTACGTCGAACAGGCGGTGGACGGTTTGATGCGTTTGAACCAGCAGCGGCTGTGGCTTGCGCGTCCCGAAGGGAAGGTTCCCGCCTACACCGTTGACAAAGCCGCAGTCGAAGCGCTTTTCACAGCGGTGCGCGCCGACGGACGCACCGAACTTACGACGCGCGAAAGCATCGACGTGTTGGCGCACTACGGCATCCGCGTCTGCGGTAGCCGTTTTGCGACGACCGAAAACGAGGCCGTGGCGGCTGCTGACGCCATGGGGTACCCCGTCGTGATGAAGATGACCTCCAAGACGATCTCCCACAAGACGGACGTAGGGGGCGTACGCGTCGGCATCAAAAACGCAGAACATCTGCGCCGCGAATACCGCGACCTCATCGCCAAACTCACCGAACGCGGTTGGGAAAAGGGCCTCGAGGGCGTCATCATTCAGGAAATGGTCACCGGCAAACGCGAACTCGTCTGCGGCGTCGCGCGCGATCCGCAGTACGGCCCCATGATCATGTTCGGCTTGGGCGGCGTCTTTGTGGAAGTGATGAAGGACGTGGCGTTCTCCTTGGCACCCTTAACCGATGTCGACGCCCACGACCTCGTGCGCTCCGTCAAGGCCTTCAAACTTCTTGAAGGTGCCCGAGGAACCAAACCTGCGGACATTGCGAAGGTTGAAGAAACGTTGATGCGCATTTCGCAGTTGGTCACAGATTTCGCGGACATCGTCGAACTCGACATCAACCCCCTGATGATTTCGGAAGCGACGGGCGAAGCGATTGCCGTTGACGGCCGCATCCGCCTGAAGTAATCTCGGTCGTTTGCCAAAAACGCCTTCGATCCCACACAAGGAACGAAGGCGTTTTTCTTGATGTTCGGTGACTGCAGCCGGTCTGTAAGCCGGATTATGTGCTGAAAGAGTTTCCCCTCTCAGTGCCGATCATTCATCTACTGCGCCGCTCGCGCGACGCCTCTAGCCATCTACCCGCAGTCTTCTTCCGGGCCGGAATCAAACGACTGCTTACTTGATGTTGCTCCCCGTAGAGATTGCCCGTTTCACCCGGACTGAACCGGCTCGTCTCTGTTGCTCTGATCCTCGCCTCACGGCGGGCAGGCGTTACCTGCTACGGCGCCCTCTGGAGTCCGGACTTTCCTCATGCAAAGCTAGTTGCCCGCGATCAGCCGTCCGACTGCAGCGGGCGGGACTTTACGCGTTTTTTCTCCGCATCGCAACCCGTTTTTCACTTTTTGCAACGCCGAGTTATTAATCAGCTTTGTACCGTCTTAAAGCGTTGGCTCAGTGTCTGATTTTGTCCTTCGACTTTTTCCGGAAACTGCTCAAAAAAAAGCAAAGTCTCAGACTTTCCTTTATCATCAGCGACCAAAATACAATTTAAGCAGCAGAACGTCCCGTTCTGCCGCCGTAACCATCAATTCACATTCCAGCGTCCTGCATGCGTCCGTCTTTTTGTGATGCCCCGGGCTTTTTACTATTTATGACCCCCAATCGTCTTACTGCTTGTGCCGCTGCAGCGGCCTGTACCCTTATCGCCGCTTCGTCCGCCGATGCGGGATTTCTGGATGAAATCGCCTACAGTCTGCCGAGCGGCTACGCTACAACGAATGACGGCTTCTTTGCAGATCAGGCCGACGGCTTCCTGCGCGTCATGAACGAAGGCAAAACGAGCCTCATTCTCCCCCTCTACACCAACCACCCTAGCTGGGATTACGACAACCGTCATGAAGAAAACGGTTATCCCTGGGGCGGCGGCATCGCAAAATCCGTCATCGACGAACGCGGCAACGAACGCATGGTCTACGCCATCGCGTTTTCGGATTCTCACTACTCCGTCGAACCCTTCATGGGCTACGCCTGGCTCGGTCGCTGGGACATGGGCAACGACTTTCACTTGGGCGCGGGCTACCTCTTAGGGCTCACCTTCCGCGAGGACTACTACTGGTACCCGATTCCGGCACCGCTCCCCTTGGTGAGCGCCGGGTACAAAAACGTCGACTTTTACATGACGTACATTCCCATCTCCAACGTCTTTTTCTTCTTCTCGCGGATTCAGACGGACGATCGGGAAAGCCGCACGCTGCCGCTTCCCGAGTCCTCACACTTTAAGGCCCGCACGGAACTTTACGGCGCCTGGATGTGGGAGCGTCAGGACTCCGCCACGGAAAAAGGCTTTATGGCCACCTCGGACGAGGGCGGGCTCGTGGGGCTGCGTCACTTCGTGACCGACCATTGGGCGGTGGGCTTTGAAGCAAGTCGCGCCGAACACGACACGCACGGCGCCGGGTATGCCACGGAAACCTGGAAGCAGACGAACTACACCGCGAGCGTCCAGTACCACTTCTATCCGTCAGACAGCTGGCGCCTGCACGCCGGCGCCGGCGTCGGTTACTCCAAACTCGAAAGCAAGGACACCGATACGACGAGCCACGCCGTCTATCCTTCCGTGCAGACAGGCATCACCTGGGCGCCGTCGGATCACACGCGCATCGTAGGCGGCATGAACCTCAACTTCCCGCGCTACCACGGCGTGGCCCCCGAGGATGACGTCGTTTTCCAACCCGCTCCCGTGCAGTTTTACCTCGGCGCGGGCGTCGCTTTCTGATGCCGTCTTAAGCCAAAGCGAGACCTCCGGTTGCTACACTCACTCGTAACCGCAATCGGAGAACTGCTCCGACCTTTATTTCCGCGGCCGCCTCTGTGCGGCCGCCAACATAACTGATACAGGCTATCCAAAATGGGTATCAATGAAGAACTCTTTAAACGTGCCGCCAAATCCATTCCCGGCGGCGTGAATTCCCCCGTACGCGCTTTCCGCAGCGTGGGCGGCGCACCGCGCTTTATCCGCCGCGCCCAGGGCGCCTATATGTGGGACGCCGAAGGCCGCCGCTTCATTGACTACATCGGCTCCTGGGGCCCGATGATTCTGGGGCACAACCATCCGGCCGTCATCGAAGCCGTGGAAAAAGCGGTCGCGAACGGCCTCTCTTTCGGCGCCGTGACGGAAGGCGAGACGCTCCTTGCGGAAGAAATCCTCAAGATCATGCCCAACTGTGAACAGGTGCGGCTCGTGAGTTCCGGCACCGAAGCCGGCATGAGTGCCATCCGTCTCGCGCGCGGCTACACGAAGCGCAACAAGATCGTGAAGTTCGAAGGGTGCTACCACGGCCACTCCGACAGCCTGCTCGTGAAAGCCGGTTCCGGCATGCTCACGTTCGGAAATCCGTCTTCCGCCGGTGTTCCCGCGAGCTTCACCGAACACACGATCGTTCTCGAATACAACAACCCCGAGGCGCTTGAAGCGTGCTTTAAGGCGCACGGCGATGATATTGCCTGCGTCATTGTCGAAGCGGTCGCGGGGAACATGAACATGGTGCCTGCGACACAGGAATTCATCGACACGATGCGGTCGCTCTGCACGAAGTACGGCGCCCTCATGATCGTGGACGAAGTGATGACGGGGTTCCGCGTGGCCCTGCAGGGCGCGCAGTCCGTCTACCACGTCAGACCCGACATCACAATGTTCGGCAAAGTAATCGGAGGCGGGATGCCCGTGGCTGCGTTTGCCGCAAGCCGCGACATCATGAAGACGATCGCTCCCGAAGGCCCGGTGTATCAGGCAGGCACTCTGTCGGGGAACCCGGTCGCCGTCGCCTGCGGTCTCGCCACTCTGAAAGAAATTCAGAAGCCCGGGTTCTATGACGTCCTTTCCGCAAAGACGAAGCGCCTCACCGAAGGCCTTACCGCAGCCGCCAAGGACGCGGGGGTCGACTTCTGCGCCCGGAGTTTAGGCGGCATGATGGGGCTATTTTTCCTCCCCGCGCTCCCCAACGGCTTCTCGGACGTGATGAAGGCAGACGCCGCCGTCTTCGGGAAGTTCTTCCATGAAATGCTCAACCGCGGCGTTTACTTGGCTCCCTCCATTTACGAAGCGGGCTTCATGTCCGCCGCGCATACCGACGAAGACATCGACGCCACGATTGCCGCGGCCCGCGAAGCCTTCGCCCTTCTCTAACCGACCGTCACGACGCATGGTTGATTTTTCTCAGTTCAGCCGCCGTCTGACGGCAATCCTTGCTGCGGCCGCGGGCTTTTTTTCCGTCGCTGCCGCAGCCGCCCCCTTCGGGGGAGCGTTCGGCGGGAACGAAAAACCCGCCGTCACCGCGGAAATCGTCGCGGACCGCACGGCGGGCACCCCGAAAGCCGTCTACAAAGTCGGTGTTCTCTTAAAGCATGCTCCCGGGTGGCATACCTACTGGAAGTTTCCGGGCGATTCGGGCTACAGCACCTCGGTCACGTGGCAGCTGCCGCGCCGTTGGGAAATGACGCCTCTTGACTGGCCGCTCCCCAAACGCATTACGACGGGACCCGTCACGAGTTTCATCTACCAGGGCGACGTGCTGCTTCCTTTCAAACTCGACATTCCCTGGGGAACCCCTTACGGCACTTCGGGCACCATCCGCGCCAAGGTGGAATGGCTCGCCTGTAAGGAACAATGCGTTCCGGGGGAAACCGAGGTGAAATTCACGGTGCCCGTACGGGTCGCAAGCGACCCGTCGCCCGCGGCGCCCCTTTTTGATCTCACGAGTCGCAACACGCCGGAAGTCGTCGAACAGACAGACATCAAGGCCGTGATCGAAGACAACCGCATCCGCATTGATTTTCCGCGGCTTGCCGGTCGCATCGACCGCCGGGTGGAATTTATTCCCACGGACGGCCGACAGATCGACTTTAAGGGACCGGAGAGAATTGAGCGTGCACACGGCGTCACGTCTCTTTATCTCACCTCCCACAAAGACCTGGCAGCGAATCCTGAGAGTCTCACGGGGATCATCGTCGCCGACGGCGGTCCCTTGGAAAGGGGCTGGGCCATTGAAACGACGCTTCCCTTGGAAAAAGGTACGGTAGCCCCTCTGCAGGACGCCGCTGCGCCCGCAGCCTCTGCAAAGGAAAGCCGCATCGAACTGCAGACGGAAAGTTCGGCCCCCGCGGTATCCCTTACGGTGAAAGCCGCCGTCATCTTTGCGTTCTTAGGAGGCTTGATCCTCAACCTCATGCCCTGCGTCTTCCCGGTACTGAGTCTCAAGATTCTGCAGTTGGTGGATACCTCCCGCCGCCGCGGTTCCCTTACGGTACACGGATTTGCCTTCACCGGCGGCCTTTTGGCGACGATGCTCGTGCTCTCAGGAATTCTTCTCGTCCTGCGGCACGTGGGCAGTACGGTGGGCTGGGGCTTTCAGCTGCAGAGTCCCGGCGTCGTGGCGATTTTGGCACTCCTTTTCACGGCGCTTTCTCTCAATCTCTTCGGGCTCTTTGAATTTACGGCTGCGACTCACTTAGCCGACAGCCGCGCCGCGAAGTCGCTCCCCACAACAGGCCCCGCCGGCAGTTTTTGGACGGGGGTACTTGCCGTGGTCGTTGCGAGTCCCTGCACGGCGCCCTTTATGGGAGCCGCTCTCGGATACGCCGTTACGCAGGAGGCGTGGATTGCAGTACCGGTTTTTGCCGCCTTAGGACTCGGCATGGCGTTCCCGTGGCTGTTGCTGACGCTCGTCCCCGTGTGGACCAAGTGGCTGCCGAAACCCGGTATGTGGATGGTGCGCTTTAAGGCGGTGATGGCGATACCGATGTTGGGTGCCGTGCTGTGGCTCTTGTGGGTGCTGTCGCGCCAAGTGAGCGTCTACGGCCTTTTGACCGTTCTTCTTGCGACCGGCGCTTTTGCCGCCTTCCTGTGGTCGGTGGGGCGCGAGCAGTACGGGCGCGGAGCTTCGGCGGTCTTAAAGTGGCTCGCGGGGGGCGTAGCGCTCGCCTGCGTGCTTCTCATCGGCATCGGGCTTTTTGACGAAGCGTCGCAGCCTGCCGCCGACAATGCGGACTGGCAGCCGTGGAGCGAAACGGCGGTAAGCGACGCCGTCAATCTCGGCCACCCCGTCGTGGTGGACTTCACGGCGGCTTGGTGCGTGACCTGTCAGTACAACAAAGCCACCGTTCTGCGAACCGACGCCAGTGACGAAACTCTGAAACGTCTCAATTATCGGCGTTTCGTCGCCGACTGGACGAGCCGCGACGAGACCATCACCGAAGCGCTCAATAAGTTCGGACGAACGGGGGTACCGCTCTACATCCTCTACAACCGACACGGCGAAATGACGGTACTACCGGAACTTCTGACGCAGTCGGACTTTACGGCCGCGTTGGAAAAAAACGCCGCGGAATAAGACGCGCTTCCTGAAAAAACGGCTCGGGGTACGCCTCGGGTCGTTTTTTTTATCGGTCAGCGTTGCCGTCGTGTTCGGCAGCTACTCGTCCAGCGCCGCAATCCGCGCCGTAATGTCGTCGCCCAACGCTTTCGCCGCCGCGGGATTCGCCGCATTCACCATCAGAACCAGAATGTGCCGCCGTCCCTTCTTATCGGTCACAAATCCTGCAAGCGACCGCACGGTCTTCAGATACCCGGTTTTTAAGTGCGCACTCCCTACCGGAACCGGGCGGCGCTTCATCGTTCCGTCGATGCCGGCTGCGGGCAGACTCGCCATAAATTCCGGCATATAAGCCGACTTCCACACGATCCGCAGCACGCCCCCCAACGTCTCGGCGGA
Source organism: uncultured Sutterella sp. (assembly GCA_900544255.1). Classification (GTDB taxonomy): domain Bacteria; phylum Pseudomonadota; class Gammaproteobacteria; order Burkholderiales; family Burkholderiaceae_F; genus Duodenibacillus. The sequence continues at coordinate 9,161 of UQUM01000047.1, forward strand.
CACCCTGGCCGAACGGGAGAGCCCCGAGCCGTTGTCAATCGTGAGTTTTGCCGGGATTGCTTTTTCCTGCAGCCACGCTTTCACCACGGCCCGACTTCGTTCCAACGTCGCAGGGGCCGTCGTTCCCCGGGAGTCCGTGAGCCCCAATTCCAAAAATAGCTGCCGCGCCATCGTGTTGTTGGAAAATTTATTGATCCAGACGACGGTTCTCGAAAGCGGCGCAGATTCACTTTCCGCCAACGGAATCTTCCCCGCAGGTGTTCTGCCGCTCACGACGCGCCCCTGCCACCGAATACCGCTTTCCGTAAACACCTGCCGCAAAAGTGCCGTCGCATAACGATCGGCGTCCCACGCAGAGTAATGCAGCGTCTTCGTGCCGCAGGCCGCGGGGTACGTACCCTTAAAGCGAAGCGTCCTGCCGTCAAACACAGGCGACAACTGCTGCTTCCAATCCCCGCAGTTTCCCTTCACCACCCGAACTCGTGCGGGCAAGCCGATTCCGGACAACAGCGGCAGGGCCGCCACGCGTCCGTCGGGCGTGACGGTAAGCGACACCGTCTTAAAGTTCAGAGCCGCCGCGTCCGGCCCCACGTTGTAGGGACGAGATCCCGCACCGTCAAACGCCGACTGATCCGAAACCGACGCAACCGCCGCATAACGGCTGCGGTCAATCGTGACGTCGCCCGCAATGGTTTTCACGCCGGCACCTTTCAACCGCTGGGCAAGAAGCCACACGTCTTCCATCACGAAGTGCGCGTCACCCCCGCCCGTCAGCACGGCGCCCGTAATTCTCCCGTTTTTATCCGGCCGCGAGTCCGCTGAAAACCGCGTCGTCGACCGCCACGCCGGGCCCAGGCGATCCAGGGCCACGGCCGTCGTCACCACCTTCATGATGCTCGCAGGTTCCATCGGCCGCCCTGCGTTCACCGCCGCTTCCACGTACCCGGTGTCGACGTCCGCGACCCAGAGCGCCGCTTCACCCGCTCTGAAACCGGCTTCGCGAACCATTCGGGCGACGTCGGCACTCAAAGTCGCCCAAGCCTCGCCTGCGCCTAAGGCAAAGAGCAGCGGAAGAATTATTTTTGACGTCTTTTCAATCATGTTTAGTCAAACAGAAAAAATATTTTCTCGAATTGAGTGAGTTTACCTTGAAAAAAACACCCCCTGTCCCCATATAGCGTTGTGCACGAGTCGGACCGGTGTCCGACCCAATGATTTTTGTTTTGCCGCCCGTGCGGCAAAACCCGATTTTCAAAATATTCGTTTGGAGTCAAAAATGCAGATTCGTCCTTTGCACGACCGCGTGATCGTCAAGCGCCTGGAAGTGGAACGCACCACCGCGAGCGGCATCGTCATCCCCGACAACGCCGGTGAAAAGCCCGATCAGGGTGAAGTGATCGCCGTGGGTCCCGGCAAGCGCGACGAAGCCGGCAAGCTCCTGCCGATGGACGTCAAGGTCGGTGACCGCGTTCTCTTCGGCAAGTACTCCGGCCAGAACGTTAAGGTCGACGGCGAGGAATTCCTCGTGATGCGCGAAGAAGACATCATGGGCGTAGTGGAAGCGTAATTTCTCCCCCAACCGCATTCTTTACTTTAGACACACAATTTTTGGAGATTCAGTCAAATGACTGCTAAACAAGTTCTTTTCGGTGATGACGCCCGCGTCCGCATGGTTCGCGGTATCAACACGCTCGCCAACGCGGTGAAGGTTACGCTGGGACCCAAGGGCCGCAACGTGGTACTCGAACGCTCCTTCGGCGGCCCGCTCGTCACGAAGGACGGCGTTTCCGTTGCTAAGGAAATCGACCTCAAGGACAAGTTTGAAAGCATGGGCGCCCAGATGGTGCGCGAAGTGGCTTCGAAGACGAACGACAACGCCGGCGACGGTACGACGACCGCCACGGTGCTCGCTCAGGCTATCGTTGACGAAGGCATGAAGTATGTGGCTGCCGGCATGAATCCGATGGATTTGAAGCGCGGTATCGACAAGGCCGTTGCCGCCGCCATCGAAGAACTGAAGAAGATCTCCAAGCCCACCACGACCAACAAGGAAGTGGCTCAGGTCGGCGCCATCAGCGCTAACTCCGACGCTGAGATCGGCGACATCATCGCCAAGGCCATGGAAAAGGTCGGCAAGGAAGGCGTGATCACGATCGAAGACGGCAAGAGCCTTAATAACGAACTCGAAGTCGTGGAAGGCATGCAGTTTGACCGCGGCTACCTCTCCCCCTACTTCATCAACACGCCGGAACGTCAGGCCGCCGTGCTTGAAAATCCGTTCGTGCTCCTGCACGACAAGAAGATCAGCAACATCCGCGATCTCCTCCCCGTGCTCGAACAGGTTGCGAAGGCCGGTCGTCCGCTCCTCATCATCGCTGAAGACGTGGACGGCGAAGCCCTTGCTACGCTCGTCGTGAACTCCATCCGCGGCATCCTGAAGGTTGTCGCCGTGAAGGCCCCGGGCTTCGGCGACCGCCGCAAGGCCATGCTCGAAGATATCGCCATTTTGACGGGTGCCACCGTCATCACGTCGGATCTGGGCCTGGCGCTTGATAAGACGACGCTTGAACAGCTCGGTTCCGCCAAGCGCATCGAAGTGACGAAGGAAAACACCACGATCATCGACGGCGCCGGCAAGCCCGAAGCCATCGCCGAACGCGTGAAGAACATCCGTCAGCAGATCGATGCCGCCACGAGCGACTACGACCGTGAAAAGCTTCAGGAACGCGTGGCGAAGTTGGCGGGCGGCGTTGCCCTCGTCAAGGTCGGTGCTGCGACTGAAGTCGAAATGAAGGAAAAGAAGGCCCGCGTGGAAGATGCCCTGCACGCCACCCGCGCTGCCGTGGAAGAAGGCATTGTCGCCGGCGGCGGCACGGCCCTGATCCGCGCCAAGAGCGCCATCAAGGATCTGAAGGGTGACAACGATGAACAGAACGCCGGTATCAAGATCGTGCTGCGCGCGATGGAAGAACCGATGCGTCAGATCGTTGCCAACGCCGGTGAAGAGCCCAGCGTAGTTGTGAACAACGTCGCCAACGGCACGGGCAACTACGGCTACAACGCTCAGACCGGCGTCTACGGCGACATGGTCGAAATGGGCGTTCTGGATCCGACGAAGGTGACCCGCACGGCGCTGCAGAACGCGGCTTCCGTCGCCGGCCTCATCCTCACCACCGACTGCATGGTGGCGGATTATCCGGAAGACAAGCCCGCTGCGCCTGCCATGGGCGGCATGGGCGGCATGGACGGCATGATGTAATCCTTCGGGAGTGATGCCTTCGGGGAGCGTTGTCCTGCACCGTTCCCGTCCGAATAAAAGCGGGAAGTTCTTTTAGGGCTTTCCGCTTTTTTGTTTAGACCGTCACTCACGAAAAACAAGACGGGCTGACGATATCCCTCATCCGAGAGAAACATCGTCAGCCCGTTTCAGACTTTCAGAACTCTGCCGATCAGAAGTCGTACGACAGACACTGCTTCACGGCATTCTTCACCCGTTCGTCGTCCGTCCCCACGATTTCAATACGGGAGAATCCGGCTTCCCGCAGGCGGTCGGCACACCGCGGATGAATCGTCACGGCCGCGCCGCGGGTAAACCATTCGCGGGCACCGGGCACCACGCGCATTGCGTGCATGAGCGTGGCCACCGAATCCGAACTCGTGATGTAGACAATGGGCGAAGGCCCCGCCACCGCACGCGCAAGCATCGTCGTCTGCTCGCCGGTCAGTTCAAGCGGCACCCGCACGTAGGCCGCCATTTTCTCCACGTCAGCCCCGAGCGCAATCAATTGGTCGCTCAACCACTCACGCCCCGTCTGACCTCGGGCAATCAGCACTCGAGCCGGCACGCGCTGCTTTTTAACGAGCGCAAAAAGCGCTTCGCTGCCCGAATGTTCCGCATCGCCCTCGGGATAAATGATTTTCACGTCATCTCCCCAAGCAGCGCGGATGACTTTTGCCGTCCCTTCGCCCACGGTCGCAAGCGTGATGTGTTTCGGCCACTCGCGCACCCAATGAGCAACGGCCGCCACAGCCGCCGGCGAAGCCATCACCACCATTTCCACATCGTCAAGATGCGCAAACCGTTCGGCAACGAGCGCCTGATCTTCAGGAAGCGTAATCGTAAAGGCGGGCCAGCGCCAGACGGTGAGACCGTCGGCTTCCAAAAGGTCGGCCAGACGATCGTTGGCAGCGCCCGGGCGAGTCAAAATAACCGGGCGATATCTGTTTTGCATAAGTGAACTTCGTGTTTCGTTTTTGTTACCGGGTGTGGGATTTTATCACACGCGCCGTAAACCCCGTTCCTTCAGGAGGGGGGATATAAGGCGCCGAAGTTTATGTAAAAACATAGGGGTATTCGTTGTAGCATCCCAGTCATGAGAACCTACAAATACAAGCTCCTTTCGGCGAAGCGTAATAAGAAACTGCTCCGACAGAGCAATGCCGGTGCATTGGCGTGGAACCATTGTGTGGCTTTCACAAGGAGGTTCTACCGGTTTTACGGAAAATCGGTGTCTGAAAACGCCCTTAAGAAGCATCTGACGAAACTCAAGAAACGTGAACCCTATGGGTACTTGCGTGAAATGGGTTCGCAGGCGCTTCAGGA
>UQUM01000048.1 GCA_900544255.1 uncultured Sutterella sp.
TTGGTGGAATGCTCACAAGCGATCGGCTTGATGCGCAAAGGTGCCCTTTATTCGCTATTCCAAGCTTTTAAGGAACGGAAAGGTACCCGCAGAGCCGTTGTGGCCATGGCTCACCATCTCGTCAAAATCATCTATTGCTTGTTTACGAAGGGCGGTAACTTCGAAGCGCAGTCGACGGATGCCTTGACGAAAGTCCGCAAGCAGAAATACTTGTCGGCGGTAGCCAATATCAAGAAACAGAACTTCGAAATTCTGACGTCTGGATCTCTGGTGGATAAAGCTACGGGTGCAATCACCGCTGTAGATCCTTTGACCGTTTGATCGTTCTTTTGTCGCTTGATTGGTTGCCTTTGGGAAGCAACTTCTTAATGCATATTTTCAATGCAGGGGGCTCCGCGCGCTGGGGCTCCGTTCCTTTCATGAAAAAACGCCGCACCCCCATAACTGCAAGTGAGTGCGGCGTTTCTCCTTTTTTTGTTATGTGGTCACAAACCCGACGTGACTCCGTCGCAAGCATCCGCTTTCTTAATGAGCCGCTGCACCTCAGTGCTTACCCGAAGTGGCGTCCGATCCAGTCTTCGATCACGGCGCTCACTTCCTGCGGGCATTCCGTCATCGGCCAGTGTGCACACTCCACCGTAGCAATTTCTCCGTCCGCCAACTGCTTCGTCCATGCCGCCATCGCCGTCGGATCCGTGAAGGTACCGCTCGAAGCCGCGATGACGAGCGCCGGACACCGGATCATTTCCGGCGCTGGCGTCCGGCGCCCCACTTCCAAAAGATCCCGAAGGTAGGGCGCCAAATGAATGTACTGCAGATCCGCCTTCGCTGACGAGTACTGTTCAATGAAGGCCTTCAATTCATCGCCGCCCCTGGCAATCATTTCCCGCGCCTTCGCGTCCATCGCCCGCAAGTCCTGCGGTACGATCGTCCGGTTAAAACCCAGTTTATTCATCGCTCGGGTCACGGCTTCTGCCACCGCGAGCATCGGCGTCTTACGGCGCATCGCCTTGGCTTTCGACGTCAGGGCTTCAGAAATCAAAGGATCCAAATACACGGCCCCTGCCGTCGCCGCCGGATAGTGTGCCGTAAAGTAAAGCGCAATCATGGCACCCAGACTGTGACCGACAATAACGGCTTTTTCTACCCCGGCCTCATCCATCACGGCTTTGACGTCCGCCGCCCAATTCTCAAGACGTGCCTTGCCGCGGCAAATACTCGCCGCGTGCCCCCGCAGATCCATGCGGATAAAGTTCCAACGATTGCGCAGCGCCGTCGTATCCAAAAACTCTTCCCAACGACTGCCGTTACTGGCAACGCCGTGCAGAAGCACGATCGTTCCCAACGGCTTTTCCTTGGCCGGGAGATTCGACCAATGAACAAGTGCTCCGGGCACCGTCAGACGGTGCCGTGTTTCTCCGTCCAACAGGCGGTAGACAAGGGTTTCTGCTTCTTTTTTAGTCTGACGGGGGGCCATAGAAAATCTCTGAGAAAAACCATCGGCAGCACCGATACACGGGCTGAGCCCGATATTTTCCTACAGGCCGACGGAAAAACCCAACTCCCTTCGTCATAAAGTTTTTCTAATACCGTCATAGAGATAGCCCCTCAGGCCATTGCCCGACGGTTCTTCGCACGGCTTTCTCCATTAAGATGCCTGCATCGGTCGGCCTCTTAAAAGCCGAACCGCCCAAGGAAAACCACAATGAAGAAGCCCACCTCCCGCCACCCATCGCTCCTTGTTGCCGAGATCGCCGTGATTCTCGTCTGCAAGCTCTGCGCGATCTTCGGGTTGTGGTACTGCTTCTTCGGTCCGGATAAGCGCACGGAACAGACGCCTGAAGTCGTCGCCGCCGTCTTTTTTTCCCACGAAAATGCTGTCCGGGCCCCGTCCACCGAAGGAGATCCGCGATGATTTCATCCGAACTCGTTGACCTGTCGAGACTGCAGTTCGCCTTCACCTCGATGTACCACTTCATCTTCGTACCGCTCACGCTGGGCTTAAGTTTCATGCTCGTCGTGATGGAAGCCTGCTACGTCGTTTCCGGCCGCACCGTCTACAAAGACATGACGCGCTTCTGGGGCAAACTCTTCGGCATCAACTTTGCCCTGGGGGTTGCCACCGGCATCACGATGGAATTCCAGTTCGGCACCAACTGGGCCTATTACTCACATTACGTAGGCGACATCTTCGGCGCCCCACTCGCGATTGAAGGCCTGATGGCGTTCTTCCTCGAATCCACCATGGTGGGGTTGTTCTTCTTCGGCTGGAACCGTCTTTCCAAAGGAGCACACCTCGCAGTCACGTTCCTCATGGCGCTCGGCACCAATCTTTCCGCCCTGTGGATTCTTGTTGCAAACGCCTGGATGCAGTACCCCGCCGGCAGTGAATTCAATTTTGTCACTATGCGCATGGAAATGACGAACTTCTGGGATGTCGTCACGAGCCCCTGGGCACAAGCGAAATTCATGCATACCGTCAACGGCGGCTACATGACGGGCGCCATGTTCGTCCTCGCCGTTTCCGCTTGGTACCTCTTAAAAGGGCGCGACACCGACTTCGCGAAGAAGTCTCTCAGGATCGCCGCGGTTTTCGGCCTTATCGCTTCGGTTTTCACCCTGCACATGGGGGACGAATCAGGCTACCTCGTGACGAAGGATCAACCCACTAAGATCGCCGCCATGGAAGCCGTGTGGGAAACGCACGAAGCCCCGGCTCCTATGTCGCTTTTTGCCATACCGGATGAAAAGAACCGCACCAACACCCGGGAAATTTCCATCCCCTGGGTTTTCGGGATCATCGGCACGCGCAGCCTTTCTGCTGAAATCGAAGGCATCAACCCCCTGGTGGAAAAAGCCGAAGCCCGCATCATCAACGGTCAGACGGCGGTGACGCTTCTTGAAGAACTCCGCAAGACCCCGGAAAACGCCAATCTGCGCAAACAGTTTGAAGCCGTCAAGGACGACCTCGGCTATGGGCTCCTCTTAAAGAAATACACGGCCGACGTCACAAAGGCGACGCCCGAACAGATTTCCGCCGCGGCTTTGTCGACCGTCCCTGCGGTGACACCGATGTACTGGTCCTTCCGAGCCATGGTGGGCTGCGGCTTGGTGTGCCTCCTTGTTTTCCTCATCGGAGCCGTCACGAGTCTCAAGGGAACGGTTGCAGGGAAACCTTGGTTCCTGCGCATTGCGACCCTTGCGCTCCCCTTACCCTGGATTGCGTCGGAAGCCGGTTGGTTCGTTGCGGAATACGGTCGCCAGCCCTGGACGATTTACGAAATTCTCCCGGTGGATCTTTCCGTTTCGTCCCTGTCGGCGGGTGAAGTTCTCGCGTCGCTTGCGGGCTTCGTCATTCTCTACGCCGTCCTCTTTGCCGTGGAGATGTGGCTCATGATCCGTACGGCCAAAACCGGCCCCAGTACGCTCGCGACCGGCCGCTACTTCTTTGAACGCCGCGCCTAAGGAGAACTCAAAATGATTGACTATGCCATCCTTAAAGTCATCTGGTGGTTATTCATCGGCGTGCTTCTCGTGGGCTTTGCCGTCATGGACGGTCAGGACATGGGCGTGGGAACGCTTCTGCCCTTTATCGGGAAAACCGACACCGAACGCCGCTGCATGATTAATTCCGTCGCCCCGCATTGGGACGGCAATCAGGTGTGGTTCATCACGGGGGGCGGAGCGATGTTTGCCGCCTGGCCCATGGTCTACGCCACGGCGTTCTCCGGGTTTTACTGGGCGATGCTCGTCATTCTCATTGCGCTCATCCTGCGGCCCCTCGCCTTTGACTACCGCAGCAAGGTGCCGGCGCAGAAATGGCGTTCTTCCTGGGACTGGGCGCTTTTTGCGGGCTCGGTCATTCCGCCCGTGATCTGCGGCGTTGCGTTCGGCAACCTCCTTCAGGGCGTTCCCTTCCATTTGGATGAGACGCTCCGTCCCATCTACACCGGGAATTTTTTCGGGCTCCTGAATCCCTTCGGTCTTTTGTGCGGCGTCACGGGCCTCTTGATGATGGTCTGCCACGGTGCCAACTACCTGGTGCTGCGCACGGACGGGGATCTGCAGCGGCGTGCCGCTTCCGTGTCGACGCTGTCGGCCCTGGCAACACTCGTCTTCTTCGTGGCGGGCGGCGTCTGGACTTACTTCGGCATTGACGGCCTCGTCGTGAGTGCGGGGCTTGATCCCGCCGGCCCTGCCAACCCGCTGGCTAAGACCGTCGACATCTACGCCGGCGCCTGGTTTACGAACTTCAAGTCCTACCCCCTGCTGTGGATCGTTCCCGCCTTAGGCATCATCGGTTTAATAGCTTCGGTGCTCTTTACGCGCCTTCTGAAACCGCTTCTTGCGATCGTCATGTCGGCGGCGGCCATGCTGTCAATTATTCTCACGCCGCTCGTCGCGATGTTCCCCTTCATCCTGCCGAGTTCCACGGAAGTGCGTTCGAGCCTCACCGTCTGGGACTGCACGAGTTCGCAGCTGACGCTTGAGATCATGCTCTATGTGACGCTCATCTTCCTTCCCATCGTACTCGCCTACACCACCTGGGCCTACCGCACGATGTCGGGAAAGATCACGGCGGACTTCATTAAGAAGAACGATTACCAGCTCTATTGACGACAAAGGGGAGACTCCCGTCTCCCCCTCCCCTCAAGAGGACATCATCATGATTTATTTTTACTGGATTACCGGATTGGGACTGGCGCTCACGCTCTCCGTACTCATTGCCGTGACGGCAGATCACCGCGAAGACGCCGACCGCGCCTCCGTCTGACATGCTGAAAACGCTCTCGCGCTTCATTTCCCTCACGGCGGCTGCGGCAGTCGTCGCCGTGACGGTGTTTTATCCGCGGGCAATTGCCGTGGACGGCGCTCACGTTCCCTTCGGGGGCTTCGTGCTCCTCATGATCGGCATGAGTCTCGCGTGGGTGCACGGCGTCGGATTCGTTCCGGAAACCCCGTGGCTCAGACGCCTCTTTTCACCGCTCGCGGCGTGGCCGCTTCTCGTTATCGGCGCCGCGCTCGTTTTCGTCTGATTCAGAACACCGGTTCGCCCCGGCGCATCAGGCACCCGATGTGCAGTTCCAAGTTCTGCTCATCGTCCGCCATCCACACCGTGCCGTCCTGAATCGTGGCGGCCAGGTGCATGTTGCGGTTACACATCCCCGCCAACGCTCCGCGTTCTTCGTCCGTGATACGGAGGATCGTGAGCTTGTTGATCTTCCCGAAATCCCCCTTGTTGGACGCCCACCACGGCTCCACCTTCGCATCGTCGTACGCGAGCACCACGACGTCGTCGCTTTTCCCGGCCGCACGCCGCAGGCTCTTGTTGTCGGGCGTTCCCACATCAATCCAACGCCCGATGTCTCCGGCCTCATTCGTTTCCCACAAATCCGCATCATCGTCCGCGGAAATCCCGCGACCGAACTCGAGTTTGTCGCTCGCATAAAGAGCAAACGCCAACACCCGCACCATCATGCGGGATTCGGTTTCCGACGGATGGCACGCGATCGTGAGATGCCGCGTACCGTACCAACCGCGATCCAAATCGGAAATTTCCAGCGTTGCCTTATAAATTGTTGCGCCGAGCGCCATAACTGCCTCAAAAAAACTAAATGCCGGCGCCCAAAAGCGCCAACGTAAGCGGTACCGTCACCGCCGAAATCAACGTCGAAACGAAGATGGCGTTACTCGCCGCCGCCTCTTCGCTCTCAAATTCGTTGGACATGATGTAAAGATTGATCGCCACCGGCAGGCACGACAACAACGTCGTGGCGTTTGTCTGCAGTTCCCCCAAACCGATCACACGGCAGAGGGCATAAACAATCAAGGGCTGCACCACAAGTTTCAACGCGGAAATCAAGCAGCCCTTCGGAAGCGCCGCCTTAAAGGAGTGCTGAGCCAAAGCCATCCCCACGGCAATCAAAGCCGCCGGCGTCGTCGCCGCTGAGACCCACCCAAACGTCTTATCAATCACCCCCGGCAGGTGCCACCCGGTCAATCCCCAACAGGAACCTAATACGATACCCAAAACAATGGGATTTTTAAAGATATTGAAGAGCGCCCGCACAAATTTCTTCGTATCCACGTGCCCGCCCGTGCGCCCGAATTCCACGCAGGCCGTCGCCGCCGTCCACAGCAAGAGGACGTTGAAGATGATGATGAGCGAAATCGTCGGTATCGCCGCGTTTCCCAGACTCACCTGAACGATCGGCACCCCCAACTGCACGTTGTTGCCGAAAATGCCGCCCATCCCGGTAATCACCTGTCCCGTGGAGTCCTGGTGAAAGACGCGTTTTCCCAACTGCCGCCCCAGCGTAAAGACCACGATGCAGGAACCGAAAAAAGCGATCAGCACGCGCCAATCCACGGGCGGCATCTCAGACAAGTGACTCATCATCTGAAAAAGCATCACGGGCATCAGAAGCTTAAAGACAAACTTCGAGAGCCCCGAGGAAACCGCTTTGTCGAACATTTCCACCTTTACCGTCCCCCAACCCAAAAAGACGAGGAGAAAAAGCGGTGCGCAGAGTTCGAGATGATGGAAAAAGAGCTGCATAGTCCGTGTCCTAGAAACACCGGTCGCAAGCTTTCCGGCGTGGATGGCTGATTATCGGACGGAAAACCCAGGCAATCAAACAAAAACGCCGTTTCAGGTCGCCCCGAAACAGCGTTTTTGCTGCGTTATACGCGGTGTCGCTTAGTCAAACTTGTAGACGAACTGAGCACCCCAAAGAATGGCATCCAGGCGATCAAATTCGCCCTGTTTTTCAGCCGTTTTTTCGTTATAGAGCCCCTTATTACCGATGCCACGCAAATAGGCGAGACCGAAATCACCCTGCAACTGCTTGTCAACATGCCACGTGGCTCCGACAGAAAGCCATAAGCGATTCGTATCTGGAATCGTAGCAGAGCGATATTTATCGTTATCCACCGGCGAAATTTCGTAGCCTACACCTCCGCGAACGGTAACCTGTTCGTTGATGTCATAGTCAGCGCCAACAGTGAAAAGCCAGGAATCCTTCCAATGGTATTCTGCCTCCACTTTGTTCGTGGTATTTGCTGCCCCCAAATTGGCTGTAGCACTTTCCAATGAAGAGCCACTGATTGGTAACTTATCAAAGCTAGACCAGTTCGCCCAGCGAACTAACCCCGACAATCGAAGAGCTTCTGTTGCCTTCCACGTCCCCGCTAAAGTCACAGTATGCGGACCAGACATTTCAGCATGACCATCCTGAGACTTATAGTATTTGTTATCAACGGCCGCAACAGGCACATTAATCGTTGTCTTAAGATAACCGTCCGCCTTGTGGTTTACTTGAGAGCGATATGCCAACCCCACGCGCACCGTTTCCGTCGGTTGCCACATAAAACCAAAGTTTCCACCCCAAGCCCAACCATCCGCGTTCAAGCGGATCTTCGTTTGTCCAATTTTTGTAGTTGTTCCTGGCGCGTAAATAGCCCCTGTAGACTCAAACTGCGCTGTCACATACTGCAGCGACACACCAGCACCGAAAGACAACGTATCCGTCAACTTCACCGCAATGTTCGGATTGAAGTCAAACGTCTTCACTTCAGCGTTCATGCCCTTATCGGAAAGCTTCCAGTCGGGGTTGTATTCGGTCGCCATACCGTACGGCACCGTAATACCGAAGCCGAACCACATATCGTCCTTAATCTGATGGACGAGGTACATATTCGGAACAGGGACACCGTGCTTACGTCCGTTTTCCTTCTCACCGCTTTCCGTCGTCACCGGAAGATCCAAATCCGCCACCACGGCGCCCATCTGCACCGCCGTCCCGGACAAAAGGCTCATACCAGCCGGGTTGTACCACACGGCCGACAGATCGTCGCCCACGATACCGGCACCGGCGTACGCGCGGCCGAGTCCCGCTACGGACTGTTCGGTCAACATGAAGCCGCCCGCAACGGCCGCAGACGACAAAGTGGCGGAAAGCGTCGCAGCTGCCGCCAGTTTCAGCGTGAAGTCTTTCACAGTGTTCTCCATCGGATGAGCCTCTCGTCTCATCCCAAAATCTTTCAGCGACTGACATCGTCACATCGCTTCAGCCCGCGCAGCCCGTTCTTTTATCTGAGGCTCAAAAAGAAAGCCGCCCGGTTCTTGTTATTCATACGGGCGGCATTGTGTGCTTTACGGTTAGAAACAATGGTCAGGAGTTTCCCTTTGTATCCCGGAAACCGTTAATCCGTGCGGATGAATACGCTCATCCGTCGGGGTGAGTTTTCAGCGAAAAACTACGCCACCGGCATCGGCTGCTGGGACGACAACCGCATCCAACCGCGGATGATGCGGTATCCCACCCAAATCCCCATCACCACGAAACCGATCGTCCAGATGAAGAATCCGACAAAGACAAACGAGAGGAAGAACCCCACGATGGCAACGAGTACGGCCCAACCCATGGCATACCAGAACGTGCGGATCTGCCAAGAAAAATGACTGTCCACAAAGGTGCCCCGGGCTTCGGAACGCATGACGTAATTTAAAACCACCGCCGCAATCGAAGGCCAGCCGAAGAGAAATGCCCCGATGATGGACGCACCCGTGGCAATCCCCAGAATGATGGAAACGGAATGCAGAATGTAGACCACCCGCGCCACGGTCACGATGGATGACGGCGGCTGATGATCGATCGTTCCCGCCGTCGTCTGAGAAGTCGAAACAGGCACGTTGTCCATGGCAAAGCCCTCAAAAACACCGGTCACGGAACACCCGCACCGTCAGCGCGGACTATAGCGCACGGACACCTTCGACTGGGTTTCGTCTATGAACGACGACCAACCGCCGACCTTTCTCAATGTCCCGCTGCTTTCTTGGCGGTTCCCCGCGCCATCAGCCTCAGGTGCCGCCCGATCTCGTCCTGCGACGAATACGCGGCATTCCCAGCGTTGGGACTGAGTTTGCGATAACTGCCGTCGGACGCCTGCACCCACGCGTGAATGTTGTCCTTTAACTGCGGCTCGATGATCTGCGTGAGGATGTTCGCGCGGATATCGGCGTCCAACACCGGCGTCAACACCTCGATGCGCCCATTCAGATTACGCGTCATCAGGTCGGCGCTCCCGATGTACATCCGTTCGTCTCCGCCGTGTCGGAACCAATACACGCGGGCATGCTCCAACAGTTCTCCGACGACGGAACGTACCGTAATCGTTTCAGATATGCCCTTCAACCCCGGTCTCAGGCAGCAGATGCCGCGCACGATGCATTCAATCTTTACCCCGGCGCGGCTTGCTTTATAAAGCAGCGCGATGATGTCGGGATCGACGAGCTGATTGCACTTCAAAATGATGTGTCCGCCGCCCTTTGTTTCATGCAGATGAATTTCTTCTTCAATGAGCGCCGAGACGTTGTGACGCAGCAATTTCGGCGACACAAAAAGCGCCCGATAGCGTTCCACGATTCCGTACCCCGTCATGACGTTGAAGAGATCCTGCACGTCACTGCAGATCGCCTGATTCGTCGTAAAGAGACCGAGATCGGTATAAATCTTCGCGGACGACGCGTTGTAGTTCCCTGTGCCGATGTGTACGTAACGCCGCATCCCGGCGCCTTCCCGCCGCACCACGAGGCAGAGCTTCGCGTGAATCTTGAGCCCGGCAAAGCCGTAAACGACGTTGACGCCCGCGCGTTCCAACTCTTCCGCCCAGTTGATGTTCTGCTCTTCGTCAAAACGCGCCTTCAGTTCCACGACAGCCGTCACCTGCTTGCCGCGACGGCGGGCTTCCAAAAGGCTCTTCACAACCGGAGAACGGCTCCCGCAACGATAAAGCGTCTGTTTGATGGCGACGACATTCGGATCCAAGGCCGCCTGTTGCAGAAAATGCAGGACGCACCCGAAGGAATCGTAGGGGTGGTACACCATCTGATCGCGTTCGGCGATCGCCGCAAACACGTCCGAATCCGCTTCAAAGGCAGCCGGAATACGGGGCTTTCGGGGCGAGTACTTCAGCGCCGGTTTGTCCGCGGACAAAATCGCCATGAATTCCGAGAACCCCAGCGGCATCCGGGATTTGAAGACCTGGTACGGGCGAATGTCGAAATGCTCAAACAGGAATTCCTGCAGGCGCCGCGGGCACCCGCGCGCCAACTCAAGCCGCACGATGGAACCGAAACGGCGTTGCTCCACGTAGTCGCGCACGGCGGAAAGAAGGTCGTCGGCTTCGTCTTCTTCAATTTCACCGTCCGTGTTGCGGGTCACGCGAAAGAGTCCGTAATTCTTCACGCAATACCCCGGGAAAAGCGTTTCAAGCCGCTCCCCGATCAGATCTTCCACGAGAAGAATCTTATCCGTGTCTTCACCGTACTTAAACGTGAGTCCCGTGTCGCTTTCAATCGTATTTGGCACGAAAAGCAGCCGCGGCAAATTGTTCGGACACTTCAACCGGGCAAAACGCACGCTCGACTCATCGTCCGCCGCCGCGGGAGTAAGTTCAATCACAAAGTTCAGACTCGTGTTGGAAATCATCGGGAAGGGGCGTCCCGCATCCACTGCCTGCGGCGTCAGAATCGGCAGAATCTGTTCGTCGAAATAACGATTGAGCGCCTTTTTCTGCTTCACCGTGAGTTCATCATACTTCACGAACCGCAGGTCTTTTTTCGCCAACGCCGGCCTCAGTTCATCAAACCACAAACTTTCGGCGACGTCGAGCATCCCTGTGACGCGCTTACGGATTTCGGAGAGCTGCTTCGCGGGCGGCATCTGATCCGCCCCGGTCGGTGCGACGCCGCTTCTTGCCTGCCGCTGCAGGTTCATGACGCGCACCATATAAAACTCGTCAAGGTTATTAAAGAAGATCGCGAGAAACTTCACCCGATCAATGAGGGGGACTTTCTTATCCTGCGCCGTCTCCAAAACCTTACGGTCAAATTCAATCCAGCTGATTTCACGATTGAGATACAACGCCGGATCCCGTAAATCAACCGCCGGCAACTTAACCTTCTTCACATCCTGAGAAAACGTTTTCTTCTCCGAAACGTCTGTCATTTTCTCCACTCCGGGCGTCTGTCGCCTCTTTAGGTCGTCAATCTGTTTAATTTACCGAAAGATTGCGACGCTTTCATGACAAACCACCGCAGTTAAGCAAAATTTCCGACGGCTTTCGCTAAACTTCGTTCAAATTCCGCATGCGGGTCGTAGCGGCCCGACGTGCCCAACGACTTAAGGCAAAACACATCATGCGAATCCTTCTCGTTGAAGACGATGAAATGATCGGTGAAGGCGTCGTCGACGGTCTCAAGGCCGAAGGCTATGCCGTCGACTGGGTTCAGGACGGCAACTCCGCGCTGATCGCTCTTAGAACAACCCCGTTTTCTCTCGTGATTCTGGATCTGGGACTCCCCGGCAAAGACGGGCTCACGGTACTTAAAGAAGCCCGTGCTCAGAAGATTCATCTTCCGGTTTTGGTAACGACCGCGCGCGACACGGTGGCCGATCGTGTCAAGGGGCTCGATGCCGGGGCAGACGACTACCTTGTGAAACCCTTTGACCTGGACGAACTCTCCGCACGCATCCGTGCGCTCCTGCGCCGTTCTTCAGGACGCAGCGAACCCACGATCGAACGCGGGGCACTCCTCATCAAACCTGAAACCCGCGAAGTTTTTTACAACGGCGAACCCATTCTCCTTTCCTCCAAGGAGTACGCGCTTCTCGTCGCGCTCGCCGACCGTCCAGGCGTCGTATTGTCCCGCGGTCAACTGGAAGAAAAGCTTTACAACTGGGATTCCACCGTGGGCTCCAACGCCATCGAAGTGCACGTGCATCATCTGCGCAAAAAGCTCTCGGACGGCGCCATTAAGACCGTACGCGGCGTGGGGTACCTTCTTGAGACCTAGTCGGCCCCGTCATGCTCAGCATCCGCGCCAAATTGGTGTTCTTTCTCGTGACGGCGCTTGTCTTGGCAGGCGTCGTCGCTTCTGTTGCGACGTACTACTCCACCCGCATGGAGTTTGCTGCGCTCTTTGACGCGCAGCTGAAGCATTCGGCGCTGGAACTCGCGGAAAGCGGCCGTTTGGACGTGAATTCCGTCGCGCTCGTCGGCCAGGCCCCCGAGCAGCAGATCGCCCTGCAGATTTACGACGCTTCGGTAAACCGCCTCTATATCGACCGGCATTCCAACGTCCCTCTCACCATCGCCGAAACACCGGGCTTTTCGGAATTTACCGATGACACCGGACACGTCTGGCGCCAGTTTGCCGCCGCCGTCGGCACCCGCATCGTACAGGCGGCGCAACCCCTGGAAGTCCGTCAGCGCCTCGCGGCTTCCGCCGCCCTGCGGATTCTGCAGCCCGTGCTGATTCTCATCGCGTTTCTCGCAATTGCCGTCTGGTTCGTCGTCGTACAGGTGCTGCATCCCTTGAGCAAAACGGCCCGTGCCGTTGCTCAGCGCTCGCCTTCGACATTAACCCCTTTGGAAACGAAGGGGCTTCCCTATGAGGTAAAGAGCTTGGCGGATGCCGTAAACCGCCTGATGCAGCGTCTGGGCGACAGTCTGTCGGCACAGCAACGCTTTGCAAGCGACGCCGCACACGAACTGAGAACGCCGTTGGCCGGTATCAAACTGCAGGCACAGCTTCTGGCTCGCGCCAAAACCGACGAAGACCGCGCCAAATACGCCGGGCGCCTGCAGCAAGGCGTGAGCCGCGCCACACGTCTTGTGGAACAGCTTCTCACCATCGCGCGTCTCGATCCGGATGCCTCCAAAAAACCGATGGCAGAAGCCCGATTGACCGACATTGTAAAAAGCGTCGCCGAAGACCTGGCTCCGATTGCGGAAACCAAGTCCATTACGCTCACTGCCAATGCGCCAACGGACGTAACCGCCATGGGGCTTCCCGATGCCCTGCGGCTCATGATCGCCAACCTCACGGACAACGCCATCCGCTACACTCCCGAAGGCGGCCGCATCGAGATCGGTCTCTCGGAAGAAAAGGGAGACGCCCTCATCACCGTCACCGACAACGGCCCGGGGATTGCCCCCGAAGAACGTGAGCGCGTCTTCGAGCGTTTCTACCGCGCTTTGGGCACCAAGGTTCAGGGTACCGGTCTGGGGCTTGCCATCGTGCAGCGCATCGTCGCCATTCACGGCGCCGAAATCCGTATTGAGGACGGTTTTAGACACGAGAACGACGATGGATGCGGCGCCCGATTCGTCATTCGTCTGCCGCTTACTCGCACGACATTACACTGATTACCGAGTTTCGATGACGGTTTCGAATCCGTTGAACTTTTTCTGAGATACCTCCGAACAACTCCTTTTTGTAAGGGCTGAACTGCCGGCGTCGATCAGCGCAATAACTTCTATTGTTACGCTGAATTTCAGTGGACAAGATCCTTTGACTATCCCATAATGGCGAGTAAGGCATTCCCCTTGGAAAATCCCTTTTTGACGACGATTTTCCCTGCCGTCCGAACTAGTATAACGTTCTGCAAATAAAGCCATTAAATAGCTGGTTCTGGTATAATTGGAGGCTCCTCATCTACTGGAGCC
>UQUM01000049.1 GCA_900544255.1 uncultured Sutterella sp.
AGCGCCTAATGCTATATAGGCTATTCTCAAATCGTTAAATGCCCTCGGTCGGCAAAAAAATGCCCCCCCCCCCCCCCCCGGAAGGGAAGCGGCAGTCAGCGACGGGCGCAATCAGAATTTCATCAGGTCGGCGTCGTTTTTAGGCGTAACTGGCGCGGCAGAGTGTTGACTCGCTTCGTCGGCGGGGAGGAGCTCGAGAAAACTTCCGAAGAGTTTCTCGAGGTCGGAAAGCGATTCGTTGGGAGCGGCGGCTTCGGGCGCGGCCTTGATGCCGCCCACGGAAAGTTGTACCCACTGCGCCGCGAACTTGAAGCCCCGAAGATCGAAATAGAGATCCGTTTTGGCCGTGAAGTTTCCTGAGAGTCGGACGGTGAGGAGTCCCCCCGTCGTCATTTGGGGAAGCAGTTTTTCGCTCCCTTCCAAATAGATGCCGTCCTTGGTGGAGTGAACCTTCAAAGTCGTTGCTTCGTTCTTGTCGACGCGCGCCGTCACGGTATTGCCGAAGAAGGCTGAAACCGCCATGGAGTCAAAGAGCGACAGAAAGGGAATGCTCTTTAAGTTCAAAAGATTGGGTACCCGCAGGTAAAGGCCTCCGACGGCTTTACTGTCAGCAGAGAACGTGAGCGTCACCTCCATCGGTTGATCGCTTACTTTGAGGGCTTCGATTGACGTTTTTGATACGGAAACCGTGGTGACGTCGGTGACGGTGTCGTGGTTTTTGCTGAGCGTCCAGCCGGCGGATTCGGCGTCTTTGGCGAATTTATCTAATGGCGACGTCGTTGTGACGGAGGTCGTTTGAGCCGAATTTTCGGCCAGGCACGCCTTCATGCAGGCGAGGTAATCCTGCGGCGCTTTGACGTCGCGGCAGGCCGGACAGTCCGCGGCGGCGACGGAACCCGCGCCGACTGCGCTGAGAAGAAGGGCGGAAAGGGAGGTACGGAGCGTCATGGTCTTTACGGCATCAAATCGTTGTCATAGAAATAATAGGCGTCCTGCGGCAGGAGTCGGACAGCTCGTTCGAGACACGGCAGGTAGAGGTCGTCATGCGCTTTTTGGGCTTCAGCAGCTGCGGCGGCAGCCTCTTTTTCTTTCGCCGTTTCCGCCGTGCGGTCGATCGCTACCGGAATATCGCGGCAGTCCTGAACGTCACGCCATCTCGGTCGCGTGTCGCAGTGTTGGTTGCCGTGTTTGTCGCGCCAGCAATCCGTGTGGCTTCCGTCGGGGATACGAACCCAGCGGCAGTCGCGGTGCAGAAGGTAGCCGCGTCGGAGATTTTCGCGGGCTGTGGCGGCAGCGTCTGCGTAAGTTTCGTATTGAGACGCGAGGGATTTCACCTGCGGCGCATTGCGGCAGACGGTTTCGGCGCGTTGCTGCGGCGTCATTTCAATGAAGTCGTCGAGCGTCGTGCAACCCGATAGGAACGCAGTGACGGTAATCGTGGAAAGGAGCAGTTTTCTCATGTGCGGCGGGCCCGAGGAAAGTGAGTGAAGGGATTGTACAAGCGGTCGGTAATTCAGAATTCGACATTTGGGTGGACAAGGAGGATTCAGTCATGTGTCGTTACGATTCTTTGCTTGACTGAACGTTTTGTCAGAAACTGATTGCTCTATAGTGAAGCGGTGTTCTCAGGATAGCCTATGACTCATGCTCGGGAGATTATTATGGAAATGAAATCAGTTACCGCCAGCATCATTCTCGCCGTCGGCATTGCGGGTGGTGCCGCCCTGTTGGGCAGTCAACTCTCTGACGGTATTGAGAGCTTCGTGAACCGCGACCGCATCGTGACGGTAAAGGGGCTCGCAGAACGCGAAGTAAAAGCCGACCGCGTCATTTGGCCCGTGGGTTACCGCGAGCTTGGCAACGACCTGCAGGACGTCTACAAACAGATCGAAGTCCGGCAGAACCAGGTGCTGGCGTTTCTCAGAAACGCGGGGCTCACGGACGCAGAGATCTCCGTGACGGCTCCCAAGGTCTCAGACGCACAGGCCGAAGGTTACGGAAGTCAGGATAAGAAGTTCCGTTACAACATGGTGCAGAGCATTACGGTGACGACCGACAAGGTGGATCTGGTGCTAGACCTCATGAAGCGGCAGAGTGAACTCATAAAGGACGGCGTGGCGCTCGCGAACGACTACAGTTGGCAGACGTCGTACCAATTCACGGGGCTAAATACCATCAAGCCCGCCATGATTGAAGAAGCGACGAAAAACGCTCGGACGGCAGCCGAGAAGTTTGCCGGGGACTCCGGCAGTACTTTGGGGAAGATTCGCCGTGCGAACCAAGGCCAGTTCTCTATTTCCGACCGCGACGGCTTCACGCCGTACCTCAAGAACGTGCGCGTAGTGACGACGGTGGAGTATTTCCTCAAGGATTGAGGTTTCACCGAGTGAATCATCCGTCGGTGCCGCCGTTTTTGTGGAAAAGCGGCGGCACTGTCGTATCGGTGGTTATCGGAAGATCGGATCGAGCCACACGCCGTCGGTTTTAAGCCGCATCGGCTGCAGATGATCGTCGTCCTTGTACCACTTTAAAAGATTGCATTGACCGTCGGGGCAGACGAACGTTTCCGGACGGATGAAGGTGACGTTGGGGATGCCGGCGAGTGCCGCTTCCACGGCGTCGTTACCCTGTTTCCAACTGTCGTCCTTGGGGTACGGCAGCACGTAGTTTGTTTTGGTGCGCCACCGCGACAGGTGCCGTAGGGGATCGAATTCGCCTTGGCGTCCCGGCTCTTCCACCCACGGGTAATCGAGCAGGATAAAGACCTTCAGGTCGGGGCGTTCGGCAATGAGGGCTTTCAGGTCATCGAGCCCTTGGCGGAATTCCTTCGTGAAGCTTTTCAGGTACCACACCCACTTTTCTCCGATCGCAACCGTTTTCACGCGGGGATCGGCCATCAGGTGATAAAGTGCCGCAGCTTCAGCCTTGCAACCTTCTTTTGAAAACATCACGCACCCCGTACGACCGATGAAACCGACGTTGCGACCGGTGTCGATGCTCAACTTCTCGGCGCGTGCGTAGTACTGCACGGTGTGGGAGTCGCCCGCAAAAATGACGGACGGGAATTCCGTGGGGGTCGGAGTTGCAATGCGCACGCTTTCGTACGTGAAGCTCGCTGCATGGTTAAACGGCGTCCATTCGCCGACTTCACGGACTTTCTGCAATTCCATAAAGGCTTGGCTTCGTTCGGGAAAGCCCTTTTTTAACTGCAGCACTTTGCCGCCCGCAAACGTGAGAACGAGTGCGAGAAGGAGTCCGGTGACGAGCCACTTGCCGAACCGTTTCGTTCGGCGCATCGGCTGTTCCACAAAGCGATAGACGGCGGCAGAAAGCAAAAAACTCAGCGCGAGTACCGCACCGATGACGGACTTTGGCGCCTGCGGTTCGCAGATAAAGAGAAACGCGAGAAGCGGCCAGTGCCAAAGGTAGAGCGAGTAGCTGATGAGTCCCACAAACGTCATCGAGCGCCACGAAAGCAGTGTGCGGTTCACGAGGGCATCGGGCTGCGCGGCGATGAGGAGTGCGGCCCCGGTGACGGGAATGAGCGTGACCCAGCCGGGATGCCCATATTTTGTGCGGTAAAGCGCCATGGAGCCGGCAATGAAGACGAGTCCCAGAAGGCTCGCTGCGTTTCTTACCCAAAGGGCCAGACGCCGGAAGTCAAAGAGTCCGAATGTTTCGACGGCGGCAAGGAGAATGCCGGCGCCGAGTTCCCAAAAGCGTGTAAGAGGAAAGTAGAACGCCGTGTTTTTGTCGGGCGTCATGAGGCAGGCTTCCAGCGAACATACGGTGATGAGGACGACCGCCGTCACCATCAGGAATTTCGACTTCCAAAAACGCCACAACACGGTGCAGAGAATGGGAAAGACGATGTAGAACTGCTCTTCAATCGCAAGGCTCCACAGGTGCAGAAGGGGCTTTCGGAGTGCGTCTTCGGTGAAGTAGCCGATTTCTTTTAGAAGGCGAAAGTTCTGCACGAAGCCGGCGGAGGAGTAGATGTGTTTGCCGAGGTTCTTGAGTTCGTCCGGCAGCAGAAAGCACCATCCGAGCACGGCGACGAAGGTGAGGAGCAGGACGAGGTTCGGAACAATGCGTCGGATGCGTTTGGCATAGAAGGTGCGGTAGCTGAAGGACTCGCTCTGCAGGCCGCGGAAGATGATGCCGGAAATGAGAAAGCCGGAGATCACAAAGAAGATGTCAACGCCGAAAAATCCGCCGTGAAGGGCTTTCGGAAAAGCGTGGTAAACGAGAACCGGCAGGACGGCGAGAGCTCTCAGGCCGGTGATGTCATTACGCCAGAATGCCGGCGTCGCGGGGGGGGTACTCATATGTTTTTGAAGGTTGATTGACCGACGAAAAAATCATCGGCTTCGATATTTTTTGAAAGGGCGGATTGTAGGGGGAAAGTTGGGTGGTTTCAATGGTCGAAATGTACGCAATTCGTCGGATAATCGTTACGAGGGAGTGGGGAGTCGCTTGTGGGCGGTATTTCCATCGGTACGAGGTTCCGTGAGGTCTTTTTAAAAGAATCAATGGTTTGAACGGCACAAAAACGAGCTTTAAAAGCAGTGTGTTGTAAAGTTTTCTCAGGGTTTACCCCCCCCCGAGTTAGGAAAAATCACATTTTCCTAGGGGGTTTCGACCCTCAGAACTGAGAATGCCAGTGCCTGTAAGAAATTGAGAATCTCCAGGCACCGCCGCTCGGGGAGCGTTTCTAGTCACGCTCCAGGACTACCGGGCGGCACCCAAATTCAACTTTTGGAGCACTCCATCATGAAGAAGACTTTTGTTGCTGTCGCCGTTCTCGGCGCGTTTGCCGGTTCCGCGATGGCTGCCGATGTGACCCTCTACGGTAAGATCGACCTCGGCCTGCAGTATCAGCACCTCGACAACGGCACGACGACCACGGATCAGTTCAAGGAAACCTCCGGCCAGAACTCCGGCTCCCGCTTCGGTTTGAAGGGCACGGAAGACCTCGGTAACGGTATGAAGGTTGGCTTCGTTCTCGAAAACGGTTTCTCTGCTGACGACGGCAAGATGGGCCAGGGTTCCCGCCTCTTCGGCCGTGAAGCTCAGATGTATTTGACGAGTGACTACGGTACGTTGGGCTTCGGTCGTATGGGCGGCCTTTCTTCCGGCCTCGGCTCCTACAACATGAATTCCTTCATGGCGATGAGCACCGGCTGGGGCGACCAGGCTTCTAAGCTTTCCAACTTCGGTCTGAATCGCGACCGTTATGACAACAGCATCGTCTACCGTACGCCGAGCTTTGCCGGTTTCCAGGTGGCTGCTCAGTATTCCTTCAAGATGAACGGCCAGGAAGAAGTTCACACCCGTGCCAACCAGCGTTATGCCGCTTTGGGCGCCACGTATAAGAACGGCCCGTTTGCCGCTGGTTTGATCGTTGATTCCATCTTCAACACCAATACTGCTACGGAAACCAACACGGAAGATACGCTGGGCGTGACCCTCGGTGCTTCTTATGACTTCGAAGTGGCGAAGGTTTTCGGTTTGGCTCAGTATGGCCAGAACGAAAACAAGTTCGGTGCTTTGAAGAACCGCGGATCCTCTACGGCTGCTACGACCGTGACCGACGAAGGTGTGACCGGCTACATGATCCAGTTGGGTATGACGGCTCCGGTTCTCGGCGGCACGGCTTATGCCACGGTCAACTACTCTGACGCTGAATCCGATCTTGACAAGACTGTCGGTACGACCGGTTCTCAGGACTTCACGGGTTACGGCGTGGCTCTCGGCTACACCTACAACCTCAGCAAGCGTACCTACGTTTACACGTACGCCGGCTACAACGAACTGAAGACGGAAACCGAAGGCGCAGCCGACAAGAAGGACAAGAACACCGAATTCGGCTTCGGCATGGTTCACAGCTTCTAATCACCTGACCGCTTAAGCGGTAGCTGGTTAAGTTTTAAGCCCTCGTTCCTCACGGTTCGGGGGCTTTTCAATTCTTCGCCCCGGAGTTTTTCCATGTCGCCGCCTGCGGTGCACCTTCGGACACGCAATAAAAAGTATGTCTACCTCGTGATGGCGATGCTGTCGTTTGCGCAGAAGTTTCCGAAGAAGACGCTCACTGTGCCCTTAAAAACGCTGAAGCTTCTCTACGGAACGGGCGTCGGCAATCAGCCCTTGAAGGGACTGCGTGAGCTCACGTGGGGGACGAACGACGCCGAGGCGCTGCCGGTGTTTGAAAGGATTGAGCCGGACAGTGTCACCAAGCCCACGAAGATCGTCGTCGCCTTTCGTACTGAACTGTTGGCAGCCGCTGCAACGATGGCGTCTGCCGATTACCGGCGAGGGTTATTTTCCGATGTTGCCGACGTGGCTCGAGCCGCTTTTGCGTTGGCGGAAATGGAAATGCTCGGCGACCTCCGGGATTGGACGATTCCGAATCTGGCCAAAGCCTACCGAAGCCGAGCTCTCGCCACGCAGACGGCAGCAGGCAGCTCTGTTCCGAGGTACGTCCGTATTTGTCCCTTATGCGGGCACGGTATGGTGCGGCTCTTTTACGGAACCGCGCAGGATTACCGTGACTTTCTGCGAACGAGAAAGGAAAAGCCTGAGGACATTATTTTGGGTTCGCCGACAGGCGCCGAGCCTCAGCCGCGCTGGATGTGTGCGGGATGCGGTCTGAAGCTGTGGCAGATGGTTCCGAATATTCCGTAAAAGCTTACGGCCGCCCGTGTACCGCCGGAAAACGCGCCGTCAGCAACCAACCCAAGATAATCGCCGTCGCAGCGGGCGTTACCCACGCGAGGCCCTGCGTCGAACCGGGAAGGAGCGCAACGATGTGGGAGAGGCCGGGAATGGTGACGCCGAAGGCTTCAATGCCCGTGATGCCGGAAACGAGTCCCGTCACGCCGATGGTCAACCGATAAAGGACGGTCGACGTGAGTGCCGGACGAACGAGCGACGCAACCGCCAGCACGATGAGTACGAGTGCCACGGGGTAAATGGCGATCAATACCGGAATCGAGAATTTCAAAATGAGCGTCAGCCCCGCGTTGCAGAGCACCATGCTGACGACGGCAAAAAGGAAGGCCCAACCGCGGTAGGAAAGCGCGGGGCAGATGCTGTGAAAGTAGTCCGAGCAGCAGGCAATGAGTCCCACGCAGGTATTGAAACACGCAATGAAGAACACGAGTCCGATGACGACGGTGCCCGCGGAACCGAAAAATGTACCGGCTGCCGCCGAGAGAAGCTGAGCGCCGTTTTCAAAGGTGCCGAGCGCCGCAGCGCTCGTTCCCAACATCACGAGCGCCCCGTAAACGAAGAAAAATAGACCGGCAGCCATCGCGCCCGCAAGTACGGTTTCTTTGACGACGGCCCGGTCAGCCGTGATGCCGAAGGCGCGGATGTTCATCGCAATGATGAGCCCGAAATTTAACGCGGCCAGCGTGTCCATCGTCTGATAGCCGTCGATGAAGCCCGCGAAAAAGGCGTTGTCGGCGTAGCGGCCCACGGGGGCCGAAGCGGATTCCGCGGGGTTAAAGAGGCAACCGACCCAAAGAATGGCAATCAAAAAGAGGAGTGTGGGGCAGAGAAATTTTCCAAGACGCACCGTGAGTTTGTCGGGGTCGAGAGCAACCAAAAACGCCGCGGAAAAAAAGAGGACGGAATAGGCCGCCTGCAGGAGGGTGAGAACCTCAAAGCCGAAATACGTGGTGCTGAGGATTCCGGTTGCTTCCGCCAAAGGTCGTCCGATCATTTCAAACGACGTGCCGGCGGTTCTCGGAATGGCAAGACAGGGGCCGATCGAAAGGTAGATGAGAAGCGTGAAAAGCGCGGCAAATCGCGGCCCCACGCGGGAAGCCAACGGTTTTAAGCCCCCGGATTCCGCTACGGCCATGACGCCCAGAATCGGAAAACCGACGGCGGTGGTGAGAAAACCGAGAAAACCGGTAAAGGACGACGTCGCAGCTTCCGCACCGAGCCAGGGCGGAAAAATAAGGTTTCCCGCTCCGAAAAACATCGCAAAAAGCGTGAAGCCGATGAGAATGCGCTGGCGAACGGACAGTGACGACATAAAGCGGAAACCAGAGGAGAAAACAAAAGCCGATGGTACCTGTTTATGCGGCTCTTACGCAAAAAAAAGCCCTTCGTCCGCTCACCGGTCATTAGGCGACCGTCCCCGGAGCGGGCGAAGGGTGAAGTGAAGTTGAATGGTATTCGTTTTAGCCGAGGCGTTCGCCGTGCTGCGTGAGGTCGAGCCCCGTGAGTTCTTCCTCAGGCGTCACGCGCAGTCCGATCGTGAAATCGATGATTTTGAGAATCAATGCACTCATAAGCCCGCCGTAAAGGAGTGTGGCGATGACGCTTGCGGCCTGAATGGAGAGCTGCGTCATCATGTCAGGAAGGGCGCTTCCCGTGACGGCGCTCGTTGCAAACACCCCGGTAAGAAGTGCTCCCACAATGCCGCCCACGCCGTGCACGCCGAAGGCATCCAAGGAATCGTCATAACCGAGAGCGCGCTTTAACGTCGTGGCGCTCCAGAAGCAGACGGCGCCGCCAACAAGCCCCATGAAGAGCGCGGGCATCGGTTCCACGAACCCGGACGCCGGAGTAATGACGACGAGTCCCGCGACTGCCCCGGAGAGCATGCCGAGAAGCGAGGGCTTGCCGCGGGAAATCCATTCGCAGGCCATCCAGGCGCAGCCCGCGGCCGCGGCGGCAATCTGCGTGACGACGATCGCCATCACCGCACGTTCGTTTGCCGCTAAGCCGGAACCGCCGTTAAAGCCGAACCAACCGATCCAGAGGATGGAAGCCCCCACCATGGTGGCTGTGAGGTTGTAGGGGCTCATCGCTTCGCGGCCGTAACCGATGCGTTTACCGATCATGAGGCAGGCGACGAGTCCGGCAATGCCGGCGTTGATATGAACGACGGTGCCGCCTGCGTAGTCAAGCGCTCCCAAGTCAAAGAAGAAACCGCCTTCGCACCACACCCAGTGACAGATCGGGGCGTAAACAGCGAGCGACCAGGCGAGCATAAAGACGAGCATCGCGGAAAACTTCATGCGCCCGGCAAATGACCCCGTGATGAGAGCGCCCGTCAAAACCGCAAACGTCATCTGGAAAATCATGAAGAGGAGGGTCGGAATGGAACCCGACATCGTGTGCAGGTTGAGCCCCTTGAGAAAAATGTGATCAAAACTGCCGATCCAGGGGTTGCCCGAGGTGAAAGCGAGCGAGTAACCGACGACGACCCACAGTACCGACAAGGCGTAGCAAATGGCTGAGGACTGCGCCAGCACGGACAAGAGGTTCTTTTTGCGGCTCATGCCGCCGTAAAAAAGGGCAATGCCCGGAATGGTCATAAAAAGGACGAGCGTCGTTGCAACGAGCATCCAGGCGACGTCGGCTTTGTCGATCGTATCCGCAGCAAAAGCCGCGGGGGCGGCAACTGCCGACAACAGGGGTGCCCCCGTTCGAGTGAATTAGGTCATGACAGAATCTCCCTGATTTCTGTACGTTTGAAAGTGAGGTCAGACGGCCGCGGAATCGGTTTCGCCCGTGCGGATGCGAACCGCTCCCGCCAGATCCAGAACGAATACCTTGCCGTCGCCGATTTTCCCGGTGCGGGCGGATTTCACGATGGTTTCGACGACGGTGTCGGCAATGTCGTCATCCACCGCAACTTCAAGCTTTACTTTCGGGAGAAAATCCACGACGTATTCGGCGCCGCGGTAGAGTTCCGTGTGCCCCTTCTGGCGTCCGAACCCTTTCACTTCGCTCACGGTGAGACCGTTCACCCCGGTGTCGGCGAGGGCTTCGCGCACTTCGTCGAGCTTGAAGGGCTTGATGACGGCGATGATGTATTTCATGTTGTTTCCTTTCTTGAGTGTTGCTTTTCTCCGTGCGGCTGTCTCTTTTGGCCTGAGGGGCGGCGGGCGGCTCGTCACGGCGGATATCGAAAGGAAAGCAAGGACCGTGCCAGAATTTGTGAGAGCGGCCGGCATAAAAAACGGTTCCGTTGTCGACGAAGACAACGGAACCGAAAAACAACGCTGAATCAGAAAAGAACAACGATTACCATGCCGCCATCACGTCCGTAATTTTGTCTAATTCGGAGCGGATGAAGGCTTCGTAATCTGCGACGAAATCGTTCACGTTGCAGTCGCCTTTTTCGACGAGCTTTAACTTTTCCTCAAATTTGGCGGTCAGAACGGCGCTGCGAATCTGCGGCGATACTTTTTTCAGCAGCGAACGCCCCAAATTGGTGCAGTGCAGGATCTTGCCGTCGGCTTCGAGGTACGTTTTACGCCGAAGTTCCGAAATGATGGCGGCGCGCGTTGCAGGGGTACCGATGCCGCCCGCTTCTTTTAGCTGTGCCTGCAGCTTTTCGTCGTCAAAACTGCGCCAGATATTTTCCATGGCGGCGATCAACGTACCTTCGGTGAAATAGGCGGGGGGCTTCGTCTGGGCTTCTTTTCCGGTGATGCCGAGAACGTCTGCCGTGTCGCCCTTTTTGAGAGCCGGGAGCTGCTGATCGTCTTCGGCGGCCTTTTTCTTTTTGTCGCCGGATTTCGGCGCCGCCGCGTAGAGCGCCTTCCATCCTTTTTTGACGACGACGTTGCCTTTCGCGGTAAAGTTCTCGCCGCCGATATTGAACTGAATCTCCGTGGCGTCGTATTCGTGCACGGGGTAAAACTGCGCGATGTAGCGTTTGGCGATGAGGCGGTACAGATTCTTTTCTTTGTCGTTCAAACGATCCCAGGGGACGGAATTTGCGACCGGAACGATGCCGTGGTGCGCCGTGATCTTTTTGTCGTTAAAGGTCGGACTCTTGATTTTGGAATCTGCCTTGGCAACGGCCGCAGCGGTCGCGGGGAACGTACGCGCAATGGCGGCCAACACCCCCGGGGCATCGGCGTGCTGCGACTCCGGCAGAAAACTGCAGTCCGTACGAGGGTAGCTCGTGATCTTGTGCTCTTCGTAAAGCGACTGGCAGATGTTCAAGGTGTCTTCGGCGGTGTAGCCGAAGAGGCGGCTCGCCTCAATCTGAATGTCCGCAAGCGAATACGCTTTGGGCTGCAGTGCCTTTTTGCGTTTGGTTTCCGCCTTGAGAACCGCCGCCGTTTTTTCCTGCGAGAGTTTCTCAATGAGCGCCTTGCCGATGTCGAGATTGATAAGAAGTTTCCCTTCTTCATCCATCCCCTTCTGCCCTTCGGCGGGTTCCCACTTTGCGGTGAAGGCTTTATCGTCGGCGCTCAACTGCGCTGAGATCGTGAGATAGGGTTGCGGCTTGAAGTTTCGCACCGCATAGTCGCGGCGGGCGACCATGGTCAGCGTCGGCGTCTGTACGCGCCCCACGGCGATCAATTCGCCTTTGCCGAACTGCGGTTGGTTAAAAAGCGTGTAGGCGCGCGACAAATTCATCCCGAGAAGCCAGTCCGCGCGGGAGCGGCCGCGTGCGGCGTCGCGCATCCCGGCGTAGTCGGCGTTCTTTTTGAGGGCTTTGAGGCCTTTGCGGATGGAAGCGGGGTCGACCGCCGACACCCAGAAGCGTTCGACGGATTGTCGGGCGTTGAAGTGTTCGATGACTTCGTCCACCAAAAGCTGCCCTTCGCGATCCGGGTCACCGGCGTTGACGAGGGTGTCGGCCCGCTTGATAAAGGCGCCGATGGCATTTAACTGACGCTGCACGCCGGCGTCATCGCGGGGCGCGACGATCCATTCGGAAGGGAAAATTGGCAGATCCTGAATGCGCCAAATCTTTTTCCCTTTTTTTGTGCGGGGAATGTTGTCGGGGAGGTAGTCGTCGGGCTCAGCCTGTTCCAGAAGATGCCCGAAGCACCATGTGACGACGTTGTCGTCTTTACAGGTAATGGAAGACGCGTCGCGGCGCACGACGCCGAGTTCTTCGGCAATCGCTTTTGCGACCGACGGTTTTTCAGCAATAAAAAGTCGCATGGCGTCAGTTTCCGCAGCAGCAGGGACGGTGAGAAGCGTTCGCGGGTTTCATTGCGCAGTTGGGGAGCACCCCTTGGCGCTTCAAGTAGTCCGCGCCCCAGGCGTACATCGATTCCAAAATGGGGCGGATCGACTGCCCGAGAGGCGTCAACGAATACTCGACCTTCGGGGGTACGACGGGGTAGACCTTGCGCGTAATGAGACCGTCCTGTTCGAGTTCCCTCAGTTGGTGCGTGAGCATCTTTGGGGTGGCGGACGTGACGATTTTCTTTAATTCGGAAAACCGAAGCGTCCCATCGGTGAGGTTCCAGAGAATGAGGGTTTTGTATTTGCCGCCGATGAGAGCGAGCGTCGCTTCCACCGGGCAGTGCTGCGGTTCGGCGTCAAGGTTTTCAGGTTTCATGGGGGTTGTTCAGTATCTAAAAAGATACCGAGTGTCATTTTTTACAGTTCTTGTTAAAAAGATTCTAACTGATTAAAGTGCACCCTACACCATTTGGGAATCCTTCACCGTCAACCACCCCTGCCTGAAGGCAGAGGCTTGTGAAAGCAAGCCTTGATTGACTAGCCCCAGTGAGGAAACGAACTACGTTGGTTGGGAATGTATAGGCACCGCGGGATG
>UQUM01000050.1 GCA_900544255.1 uncultured Sutterella sp.
GCCTTTGGCTATGTGCTTGGCGCTACCTCCTGCACTCGGGACTTGCACCCATTAGAACGCGCTCATGCCGAGCGCACTAAGACCGCGCCCGCAGTCGAATCCATCGGCTGCGGGCGCTTGCTTAACGGGCGGAACGAGTTAGAAAAGGAACTCAGAGCGGCTGGGCGGAGATCACCTCAAGCTCGGTGCTGTTCCAGTCCTTGTCGACTTCAGCCCGGATTTCAACGGGCGCATCCTTCGTGATCATGGACCAGTCCTTGTCGTCGTCAAGCTCGGCCTTGATCGAGTTGCCTTCGGTGTCGGTGAAGACGTACTTGTCGCCCTTGATGTGGCCGGTGAACTTGCCGCGCAGCGTGACGATCTGATGATCCTTTGCGGTGTTGAGCACGTGGGTCACGGTGCTGACGGGACCAGCGTCAAAGCCCTTGGGGCCTTGAACCGCCGCCTGAGCGGCAGCATCAAAGCCGTGCGGATGACCGGCAAAAACGGGCAGGGCGGCGAGTGCGGCGCCGAGTGCGATGAGCGTCTTCTTCATGAGTTTTCTCCTTCGCGCGTCCATAATGAGGAGCGTGCATCATTCAAGCGGCCTCGTCCGGTGTTCGGAACGGCTGGCATGAATCCATTGTATTGGGAACGGTTCTCAGATTTCAGGACCGTTATGGGTAGATCCATCAAGATGTGTAACGAAGTGTGGCTGTGAAATACCCGCCGCCATACCCATGAGCGGGATCACCTTCCGTTTCTGCGTTTTGTCTCCTATCGTCCCGTCTCTTTGGGCAGCCACAACGCCGCCAAACCGATCAGCGGCAGAAACGACGTGGCGGTAAACACAAAATCGAGACTCGTCACGTCCGCCACCCAACCGAACACAGCGGTCGCCGCCCCGCCGATGCCGAAAGACAAACCGAAAAAGAGTCCCGAAATGAGCCCCGTGTGTTCCGGCATTGCATCCAACGCACAAACGACGATCGCCGAAAAGGCCGACGAGATGACGAAGGACACGATGACCGCCAACGCCACCGTCGCCGTCAACCCCGTCCAAGGGAGAAGCAGTGCAAAGGGGGCGGCACCAAAAATCGACCCGAAGATCACCGCCCGGCGACCGAACCGATCCGTCATCGGGCCGCCCAAGAGCGTACCGACGGCGCCCGCCGCCAAAAAGGCAAAGAGAACGTACTGCGCGCCCGCCATCGTCACGCCGAACTTTTCCATCACATAAAACGTAAGGAAATTACCGAGCGAAGCGTGGTAAATCTGCTTGGAGAACATCAGCACCAAAAGAAGCACCACCACAAACACCAAGTGCCTGCGGTCAGCTTCCGTACGCATCACGGCAGCCTTCGCTTTCTTTGCTGCGGCGGCGAGTTTCTCCCCGGCGCGTCCGATGAAAAAGAGCACCACGGCCGCACAGGCGGCTGCCGCGGAAAACCAGGCGATATTGTCCTGGCCGTAGGGCAGAATGATGACGGCCGTTGCCAAGGGCCCCACGGCAAACCCCAAGTTGCCGCCCACCTGAAAAACGGATTGCGCGAGCCCCTTTTTTCCGCCCGAAGCACTCTGCGCAATCCGCACGCATTCGGGGTGAAAAATCGCCGACCCGCACCCCGTCAGCGCCACGGCGGCGAGCGCCGCGTAAAACCCGGCGCTTCGGGAGAGGAGCCAGACGCCCACGAGCGTAAAAAGCATTCCCACCGACAAGGCCGCCGGATGGCGCTTTTTATCCACGGCAAGCCCCACCAAGGGTTGCAGAATCGAACTCGTCAGCTGAATGACGAGCGTCAACAACCCCACCTCGGCAAACGTGAGTCCGAGATTTTCCTTGATGAGCGGCATCGCCGACGGAATCACGGACTGGATGAGGTCGTTCAAAAAATGCGCGAGGCACACGAGGGCCAACACCGTGCCCGCGGTTTTACCCTGAGACATTGTCGAAGACGGCATGGGCGGCTCCTTAACGACGCCCGCGGCGCAGGGTGTACAAAACGAATCCCTGCAGAATGAGCGTCACGACGGATGCCGCGGCATACCCCTGCCACAGAGCAGCGTCCGTCAACGTCAGACTCAGCACCCAATAAAACACCGCGCCGCTTAAGAGCCCCTTCACCAAGCCTGCCATCACATTCTGAGCCTCACCGGCGCCGTTTTGCGTCTGCGCAAAAAGCGCCATCGTTAACGCCATCATCGGAAAAGAAGAAACAATGCCGCTTACCTCCGGTCCGATAAAAGGCGCCGCCCCCGTCACCGCGAGCATCATCAGCGCCATAAACCCCATCCGCAGACACAAGTCATATTTCGGCGGTCGCTGAGGCTTAGCTGACGCTTTCGATACCGGAATGAAATAAGCACCCACCATTAGCAGGACTACCGTCAGAATAAAAAGCGGCCACAACGACAAATTGAGTGCCTTCAGAATCCACGATGCCGCGGCAAAGGCCGTTAACCCCGTTAGTATCGCCACAATGCGGCCCCGGGGACAAACCGCAGCATACACGACCCCAAAAAACGCCAGTGCCGCGGTTCCCACCAATGAGCCCAAGGCGGCATTGACGGCAAAATCCGCACCGTGCTCCACGGCAAGCACTACGGAAATCGGCCCTGAAACAAGGGGAAGCGCAATAATGAGCCCCCCTACGGTTTCGCCCCAACGACGTGCCGCCAACGTAGCCGCCGCCAAAAAAAGCGGTGCGCCGATCAATTTAAAAAGAAAGAGTGCCATACGTCTCGTCCCGATTGCAACCGCCTCACTCTAGCAGAAGCCCATAGGCTCGGCGACGCCGAAGCGACCCCGTTAAAATGGAGACACATTTTCGGATTTTTCCTCATGACCGACGTTTTTTCCTCACTTTTTCCTTCCGATCAGCACTTGGCGGCACTCGATCTGGAAACGACGCGCGACGGCCGTTTTGTGTCGTTTGCCGCCGTGACGGCGGAAGAAACGTTTTTCACCGAGACTCCGGAGGAAATGCATCGGATTCTCGCCCGACTGCTCGACGAAAAACGGGGACTCGTCGGCCACAATCTTCTGGGATTTGACATTCCGTGGCTCCTTAAAAACGGCGCCGATGCGCATCTTGCGGACATCCCCGTCATCGATACGCTCTTTCTTTCGCCGCTCGCTTTTCCCGCAAATCCCTATCACCGGCTCGTCAAAGACTACAAAATCGTATCCGACACCGTAAACAACCCGGTACACGACGCCGAACTCAGTCTCACGCTTTTGGCGGACGAGCGGGCTGCCCTCAGAAAATGCCCGCCCGCAGTTCTCTCGCTTTTCTCGACCCTCTTTTCCCGAGCGGAGGACCCGGCTTTTCCCGGCTTTTTTAAGGGGCTCAGCCGCTTTTTCCGAGAACTCGCCCCTGTTTTCATGGACGAGGCGTCCCTGCGAAAGGCCCTTCTGGCCGCCCTCGCCCCCTACGCCTGTCCGAATCAAACGGCGCAATGGGCAGACGAATGCCTCGCCGACGCCCGACGGACGGTGCTTCTCATTTACGCACTTGCGTGGCTTCCGGAAGCAGGCGCCAATTCCGTCGTCCCCGCCTGGGTTCGGCACCGGTGGTCTGAGTTGGACGACGCGCTTTACCGTTTGCGAAGTCGCCCGTGCGGGGATCCCGGCTGCCGCTACTGCCGCATCAACCACGATGCCCGGCATCAGTTGAAGCGCTTTTTCGGGTTTGACGATTTTCGTCCGCTCCCGGACAGTCGCCCTCTGCAGCGCGACATCACGGAAGCTGCTATGCGCGACGAACCGCTCTTGGCGATTCTCCCCACCGGGGGCGGCAAGTCCCTCTGCTACCAACTCCCTGCACTCGTGCGAAATGCCCGGGACGCTTCGCTTACCGTCATCATTTCACCTCTGCAGGCCCTGATGAAGGATCAGGTGGACAACCTCGCGCAAAAAACCGGTACCACGGCTGCCGCTGCGCTCTCAGGGCTCTTGACGATGCCCGAGCGCGGCGACGTGATGGATCGCGTCGTCAAGGGCGACGTTGCCCTCCTTTACCTTTCCCCGGAACAATTGAGAAACACCTCCGTCAAACGAGTTCTTCTCACGCGGCGCATCGGCTGCTGGGTCTTTGACGAAGCACACTGCCTTTCCAAATGGGGACACGACTTCCGTCCGGACTACCTTTACTGCGTGCGCGTCATCCGGGAGTTGGCCGAAACGCTCCACGCGGCGATCCCGCCCGTCCAGGCTTTCACGGCCACCGCCAAACCCGACGTCATCCGCGACATTACGGACTGCTTCCGACCGGTTCTCTCCGGCAATCTCCCGATTTTTGCGGGCGGCGTCGAACGGCGCAATCTGCATTTTTCCGTGCAGTACGTCTCCCCAACCGAAAAGCCCGGAAGACTCCTTGGTTGCCTCACGCCCGTATTGGCCGACGAAAAAGCCGCAGTCGTCGTTTACTGCGCCACGAGCAAATCCTGCCGCCTCACGGCGCTCCTCATTAAAAACGCGCACCCCGAATGGGGGGCCGAGGCGTTTTACGCCAAACTCGCGCCGACGCACAAAAAGGAAATCCTTGACGCTTTTGTGAAGGGCTCGGTGCGCGTCATCTGTGCTACGAACGCCTTCGGCATGGGAATCGACAAAGACAACATCCGTCTCGTCGTTCACTATGAAATCCCGGGGTCACTTGAAAATTACCTGCAGGAAGCGGGCCGCGCCGGGCGCGACTTGGCCGACGCCGACTGCACGCTCCTTTACGATCCGGGCGACATCGATCAGCAGTTTTCGCTCGCCGCCCGCTCCGAAGTGACGCTCTCGGACATGACGACCGTGTTGCGCGCCGTGCGGCGCCGTACCGAACGCGTATTTGCCGCCCAAAAACGCCGGGAAACCCGGCATCGGCTGACGGAAAAGGAAAACAAAGCGCTCTGGGAGAAAGCCCGTCCGACGGACTACCCCGCCGTCGTCGAAACCGCCGGCGAAATTTTGACGGATGCCGATGCCGCCGACGCGGCGGCGTTCGACGAGGATCCGGCCACCAAGGTGCGCACGGCCGTCGCGTGGCTCGAGTGCGCGGGGTTCATGCGCCGCACCGACAACAGCACGGAGGTCTTTCAGGGACTGCCGCGGTTTACGTCTTTGGAAGACGCCGACCGCCGTATCCGAGCCTTGAACCTCGGACGCCGCGCCCAAACGATTTGGTGCGCCGTCGTGCGCGCCATCCTTTCGCTGCCGCCCGATGCGGGACTCAACGCCGACACCGTGGCCGCAGGGCTCGGCGACTTTCTGCCGAAAGCGGAACTTCACGACGTCACCGCCAAAGACGTCATGCGGGTTCTTTCCGGCATGACGCAGGCGGGACTTTTATCCCGCTCCCAACTCATCACACTGCTCCTAAAACCCTCGGGGCCCGCGGGCTTTACGACGCTTGCCGACGCCGCACTTCGATGTGAAAACCGTTTCCTCGATCTTCTGATCGAAACCGCCCCTGACGCCGACAACGGCGAACGTTATCCCTTAAATCTTCCGCAGGCCGCCAAAGACCTGGAGAAATCGGGGACGAAAGCCGATACGGCACTTCTCAGAAACATTCTCAAAACGTGGGAAAAGGACGGCGCCGCCGACGGCGGAAAAGGCACCGTAAGTCTTACGCTCACCCGACGCAACGTCTACTTCATGGCGCTTAACCGATCCTGGCAGGAAATGAAACTTCTCAAGGATCGGCGCCATCGTCTTGCCCGAGTTCTTTTGGCGTTTCTTACCCGAGAACTCGGTTCCCGCATCGCCGGCCCCCGAGAGGAACTCGTGTCGTTTCCGATCGACAAACTCATTCGTACGATTGCCGCCGTTCCTGAATTTGCGTCTTGGACGGGCGACAAGTGCGAACGAGCCGCAGAACGCGTTCTTCTTTTCTTCCACGAACAAAGGGTACTCAACCTGCAGTCGGGGACGTCGGTCTTCCGGCAAGCCATGACCTTAAAACTCACGGCGGAGAAAACCCGCCGGTACACCAAGGAAGACTACGCGGCGCTCTCAGCTCACTACGACGAAAAGAACGTCCAGATTCACGTCATGAATGAGTATGCCGATCTCGGCTGCAAAAACATGGTGCTCGCCCGGCAGCTTGCCGCCGACTACTTTGCCCTCACCGATGAAGCCTTCATCGACAAATACTTCAAGGGCCGCAAAGCCGTGCTTGACATGGCTTCGGGCGCCGCCACCTACCGCCGGATCGTGGACGATCTCAATAACCCCGAACAGGAAGCGGTCGTCACGGCCCCGAAAAACACGAACCAACTCATCATTGCGGGCCCCGGTTCCGGCAAAAGCAAAGTGATTCTGCACCGCACGGCTTGGCTCGTGCGCGTGAAACAGGTGAATCCCCGCCACATTCTCGTTCTCTGCTACAACCACAGCACGGCGGTCGCCCTTGGAAAGCGCCTGAAGGCCTTAATCGGCGACGCCGCCCGCCTCGTCACCGTCCGTACGTTTCACAGTTTTGCCCTGGCGCTCACCGGGCGCACACTCGAAGGGGATGAAACGGGCACCGTCGACCTTTCGACGGTCATTCGTGAGGCGACGGAACTCCTCATCGGCAAAAAGACGCTCTTCGGCACGAATCCCGCTCGACAGCGCGAAGAACTCCTGATGGGGTTGAAGTACCTCCTCGTCGACGAATACCAGGACATTGACGAGGATCAATACGAATTCATCGCGGCGCTCGTCGGAAAACGCGAGCCCGACGATGAGGTGAAGATGTATCTTACGGCCGCAGGCGACGACGACCAGGCGATTTACGGCTTCCGAAACGCGAGCGTCGCCTACATCCGGCGCTTTGAAACGGAATATGCGGCCGAGCGGCGTTTTCTTTCCTACAACTACCGCTCCACCTCCCGCATCATTGAAGCCTCCAACGCCGTCATTGCGGAAAATGCCGAACGACTCAAAACAGGACACCCCGGCGTCATCACCCCGGACAAAGCCTTTGAGCTGCCGGGGGGCCTCTGGGAAAACCTTGACGACACCCGAGGGCGCGTCACTCGGGTAAAGGCTCGTAACGCCATGCATCAGGCGGCGTCAGCAGCCGCTCTCATCAAAGACATTCTCCAAAAAGACCGCGAAGCCCAATACGACGACATCGCCGTCTTGTCACGGCACGGCGTCACCAAAGAAGAACTCACCGCAGTGCGGTCCGTCTTTGAAGACGAGCGCATTCCCTGCCGCCGGGCGCTTCCCAAAGACAACGGCTTTTCCATAACGCAGGTAAAGGAAGTCGTGCGCTTTCGGGAAGCATTAAAACGCGCCCGAGCCACGCTCGTCAATCGGGACACGCTTGAATCGTGGGTACCCGCCGTCGATACCCGATGGTCGGAGTGGCTGCGGCAGTACATCCGTGACTGGAGTAACGCCGCGGTGGGCGATGCGATTCCCGTCGATTGGTTTGCCGAAGAATTTAACGAAATGCTCGCCGAAGAACGCCGCAGCGTGCGTTTCGGAGAGGGTGTTCTCCTTTCCACCGTTCACGGCGTCAAAGGCGAAGAATTCCGCTACGTCATCCTGCTTGACGGCGGATGGGATAAAGCCCTCAGCAACGACGAACTTCTAGAAGAAGAGCGTCGCCTTTATTACGTCGCGATGACACGGGCCGCCGAGCGCTTAATCGTCTTTCAGCGTACGGACGTAAAGAATCCGTTTCTCCGGCCGCTCGCAAAACTCACGGTCGAACAAACGTTTGATGTTCTGGAACCGTCTGCCGTCCGGCATTACCGCGTCATCGGCATGGCGGATCTCTGGTTAAGCTACGCAGGACTGCAGCCCACGGGGACAGCGCTTCATCACACGCTTCAAGTCCTCAACGCCGGGGACGACGTAACGCTGCAGATGAAACGCAAGGGGGTAGCCGTGTGCGCCGCAGACGGTCGAACCATTGCCCGTCTTTCGCAAAAGGCTGAAAAGCTTTGGCCCGCGTTGTTGTCCCGCGTCCTCAGCGCCCGGATCCTCGCGCTCGTCGTTCGGACGGCGGAACAAACGCGGCTCGCAAGTCCCGTCAGCTATGAACTGAAATCAGACGCTTGGCTCCTCCCCATTGTGGAAGTTGAACTGACGGAAGAGGATGCAGCGGAAGTTTCTGCGCCCTCAGCCGTGACACGTGACGGAGCACGGCCCTCATGATGAGTTTTGATCAGTTCATTTTCGAAGTCTGCGAACATCCGCTGATGTCTGCCGGCGTCGTTGTCCTTTCGTGGTTCTTCGTTCGGCACTTCATCCGACGACTCTTCCGCCCTCGTTTTCCGCAAACGTTTAGAGCCCGAGTCACTTACGTCTGCGACGGAGATTCCATATGGGTGAAATCGCGTTGGGGGAACCGTACCAAACTGCGTTTGATCGGCATGGACGCCCCGGAAACCGAACAGGCGTTCGGACGGGATGCCACTGAAGTGCTCACCAAAAAAATCGGCGGCACAACGGTTTTCGTCACCGCGGTCGGCGTCGATCCCTACGGACGCCTCATCAGCCGCGTTCAACTCGGTAAGACCGACGTCAGCGAGTTTATGATCAAAGAAGGCCTCGCGTGGCCCTACACGCGTTATTTCTCGCGTTTAAGCCAAAACGACGTCGTGCGCTACACCGCCGCCGGGGACTCCGCGAGGAAAGCCCGTCGGGGCCTGTGGCAGGAAACGAATCCCCTGGCCCCCTGGACATGGCGGGAGCAGCATCGATCGTGGTGGTCTCGCTTCCTCTTCTGGCTCACGCGTTGGATTAAGCGCTTCATGGGAGGATGAGGCAAACACCACCGAACTTGTGAAACACGCTGTGGAAAACTAACGATTACCCTTAAATATCATGCACTAACAACGCATGCTTAAAAAATAGGCACACTTGTTATGACTACTTCCCCTATCCGTCGCATTGCCCTCGTGGGACTGGGTGCTCTCGGCATTATGTACGGCGACTTTTTTGCAGAAAAACTCGGCACGGAAAACGTCGCCTTTTTAGCGGACGAAACGCGCTGTCGGCGCTACAGCACAGCTCGCGTCATCTGCAACGGCCGCACGGATCACTTCCGTTTCATGACGCCTGAAACGTACCGCACAGACTGCGGAGAAGCCGACCTCCTATTTTTCTGCGTGAAAGGCACGGCGCTCACCGCCGCTATTAACGAAGTCCGCCCCGTCATCGGCCCCGACACCGTCATCGTTTCCGTCTTAAACGGCATCACGAGTGAAGATGTGATTGAAGATGCCCACACTGCGGGTACGGTCGTTCACTCGGTTGCACAGGCGATGGATGCCCTCCGACAAGGTACCGCGGTCACCTACTCCCGCATCGGAGAACTGCGAATCGGCATTACGGAAGCGTCCCCCCGCAAAACGGCGGCGCTTATGCGGCTCGAAGACTTTTTCAACCGGACGGATTTTGCCTACCAAACAGAAACGGATATCCTGCGGCGGATGTGGTGCAAGTGGATGTTGAACGTCGGCGTCAACCAGACGGTTGCGGCGTGCGCAGGCACTTTTAAAGACGTGCAGCACCCGGGGCAAGAACGAGAACGCATGAAAGCCGCCATGCGCGAAGTCATCGCAGTCGCTGAGAAGTCCGGCATCAACCTGACGGAAGACGATTTGAACGAATATGTCGCCATCATCGACACCTTGAGTCCCGACGGCATGCCCTCCATGCGGCAGGACACGCTTGCGCGCCGCCCGACCGAAGTGGAACTCTTTGCGGGCACAGTGATCCGCAAAGCGCGGACATTGGGAATTGCCGTCCCCGTCAACGAAGCGCTTTACCGAGAAATCACGGCGCTGCCCGTCGACTGAAAACGAACCTCCGCGATAAGACCGTCGACAACGACTTTCGCAGAGGTTTCTCAGCCGCAGAAGCCGTCAGTCCGACGTTTGTGCGAGAGTACGCTTCGTCGCAGGCTGCACGGCCTTCGTTTCCACTTTTTCAATGGCGAAAACGGCACTTCCCGTCTTAAGCCACAAAATGAGGCAGAACCCCGCGGTGATTACCACCATCGAACCGCCGGCAAAGGTGAGCGGGTGAAAGCCCCAGTGCTGCGAAATAAGACTCCCCACGAAAGCGCCGCCCCCGATCCCGACGTTGAAAATGCCGGAGTAAATCGACGTCGCAATGTCCGCCGCATCGGGTGCTACCGTGAGAAGCACCGTCTGAAAGGCAAGCATCACGGATGTCATCGCCGCTCCCCACACAACGAGAAGGAGAATGGTCGACGGGTAAGTTGCACAGGCGGGGAAAAGCAGAAAGAGGCTCGCCGCGATGACGATGAGGGGCACCGTGAGCGTTGCCGACACGTGCTTATCCACGACCTTCGTCGTTATGAGCGTCCCGATGATGCCGGAAATTCCAAACACAAAGAGGAAAAGCACGGTATCCGTCGGGCCGTATCCGCCGTCAGCCTGAAGAATGGGCGCAATGTAGCTATAAACCGTAAAGTGCCCCAACACCGTCACCACGGTGAGGAAATAAAGCTGCAGCAGAGCCGGCCGTTTAAGAATCACCGGCAGGCTCTTTAACGAACCCGCGGAACTTGAGGGACAGGGCGGCAGATACACATAAATGTAGGTCATCAGCACGAGCGCTGCCGCACCGATCACGAAGAAGGCTTCCTGCCAGCCCATCATCTGGCCCAACTTCGTTCCGATGGGAATCCCCATCACGGTGGCGACGATCGTACCGCCCATCACAGCTGCGAGACCCACGGCGCGTTTACCTTTCGGGGCCATCCTCGCTGCCAAGGGCGTCATAATGGACCAAAAGACGGAGTGCGTAAGCGCCACCGCCACGCGAGCAGCGAGAAGCGTCGCAAAGCTCCCCACCCATAAGACGA
This sequence comes from uncultured Sutterella sp., assembly GCA_900544255.1. Lineage (GTDB taxonomy): Bacteria > Pseudomonadota > Gammaproteobacteria > Burkholderiales > Burkholderiaceae_F > Duodenibacillus. Next base: position 10,806 of record UQUM01000050.1, read on the forward strand.
CAATGTGCGCAAGGGCAAAACAGAAAATGAGAAACAACAGAAGTTTCCGTCGCTCAAACGTCGCCGTCGCAATGGTTAAGGGCAACGACATTACCGCCACCACCCACGCGTAGCCCGTAATCATGAGTCCCGTAAACGACACCGTTTCACCGAGACTCTCCGCGATGTCGGGCAAAAGCCCTACCGGAAGAAATTCCGACGTGTTGAAAACGAAGGCGGCAAACGCCAACCCGATAATCGGAAGCCAGGATGTGACTTCCAAACGATAACCTGAAGAAGTTGTCATGATGAAAATACCGAGACGCGAACCGAAGGTAACCTCGCCGGTTCTGCGGGAGGCGGCATTTTAGGCAAAACAGCGCAAGGTGCAATAAGCAAGATCAGAGAGACAACACAGTGTCGAACAAATCCGGCTCTTCCGGAGCCGTCACCGGATTTCCGATCGTGATGCCCAAAAGCCGCACGGCGTCACCCGGGTGAAGAGCCTCCCGCACAAGCATCTCGGCCGCTGAAAGAATGTCCGCTTCCGTCCCCCAGGACGTTTTGCGGGAAACGGAGCGGGAAATCGTCCGGAAGTCGGCAAACCGCACTTTAACCGTGAGGGTCGTCCCGCAGAAACGAGCCTTCGCGAGACGCCGAATCAATTCACCAGCGACCGCTGCGAGCGCTCCTGAAATCTCTTCGGAGTTGACGAGGTCTTCGGTGTAGGTCTCTTCGCACCCCACAGATTTACGTTCCCGCACGGGCGTAACGCGCCGTCGGTCGATCCCGCGCACGAATTCATAGTATGTGAGCCCGGCTTTGCCGAAGACTTCCTGCAGGGTGGACAACGACAACGCCCGCACGTCCGCCGCCGTCACGAGCCCCATCTCGTGCATCTTCTTCGCGGTCGCGGGACCCACGCCCCAAAGATGCTCCACCTTCAGCGTATCAATGAATTTCAGCGCTTCGTCGGGGTGAATCGTGCAGAGACCGTCGGGCTTGCGCCAGTCGCTGGCGACTTTGGCAAGAAACTTGTTGTAGGAGACGCCGGCACTGGCGATGAGGTGCAGTTCTTCGCGGATCGCCCGTTTAATGTGGCGGGCCACATCAACGGCAAGGGGAATTCCCCTTTTGTTGTCGGTGACATCCAAAAAAGCTTCGTCAATGCTGATGGGTTCGATGAGATCGGTATAGCGCTCAAAAATTGAACGAATCTGGCGGGAAACATCCCGGTAATGCTCCATCCGCCCTTCCACAAAAATAAGCTGCGGACAGAGTTCCTTGGCACGCTTGGAGGGCATGGCACTGTGAACGCCGAAAGCTCGGGCTTCATAACTGGCCGTCGCGACGACGCCCCGCTTGTCGGCGTGTCCTACCGCAACGGGTTTACCGCGGTATTCCGGATGATCCCGCTGTTCGACAGAAGCATAAAACGCATCCATGTCAACGTGAATGATCTTGCGGTACTCCATAGCCGATTCGAAAAAACATGAACGAAGAAGGATTCTACCGAGAAACGATATCTAGAAAAGACAAAACCCCCAAGTCCGTCAAGACTCAGGGGTTCTGAAAGGATTAGCCCGGCAGTGTCCTACTTTCACTGGAAATACAACCAACTATCATCGGCCCAAAA
>UQUM01000051.1 GCA_900544255.1 uncultured Sutterella sp.
GGGCTCCGTCGGGTGTGAGTTTGAATGAGAAACCTTTGCGTATCCACATGAAGGCATTATATGAAGTCTGCGCCTGGTTTGCGCGGCTTATATCCCCGCCCTGAACGACGGGGCTTTACGCCGCTGTTGGTAAGTTTTCGTTAATAGCCCCTGCCTAAACTCGCCCCTACAAAAATAGGGGAGTTGGGTAAGAAAGCCCGCTTCCGAATTCACCCCGACACCACCATCGTTATGACTCAGCCAGAGACTGACGTACTTTTTGCCGCCGATGCGCTTGAAATGGAGCGCGGCGATCGGCTTCTATTTACCGGACTCACGTTCCGAGCGCCAGCCGGAACCTTGGTACGCCTTGCGGGGGCCAACGGCACGGGGAAAACGTCGCTGCTGCGGCTCTTGACGGGGCTGATGACGCCGGACGAAGGGCGGGTCTTGTATCGGGGTGAAGACATTAAGACGCTCAAAGAAGATTACTGGCGCGACCTTGTTTACATCGGGCATTTGAATGGTGTTAAGGACGACTTGACCGCTCGGGAAAACGTCCGCATCAACGCGCGCTTCGGCAACCTCACCGTCACGGACGAGGCGGCGGAAGCGGCACTCACGAAGGTCGGATTGGAAGGCTTTTTCGACCATACGACCGGGGAATTGAGCCAAGGACAGCGCCGACGCGTCGCCCTCGCTCGCCTTTTTGTGAGCGACGCCAAGCCCGTATGGATTCTCGACGAACCTTTCACGGCACTGGACGTCGCAAGCGTCGCGAATCTCACAAAGGTCGTAGCCGATCACGTCAATGCCGGCGGGGTCGTCATTTACACCACGCATCAGGAGTGCGTCGTGCCGATTGCGGACGAAAAAAAACTTACGGTGACGGTCTCGGACTTCGCACCCGCTTTGACGGAGGCTGAAGATGCTTAATCTCTTTTTCTCCGTCATCCGACGCGATCTGCTTCTCGCTTTAAAGCAGAAGAGCGACATCGTTCAGACGCTTTTCTTTTTTGCCGTCGTGGTGACGCTGGTGCCGCTCGGCGTCGGGGCGGAAACGAACCTTCTGCGCTCGATGGCGCCGGGTGTGGTGTGGGTGGCGGCTCTTTTGGCGGCTCTGCTTTCGCTTCCCCGTCTTTTTGCTCACGATTGGGCGGACGGAACCCTTGAACAGATGTTGATTTCCGCGGAACCCCTGACGGTCATCGTGCTTGCGAAAGTGAGTGCTCACTGGCTGGTGACAGGAGTACCGATGACGGTGTTTTCGCTTGTTTTCGGCGTGATGTTTGATCTGCCGGCGGAAGAAACTTGGGTACTCACGGCGGCGCTTGCCTTGGGGACGCCCGTTTTAAGTCTCGTGGGGGCGATCGGGGCTGCGTTGACTTTGGGGTTGCGCGCCGGATCCGTACTGACGAGTCTCTTGGTACTCCCTCTTTACATTCCGGTTTTGGTGTTCGGCGCCGGGGCGGCCGTGCAGGTCGCGATGAGTGTGAGTCCTGCGGCTTACCTCATGGTGACGGGCGCATTGACGCTCTTTGCCTTGGCGGCGGCGCCTTTTGCCGTTGCGGCCGCGCTGCGGATTTCGATGCAGTAAGGAGAAAATTAACGTGTTGAAAAAAGCCTTTTTTACGCCGCAGGGGTTTTACGGCGTCGCGTCGAAGTCCGTCACGGGGCTTTATGCGGTGTCGGCGGTGCTTTTCTTGGTGGGGTTTTACCTTGCATTTTTCGTCTGCCCCATTGATGCGACGCAGGGACACTCCTACCGCATTCTTTTCATTCATGTGGCGTCCGCGTGGATGAGCATGCTGATCTACGTGATGATGGCGGTCTTTTCCGCGGCGGCTCTCGCAACGCAGAACCGGATGTGTTCGGTTTACGCCGCGGCGATGGCACCCACTGGGGCCGTGATGGCGTTCTTGGCGCTCTTTACCGGGGCGTTCTGGGGACGTCCCACATGGGGCGCCTACTGGGTGTGGGATGCACGTTTGACGAGCGAACTCATTTTGCTCTTTCTTTACCTTGGATTCCTTGCTTTGCAGAGCGCCGTAACGGATTGGAAGCGCGCCGACAAGGCCTGCGCCTTGATCGCGATCGTGGGCGTGGTGAACGTTCCCATCATTTATTTTTCGGTGAAGTGGTGGAACACCCTGCATCAGGGCGCGTCCATTACGTCCAAAGGTTCTTCCATGCATTCCGTGATGCTTGCGACGCTTCTTGTCATGGTGGCGGCCTTCTGGATTTACAGCTTTGCGGCGACGTTTGCCCGAGCGAAAAATCTGGTGCTCGTGCGTGAAAAGAGAGAAGCGTGGGCGCAGCAGGCGGTGAAGGAGAAGTAATCATGCAGTGGAATTCCGTAACGGACTTTTTTGTGATGGGCGGTCACGGTTACTACGTGTGGTGCGCTTATGCAATGGCGGCGTTTTTGGTCGCCGCCGAAAGCGTGAGCCTCTTTTTAGGGCGGCGCTCCGCGAAAAACGCGGTGAAAAAAGAAGTCGTGAAGCTTGCGGCCCGCAAGAAGGTCGTGACCTCGTCAACGAATCCAACGAAATAAGGAGACCAGTTTTATGGCTTCAGCAGTTGCCAAGCGCCTCACATTGATCGGAGGCGCCGTTGCCGTTGTGGGGGTCGGCGTCTATCTGATGCTTTCCGCCTTTAACGACAACCTCGTCTTTTTTTATTCGCCGATGCAGGTTGCGAACCACGAGGCTCCGCAGGGACGCACGTTCCGTATGGGAGGGATGGTTGAAGAGGGGTCGGTCACGCGTCTCGCGGACGGCGTGACGGTTCGTTTTGCGATTACGGACACGGGCGCCACAATTCCGACGGAATATAAGGGCATTCTCCCTGATCTCTTTAAGGAAGGTAAGGGCGTCGTTGCTCAGGGGCAGCTCAATAAAGACGGGGTGTTCGTCGCCAACGAAGTGCTTGCGAAGCACGACGAAAACTACATGCCCCCCGAGGCTCAGGCCGCGATGGACAAGGCGCAGCAGATGAAGCGCGCCGAAGCGGCCGCTAAAGCCGCCAAATAACGTTTTTTTAGATAACGAAGGGAGACTGTCCCGTGATTGCAGAAATCGGTCATTTTGCACTGATTCTCGCGCTCGTCATGGCAGTGATTCAGGGGGTGATGCCGCTTGTCGGTGCCGCCCGCGGAATCTCGAGCTGGATGGCCGTGGGAAGAATGTGCGCCGCGGCGAACGCCGTCTTTATGACGGTGGCGTTCGGTACGCTCGCGTATTGCTTTTACGTGAGCGACTTTACCGTTTTGAACGTCGCCAATAATTCCAATTCGCTCCTGCCGTGGTACTACAAGATCGCGGCGACGTGGGGGAGCCACGAAGGTTCCATCCTTTTTTGGGCAGTGACGCTGGCGTGGTGGTCCTTTGCCGTGGCTTTGACGAGCCGGCGGCTTTCTGAAGAAGCCATGGCGCGTGTGATGGGGATTCTGGGCCTCGTGATGATGGGGTTCCTTCTTTTCACGCTCTTTACGTCGAACCCCTTCCTGCGCCTTTTCCCGGCCGCGCCCGAGGGCGGTGACTTAAATCCCCTGCTGCAGGATCCGGGGATGGTCTTTCATCCGCCGTTGCTCTACTTGGGGTACGTCGGTTTCTCGGTGCCTTTTGCTTTCTCGATCGCCGCTTTGATCGGCGGTCGGCTTGATGTAGCGTGGGCGCGTTGGATGCGTCCCTGGACGGCAGCGGCCTGGATTCTTTTGACGTTGGGGATCGCCTTGGGGTCTTATTGGGCCTACTACGAACTCGGCTGGGGCGGTTGGTGGTTCTGGGATCCCGTGGAAAACTCGTCCTTCATGCCGTGGTTGACAGGGACGGCACTCTTACACAGCTTGGCCGTCACGGAAAAGCGCGGGTGCTTCAAGATTTGGACGGTGCTTCTTGCAATCATCACATTTTCGCTTTCGCTCTTGGGAACGTTCCTCGTGCGTTCCGGCGTATTGACGTCCGTGCATGCCTTCGCGACGGATCCGGAGCGCGGCATCTTCATTTTGGCATTCCTCATCATCGTGATCGGCTTGTCGTTCCTCCTTTTTGCGTGGCGCGCGCCGACGGTGGGGCTGGGGGGCAATTTCTCCATGGTGTCGCGCGAGTCGATGCTGCTCGTGAACAACGTGCTTCTCGTCGTTGCGATGAGCGCCGTCCTTTTGGGGACGCTTTACCCCCTCTTCCTGGACGCTTTGGGCGCCGGCAAGATTTCGGTGGGCCCCCCGTACTTTGATTCCGTCTTCGGCCCCCTGATGTTCCCGATGTTGTTCCTGTTGGGCGTAGCGCCTTTTGCCCGCTGGAAGGAAGCCGATACGCTCGAACTCGCCAAAAAATTGGGTTGGGTGTTTGCGTTGTCGCTCGCCGCAGGCGCCGTGATTCCGTTCCTTATGGGGCGCTGGAGTCACTGGGTCTTCATCGGCTGTACGCTTGCAGTGTGGGTGGCGGCAACTGCCGTCTACAACATCATTGACCGCGGACGCAACATGAAGGGCGGGTTCTTCGCGAAACTCGCGCAGCACCCGCGGGCCTTCTGGGGCATGCAGTTGGCGCACATCGGCGTGGCGGTTTTCGTGATCGGTGTGGCGCTCGTGAAGGGCTACCCTGCGGAACGCAACGTACGGATGTACGTCGGAGAACAGGTGACCGTTGCCGAATACACCTTCGTCTTCAACGGCACGAAGGAAACGCGCGGCGCCAACTACCAGGCGGTGGAAGGAGACTTTACGGTTTTGAAGGCCGGAAAGGAACTCACGCACCTTTATCCTCAAAAGCGCAACTACTTCTCGTCGCGTTCGATGCCGATGACGGAAGCCGCAATCCGCCACTCGATCACCGGGGACGTCTATGTGAGCCTTGGCGAGCCGACGCCTGACGGCGCGTGGATTGTGCGTGCGTACGCCAAACCCTTCGTTACCTGGATTTGGTGGGGCGCCATTTTGATGGCTTTGGGCGGTGTGCTCGCCATGTCGGACAAGCGCTATCGCGTGCGCCGTCGTAAAACCGTTTCGGAGTAAGACCATGCGTTTGAAGTATCTCATTCCGCTTATTGTTTTTCTGTTGCTGGCGGGCTTTCTCTTTAAGGGCCTTTATCTTGACCCGCGTCGTGTGCCGTCGGCTTTGATCGACAAACCCGCGCCGGAATTCAACCTTCCGGTGCTGCAGGCGCCCGAACGTTCCGTCTCGAAAAAGGATCTCTTGGGGAAGGTTTATCTCTTGAACGTCTGGGCCTCCTGGTGCGAAGCCTGCCGCTATGAACACCCCTTCTACGTCGACGCGAAGCGCGCCGGTGAAAAGGTCTTCATCGTAGGCTACAACTATCGTGACAAGCGCTATGCGGCGCTGCAGTGGCTGCAGGCGCTGGGGGATCCGTACGACGTTTCCGTCATGGATTCGGACGGCAAAACCGCCATTGACTTCGGGGTTTACGGGGCGCCGGAAACGTTCGTCATTGATAAGAAGGGCGTGATTCGCCACAAGGTGATCGGTGCGGTGACGCCCGACGTGTGGAAAAAAGAAGTGAAGCCGCTGCTTCAGAAACTGGAGGCTGAATAATGCGCCGTACGTTGTGTCTTTTGGCGGCAGCGCTTTGCCTTGCCGGCCCCGTCGCAGCAGCTCCTGCGGTGGAACACGTGGAAGCAAGCCCCACGCAGTTTGATCCCGTGGCGCATAAGCGCGTGTTGGGAATTTCCGAACAGCTCCGCTGCCTCGTCTGCCAGAACCAGTCGATTGCCGACAGTAACGCCGAATTAGCGGTCGATCTGCGAAATCAGGTGATCGAACAGATTAAGGTCGGCCGCACCGACAAGGAAATCATCGACTACATGGTGGATCGTTATGGGGACTTCGTGCTCTATAACCCGCCTTTTAAGCTCTCGACCGCTATTTTGTGGTTGGGACCGGTGGTGCTCTTTTTTGCAGCCTTGCTGGCTTTCTATGTGAACCTGCGCCGTCGCCGTACGACCGTGGAAAAAACGGAACGGGAATTAACGCCCGAAGAACGTCGGCGGGCGGACGCCCTCCTGCGCGGCGATACGGATGCCAAGGAGTAATACGCCATGCTGCTTACGTTTATTGCCGTTGCCTTGGTGCTGACGTTCGTGGGGTTGGCGCTTGTAGCTTGGGGACTCCTTAAAAAACGCACCGGCGCGGAAGATACCGTGCGTCGTGAAGCGAACCTTACGCTCCTGCGGCGTCAGTTTGCGGATTTGGAAGCGGATCATGCCGCAGGCCGCGTGACGGATGACGAATACGCGGAAACGAAGTCTGAGATCGAACGCCGCGTGCTTGAAGAAACGACGAGTGAGGCAGCCGTGAAGCCCGAAGGCAAAAAGGGCTTTGCTTCGGTCTGCGTACTCGCCGTCTTGGTACCGATGTGCGCGTTTTCGCTCTACGAGTACCTGGGAGCGCCCGAAGCCTTTGATCCGGAATTCCTGCAGAACCAGGCGGCGTCGCACGCAATGGGCGGCCACACGGAAGCCGATCTCGAACACTCGCTGCAGTTGCTTGAAGAACGATTAAAGGACAACCCCGACAATTTGGACGGTTGGGTGATGCTCGCCAAAACCTATGCGTCCTTTAAGAATTGGAAGGCGAGTTCCAGGGCGTACGAACAAGTGAATCGTCTCGCACCCAAAAATGCCGACGTTTTGGCCGACTGGGCGGACGTGATGGCGGCGGCCGAAGGCAGTATTGCCGGTAAGCCCGAAGAACTTATCCGTGAGGCGCTTGCCGTCGATCCGAAGCATTGGAAGGCGTTGGCGCTGATGGGAACGCTCTGCTTTGACCGCGAAGACTTCAAGGGCGCCGTTACCTATTGGGAACGGATGCGTGAGGGGACGGAACAGGGCAGCGAAGAATGGCGCCAGATCACGGAAAACATTGATCAGGCACGCCGTCTCGGCGGTTTGCCGCCCGAAAGCCGTACGCTCACCGAAGCGCCTCAGGCGAAGGCCGAACCGGTCTTTAAGGGGCCGGCGGAAATTACGGGTACCGTGGAATTGGCGCCCGAATTGAAGGCCCGCGTGAAGGCCGGGGATACGCTTTTCGTGTTCGCCCGGCCCGTGAAGGGGAGCAAGATGCCGGTGGCTTTTGTGCGCCTCACGGCGGCCGATCTCCCGGTGGCTTTTAAGTTGGATGCCATGAGTCAGATGGGCATGGGGGTGAAGACGTTGGCGGACGTGCGCGAAGCCGTCGTTGAAGCCCGTATTTCCCGTTCCGGCAATTTCATGCCGTCCGCAGGCGACCTGGAGGGCGCGGCGGGCGTGGTGAAGGTCGGAGCGCACGACGTGAAGATCGTGATTAACCGCGCGGTACCGTAACAGCGGAACGCACGACGAAGAAGCTCCTTTCGGTGAACGGCCGGAGGGAGCTTTTTTAGTCCAGGACGTGTCCGGCTTCGTAGCAGGCGCGGATGTAATCTGGGTTGGCGTAGTAGAAAGAACTATTGAAGTTGGAAATTTTTTTCGGAATGAACGACGAAAAAACAGCTTTGAAAGTGCTGTAGAGAGAGTCTTTTTTCTGAACCGCCTGAATTAGTTGTTGGTAGAGCGCTCCAATGTCTTCGACGGATGGGATTTTGTAGCGACATCCTGTTGAAACGTCATAATCGCCGTTTTGCAAATGAAGTTGCGCGATGGCGGTATCCGCTACTTCGTCAAAAGACAGACAGTGGTTGACGGCAGCATCCTCCATCCACCGGTGAAAAACCGTTGGGGTTATGGCGTTTGCAAGATCGCGGTGACGAACGTGAAGTTTTCGTGACAAAAATTCAACGAGCGAACATACGTAGTGCAGATCATTCTTTTCTTCGGGGGTCATAGGACCTCCTCACAGCGTAAGAACGTTAGGCAGGCAAGGGCTCGGGGAGTGTGAAAACTCACTTGGTGTGTTGGATGACGGAAACGGGCAAATTCGAGAAACACACTTTGAGGAATATCCCCAGCAAGGTAACCGTTGACAAAATTCCAGATGGAATCATCGGTCATTGGGCCTTCAACGATGTCATAGTTGTGATGATGGCCGGAACGGCACTGAGCGATAAAATCGAGCCAGGACGCATTGACTTCGTCGAACTGCAGAAGGTGAAGTGTATCTTCCATTTGATAGCGATAAATGTTCAGACAACCTTTGCCGGTGTTTCGAATGGCCCTGCGCTTGGCTTGAACAATGCTTTTGGTACAGTAAAACCCCCAGGAAAAGTCTTTGGTATAGACCGACTTTCGGATTTCGGGGTGTTCCACCGGAACCGAACTGCCGTGATAGAGCAGAATGGAAGTTTTCATGGTTTCAAAAATGTGAATAAAGTCGTCCAACGATTGTAGGGGAACTGAGGATGTTTTGGTTTTCGCAAGGTGAAGTTAAGGTCTGTTTCGAGGTGTTTCGGACGGACGAAAACGGCGGAACTTTGGCGCACAATAGCTACATCGGCAACTTCAGTTCTTTTTCGGAGGAAAAAACTATGAACCGCAAAAAACTCTTCCGTGCTTCGGCGGCAGCCTTGTTGACGGCGGCCTCGCTTTCCGTGGCGGCTGCGCTCCCCGACGGGGTGCGCACCGGTAAGGACGGTACCGTCGTAACGATTTCCGCCGAAGCGACGTTGTCGCAGGCGAACGACGAAGCGACCGTGAACCTTTACTACACGGAAACCGGTAAGGATGCCGCAACCGTTGCCAAACATGTGATTGAACGCACCAACGCCGGCTTGGAAGCCTTGAAGGGGCTCAACATTGCGGGGGCCAAATTTGAATCCACACAGCTTTCGTCCTGGCCGCAGTACGTGACGAAAAAGAAGGGGGAAGCGGCCGTGATCGGTGGTTGGGAAGTGCGTCAGAGTCTGCAGGTGAAGGTGAAGAATGCGGCGGAAGCCGCGCAGGTTGCTCAGGCCGCGCAGCAGTATTTTGCGTTTGAAAGCGTGAATTTCTCTCTGTCCCGCGAAGCCAAGCAGGCGATGCAGCATGCGCTGACGCGCCTTGCGGTGGAACGCGTCGCAGATCGTGCGGTGGAAGTTGCAAAAGCCATGGGAAAACCCGCCTCCGCCGTACGGATTGAAAACCTCAATTTCGGTCATTCGGGCTACGTTGCGCCCCGTATGCTGCGCGCAAACAAAGTGATGGCCGCGGAAGGTGCCGCGATGAGTGCGGCACCGGTGTTGGAAGCCGGGGATACGTCGGTGACGTTGAACGTGGATGCGCAGGTGCGGATCGACTGATTTAGCCGTTGAAACCAAAGAAGCCGACCGGGACAACCTTGGTCGGCTTTATTTTTGGGACGGCAGTGGGGTGAAGGGGCCGCCGCCGTAGCCGCAGTAGGCCTTGTCCTGAGGCGGGACGGCAGCGTCAGCTTCCAATCCCCAGACCGCTCAATCGGTCTGCGGATAACGGCCGAAGAGTTCGAAGTAGGGGGCCGGTGAGCAACTTTCAATCAGGCGATATTGTTCGTCGGGTTTGCGGGAGTGTTTGCGCTTACGGCTTTCGATGGGATTAACCTGACGACGCCCCGCGGCGAGTCTGCGGGGCTCAGGCGCCACTTTGCCGGTGCGGCTGGTAAAACGCCAAGGTGGATCGGTGAGGATTGTGTGGAAACCGAATTCGGAAGTCGGAATGGGTGAATATATAATGGAAAAACATTGAAATTAAATCGATAATATATACGTGTTTAGTGTCTATCTCTACCGCGTAATCAGAGCGGAGCCATCTTCTTCATCGCCTTCGCAATCTGCGCTTCTTCCGGCGTGAGATAGCGGCTCGTGGTGCCGATCGAGGCGTGTCCCATGGCGTTTTGTACGACGTTGAGATCCATGTTTCGCAACGCCGTCGCGGCAAATGTATGCCGCAGCCAGTGGGTGGAAGCGGCTCGGAGTTTGGCAGCGTCCGCGGGACTGCGTTCTTCGGCGATCCCCGCGGCGCCTTCAAAAAACGTGACGAGCGCGTGATAAAGACCGGATCGGGAAACGGCGGTAGGGGAGCCGGGATCGGCGCGCCGCCCGATGCCGAGGTTCGCGATCAACGACACGTTGGGGTCGCACTGCAGGACGGGCGGGAGATTTCTCAAGGCAAAATAAGCGTTCACGGCTTCGAGCGTTTCTGCCGCGAGCGGCAGGCGCCGCACTTTGTCGCCCTTACCGACGATTTCAATGACGATCATGTCTTCGTCGCCGATGCGGCGCTGCACGATCCAGCCCGCCCGCGCCGTGATCATTTCGCTGGCGCGCATCCCGAGCCCTTTGCCCAACGCGAGGATGACGCGGATGCGGGCCGAGGAAAGCGTAGGGGGCAAACTCTCCAAATAGTCCAAGACGTCCGCCCACTGACTTTCGGTGAGCGAGCGGTCGGCAAAATCGCGGGGCGCGCCTTCTCCCCGCAGGAAATGCACTTTGGTTGAAACCTGATCAAAGGGGTTGTGCCGCAGGTAGCCGGTCTTCACGAGAAAGGCAAAGAGAATGCGGATGACCGTGAAGGACGTATGGCGGCTTGAGGCGGACAGGGGGCCGTTGTAGGGACGCCATTCGGACGACATCCGTGGGGCGTTTTTGGGGCCGATCCAGGTATTTTGAGGCTGACGCCAAAGCTGCGCCCACACTTTGGGATCCGTGCGGCCGAGCCCCTCGAGCCATCGCGGAAAAAGCGCCGCATCTTTATTCGTAATGGAACTTAAGGCGACGCCGCGCTCCAACGTGCACCACAAAAGGAAACGTTCGGCTTCCTTGCGGTATTGGGCTTGGGTGTTGACGTTGACGGCGCGTGCGGCGAGCCACAACCGTATCGCTTCCAGGTCGTTTTCGGCGTCCAGCGTATCGTCGCTGCCTCGGTTGGTGCCGAGTGCGCCCGACAGGGACGACGTGAGCGAAAGTTGCTCCATGGGTTTCACCGGCACAAGGGCGGCTTCGGTCGGGACGTCCGTTTCTTTCAACGCTTCGGGTGCATCGCCGGGCGGATAGAAAATCGCGGTGATTTCTCCGACGTCGGAACAGGCATTTCTCAGCCAATCGACGAGCGCGACGGCGTCTTTGCGGGTAAGCCCCAGAAAACGCCGATACCAGTTGCCGCCCACGTTGGCGATGCATTCATAGAGATCATCGGGGGTGATAATCCCCATTTCGGCCAAGGGCGTGAGCGTGCGGGAGGCGAGCGCCGGCGGGAGCATTTCGGCTAAGGGCGCATCGGCGCCGGAAGAGGCCGGAGCCTGCGGCAGTGCATCAAGGACTTCGATATCGTTCATGGAATTTAAGCGGCTGGACTACAATAGCCAGTTATTGCCCGGCGCCGGTGCGCGGTGGGTTTGACATAACAATTCTAACGGGAGGCGGCTGTGGCGCTGACTTCATTTGACCTGACACTCGAAGGGACGCTGCACGAAGGCACGACGTCCGAAGACAGTGCGGTGGCGCGTGCCATCATCGGTGTGGACGAACTTTTGACGAGCGCAGCCCGCGCGCTATACGGGTATCTCGGTGATCCCGAAGTGGACGTGCGGCGTAAGGAAGCCCCCGGTGCCTACGAAATTGATCTTGGTTTCCGTTCCAATTTCGGCATGGCGCGCCGTGCGGCGTTGTCCGGTGTGGCCAAATTTGAAGAACCGGAGCCTGCTGTCGTCATGCGCGCTTTGGGATGGTTCGTACAGGATCTGGCCGAACCCGCCGAGGCCGATGTGGAAGAAGGAACGATGAACGGCTTGGTGCCTTTCTTGATCGCCGTTGCGGGACGCCGGTTCGATCGCATTTACCTCGTGGGCGATACGGTCGACGTGGAAGTCGGGGACGATATGTACCACATCACGAACGATGCGTACCGGCTGCTGCGTCACATCGGCGTGCGTCAGGGACTGTCGGACTTGGCTTCCGCCTTAAAGAGTGCGGAAGTGAGCCGCATCGTGATTTCGGACAGGGAAACGGGGGACGTCATGATGACGATTCTGCCGCAGCACTACGAAGCGTTGCGGTTGCCCGAAATCCGTGACGAAGTGCTTTACGACGAAACCCGCACGATGGCTTTGAGCCTCGCTTCCCCCGTTTTCTGCAACGACCGTTTCTGGACGTTCACCGACGGCTGCCAGACGATCCGCGCCGAGATGAAGGACGCGGATTTCCTGCGGATTATCGACAACGGTGTTTTCGCGTTGAAACCCGGTGAAATCTTGGTGGTGAAGATGCACGTCGTCACGACGGAAACGCCGACGGGGCTGGTGAGTACGTATGAAATCGTGCACGTGCTCGATCACCGTAAGCCCAACCGCCACATTCCCATGCCCGGGGTTTGATCGACTGAAGTCGGAGGCGACGCGTGGAATCGCAGAAAATCTGGCTGGCGCTCACGAGCGTCGTGCTGCTGATTCTTGTGGTGTTGGGGGCGGTGCAGGCTGATCAGCGTTTGCAGAAAAATGATCGGGTTCTGCGTTCTCAGGACGTGCTGCAGGAAG
>UQUM01000052.1 GCA_900544255.1 uncultured Sutterella sp.
TGACGTGAATGCGGCCCGCAACATTCTTGCGGAAGCGCTTCGCATTGCTGACAGAGTAGTAACGGGCGGGACGATCGCCCGTCAAGGAGAGCCGGAGTTAGACCGACGAAAGTCGGCATCCGGCGTTTGATCCAAGAATCCTCAGCCTTAGGCCGGGGAGTACGTCAAAGCCCGAACCGATGAAAACTTCTCGCCCAAAGGTTCACAGCGCCGCTTGCGAGCACCGCCGTGATGAGCGCGATTGACTCTGCGTGAAGCAGGGGCGACGCAAGGATCATGAGCGTGGTAAGCGGGAGCAGTATGGCGGCGGAGCCGGCATTCATCGCGAGTATCGGACGGTAAGGGGTAAAGGTGAGGTAGGCCACCCGCCGGCAGACGAGTCCGTCGTAAAGTGCCGTGAGCCAAAAGAAAAGCGTGACGCCCAAGAGGTGCAGCCCTGACTTAATCCGGATTAAGAAAGTGAGCACCAGGGCTTCGGCGGTGTCGATGCGGGTGAGAAGCCAATTTTCCGGAAAGAGAAGCGACAAAAGCCTCAGAGCCGTTTCAGAGTCCGCACTGTCGGCACCTACGGCAACGATGCCGCTGCGGGCGTTTTGGGCGATGAGCCCAACCCAGTCCGCCGCCGGCGGGAGCCCTTTCTCGTTAATGAGCGTCTGGGCGGTCTCGGTGACGGCTGAGACATCCGCCGTGAGGATCAGCCCGAACCATAAAAGCGGCAGAAGGCGCAGCAGCCAAAGGGCGACGGGAGTCGTGGTCATGGCGGTCAATCCGTCAAAATAGGGGCTCGTCCCTTTACGAGGCGACCGCCTGCGAGCGACGCAAAAAATTCGCCGTTCGGAAGTTTCCCCAGAACGTCGCGCGGAATGATGTCGTCTCGGACGGATGCCATGCGGCGCGTTACGCCCGAAGCAAATGCCGCGGAGGGGCCGGTGTGCGACGACGTGGTGAGGGCGGCTTCGGTTCCGGCGATGTAGGTCTTGCCGAATGTTTCTGCCACGAATTCCTGCGTGGTGCGGTCTTTGGTTCTCAAAGCAATGAGGTTGTTGAAGTTGCCGAGCGCCATGCGCGCGGCGGCGTCACTGCCCAAGCGGGCGGCGAGATCACTCACGG
This sequence comes from uncultured Sutterella sp., assembly GCA_900544255.1. Lineage (GTDB taxonomy): Bacteria > Pseudomonadota > Gammaproteobacteria > Burkholderiales > Burkholderiaceae_F > Duodenibacillus. The sequence continues at coordinate 1,111 of UQUM01000052.1, forward strand.
TCTGCATGGCGCAGGTCGTGCGGATGCCGGATTCGGCTCCCTTGTTGAGAATTTCGATGAGCGGTCGGTTGATGACGTTGCTCACCTCGTCAACAAAGAGGGTGACGCGTCCGCTTTTTCGTTCGCGGTAGCGTTCGCCGGCAAGTGAGGCTAAATCCGCGAGCAGCATGGAACCCACGGCGCACGCCAACTGGGGATCGGGCAGCGCGTCGAGTCCCACGTAGAGGATGCGTTTTTTCTCGATCACGGTTTTTAACGTGACGGCAGGCCGCGGATCCGTCGGGTTTTCCTTCGCTTCAGGGGAAAGCGCAGCGCGCAGGGGGCCCGACGTGAGCATATCGAGTACTGGCATGAGGCTTGCCGTAATTTTTTCAAAATGCGAGGGATCGTGGCGAAAGACGGCGACGGCAGCGTTGACGACGGGATCCGCGAACCCGGCTTCTTCGCGCTTCATGAGAAAAAAGAGCCGTTCGTCGCGTCCGGTGAGTTTTTCGCGTTGGGCAGCGGTTGTCCAAGCCGCCAGGGTGTCCGCCGGAATTTCTTTTTCGAGTGCCTCTCCGAGAAGGGGGCCGAATCCGGTGAGAAGCGCGTCTTTGACGGCGATGAGCGTCACTTTTTTCCCAAGCCAATCCAGAAGCGACGCGGCAGCGTGAGCGGCTGACCACGCAAAGGCTTTGAAGGGGCCTTCTTCCGTGATGACGGCCGTAATGCGTCCGGCGATTTCTGAGGGACGGGAGTAGGAGGCTAAGGGGTTCAGCCGAATGCCGACCGCCGGGTGCGCCGGGTCGAAAATGAGCGGCGCTTCGCGCCCTGCGGCTTTTGCAGCTTTCGTCACGGCGTGCCGGAGTCGCTCGCTGTTTTTGGGGTCAAGGATGAGAACGGGATCGCCCTTTAAAATGGCCTGCGTAACGAGCAGGTTCATCAGAATGCCTTTCCCGGCTTGGGTGGTGCCGACGATCATCGTGCCGCCTTCGAGCGTTTTTTCCGACGTGACGAGATCCGTTTCTGAGTCGCCCACACCGTGAATAACGGCAAGACCGATCGCCGCGGGATCTTTTCCGGCGCGGCAGGGTAAGAGAAAGAGTCGCTGCATCCAACGGGGCGGTATGAGTCGCGCGGCGTCGATTTTTGTGAGTTCATAAAGTTTTTGAGCGTGTTCGGGCGTCCAGTCAAAGCCGAGTCCGAACCAGACGACGCCCGCTTGAGCGGCGGGTTGATGCTTTTTTACAAAGGAAGCGCGTGACGTAAAGGCGAGCGCGTGGCCCGTGAGTGCTTGTCGCGCTTTGAGTATCGCCCGAGCCGTAAGGAACCGTTTGAGCCCACAGAGAAACGCGGCGGCACCCGGAATGAGCGCTGCCGTGTCGCCCGCACTGACGGCCGCGGCGGCAACGAGCGCGGTCGCCCACCATAAAAAGGCACTTTTGCCTTCCGGCGCTTCGCGCCAAGTGGTGCCTGCTGCGCTTTCGGGGGCTCCGGTGGAAAGCGGACGTTCGGTTCTCATGTTCGTTTCTCCCGAGTTCGGAATCCGTCGACCACGGCTTGGGCAACCTGAAAGCGGCTCATGGAACCTAAGAGTGCGAGTTCATCGGCGGAAAAGACGCCGGAGAGTACGTCGAGCGCTTCCGGCGTGAAGGCATCTGCGGCGAGACTCTTGGGAAAATGCCGGCGGTCTGTGAGGGTGAGACGCCGCCCCGAACGTTCGGTTTCTTCCGCGAGAAACGCTTCTTCGGTGCGCAGGCATTGGGTGTGTCGACGGCTTGGTACGTCGTCCTCTGAAAAAACAAAAAGAAAACCCGTCGCACGGTCGTTCCCGTTCCTATTCCAGAGGGAGCGCTTCACGGCGTGTGGCAATACGCCTCTTGCACTTGCGGGAGCATCAGCGTCGACGCCGGTGATGATTTCAAGTGCCGCGAAGAAATCCGCCCAGAGGGGCGCCGCAAGGGGAATGCAGTCCGTCGGTACGAAGCTACCGACGGTTTCGTCCGTATCGATGACGGCGTAGAAACGACGCTCAGCCGTGTTTTCAGCGACGTTTCGGTTGACGGTATCAAAAGCCGAGCGAAAGGCGGCAATCGCCTCGGCCGTGAGTACGTCCGGTAAACGGACGGTTTTTCCGAGGAGCGACACTCTTACGGTAAGTTGTCCTTTTGGCGCCGTTTGTGCGGTGCGGCAGGGGAGGATGGGGACGTTCGGGGCAAAATGGGTTTTGAGCGCCTCGGCCCAGGGGGTGAGAAAGAGCCAGGGTTCACCGCGTGCGGGCGTGGTGAGAAGTTCGTTTTCGGGAAGCAGTACGGCCTTCCCGGTAAAAAGGGGACTTTCGGCGGGCGACGCGGAAAACCGTTTGCCGCTGAGGTTGCGCCGCAGTCGGGCGGAGAGTCGTTTCAAAGCCGATTGTCGGTAAAACAGAACACCGGCGGCGCGGGCGAATTCCTGGGGGATGGTTTCGTCCGCCGGGATTTGGGTGAGGTGCCGTGCCCAGCCCGCGGCAAACCAACCGTCTTCCGCGTTTTGCGTGATGCCTGACGTGAGAAGAAAAGTTTCGAGCGTGAACCAACGTTGGGCTGTGGCGGCCGGATCGGAATCCCGGAAGGTCTGAAGACGCTCGACGTTGCCCGTGAGAAGCGCGGCCAAGCCGTCGGCCGCCGGATCTCGCGCAGAGGTTTCTGTGAACACGGCTAGGAGTGCTTCCGCCGCGAGCGTTACTTCATCCGGATGAAGTTCCGAGACTTCGAAAAGGCGCTGTACCGTGAGCGCAAGCGACGGCGGCAACGTCGGCGTGACGTAGGGTACAAGACGCCGGAGGACGGGACGTAGGGTCTCGTCCGGCAAAAGAAGCGAGAGGCGTTCGCAAAAGCGGCGTTGATTTTCGCTGAGGAGCATGAAAGGGGAAAAAGCGGAGACGAAGGAAAAACACTTCGCGGAAAAAGGCGGACGCCCCCTTTGAGGGAGGTGCCCGGCACTTTTTCCGCGCCTTCCGGCCTCAGGCCTTCTGCGACAGGGCCGCGTAATGATCGGCCGCAATCGAAAAAGGCGGTTCCGGCGTGAGATCAATCGCCGCAGCCGTATCGTCCGCAATGACGCGGGGCGTTACGACGGGAGGGCGATTGTCGCTCTTTTTGTGCGCCGGAGCGCAGGGCTTCGTTGGGGCAGCAAAAAGATCGAGCGTGGTCTGTACGCCGAAAACGGGAGTCTTCGGGGTTCGGGGCATCGCGTGCATCATGGTTTTCTCGCTGAAAGAAAGCGGGAAAGCCCTGAACACCCGGTGTGGGGAAAGGCTTCCCCGCGGGGTGAGTGACTCAGCTTTACGCCGAGACGAGCGCATTGATACGGCCGAAGTCGTAATTCATCGCATTTTGAAGACCGGCCGAGGCGCCGGGGGACAAACCGTCCGTAAGCGCTAGGGCCAGGGCTTCCCGGGCGGCATTGGCGACGTTTCCGGCGGCCGCAAACGTAAAGAGCAGCGTCGTAAACCGTACGAGAGAACGCGTCGAAAGTTCAAAGAGGCGTTCGCTTCGGTCGCTTTCGCGCGTGGCTCTTGCAAAACGGACGGCTTCGACGGCGATCGCTTCCGCACGCTTTTCCGTCAATCCCCGGCGGAACCGCTGGGTTTTGAGTAGGAGCAGGCGTACTTCGCTTCGTTCGTCGGGCCACCGGGCCGCAATGTGCCAGCAGCGGTCAAGAACCGACCGATCCTGCGCATTGCGTCCGAGGTAGTCATCCGTTTCGCCCGCGTCCCCTATCGGTCGGTTGTCCGTGAAGACAACGCGGGTGTTGGGGTGACGCGGTACGACTTCGCCCGTGCGGTCAACGACAACGGCATCCCCTTCGAGAAGGTCGTTGGCCGACACCCAAACGTCGGCGGGCGCCGAAGTCATCTCGTTGATGACGAAGACGCAGCCGTAACGCCAGGCCGTGAGTGCCGGTCCGTCCGTCCAAACCAGTAAATGCGTAGCCGCATCCGCGCCCCATTGGCCGATCAGTTCGTATTTATCCATGCGCCGCCGACACGTCAAAGTGACGCAGGGGGCGTTCACACGGGCCATGAACTGAAGAACCGCCGAGGTTTTGCCGCAGCCTGCGGGGCCGGAGATGTAAAGCGGCGATGCGGTGTCGTCGCATTCCCACCAGAGCCGCAGCCGCTCAAAGAAATCCGGTACAAAAGTGTATTCCGGATCGGGTGCGATGAATCGAGCACCCGGAGGCGGGCACCCGTTTTGAGGTCGGAACCCCAAGACCGTACGATTGGACAGAAGGCCAAAATTTCGGGCAGGCAGGCGCGCATTAAATTGCATCATGAGAGTTCTCCCAAGTTGAGGAAAGGATTGAGCCTCTTCGTCAGACATTGAGCGAACCCTCACGGATGTCGGTGAAAAACACCGGCGCCGGCCGAGGGCGATCGCCCTCGAAGGGTTCAGATTGTTCTCTCGATTAAATCCCCGTGAGGGGATGGCGGCTGAGAGCATGCCGTACAGCTACGGGGGAGTGTGGCACTGTTTTTCGGAAATTGCAAAATTTGTTGAAAACAATTGTTGGTATTGCAACTGTCAATACCTCTTTTTAGTTATTTCGCTGATGTATAGATAACTTTCGCGTCCTAATCCAATTTTCCCGTAGCTTTTTCGCGGATAAATTTCTCGATGCGCCCGCTGAGGAAGTAGCGGTTCTTAGAAAGGCCGGAAGCCAGCCAATCATGATGGACGGCCTCTCAGTCGATGCAGAGTTTCATGGATCATCTCCGTAGGTGAGAATTCACGAATTCTGCATGGCAATTTTTAGGGGGCCACGGTCATAGGGTGCTTACGAGCTTCCGACTCATCGAAGACTGGCTTAATGCCCCCGATAAAGCTGTGACTCCCGTTAGCAGCCCAGCGCAACTGATAGAAATGTATGAGTCCTAATAGCAAAGGTTGTTAGGGAAAACCGGGAGAGACAAGCTTTCCTTAGTTTTGCATAATGAGAAGCATTCTCATTATGCGAAACGCCGGTCGGCGTTTTTAAACATCCAAAGTCATGAAAAACTCTGCTCGTCGTGCCTCTCTCGCGAAGGTCTTGAGTACTCCTGCCCGGTCTCTGATTTCAGTTGCGGTTTTGACGGCTTTAGCGTCCGCCGCTCAGGCTGAAGAGGTTGTTGTTTCTGATGTTCCGGTCGTTGTGACGGCCACGCGAACCTCGAAAACTTTGGATGAAGCGCCATCGTCCATTGAGGTCGTAGACGGCAAAACGTTGGAACGGGAACAGCCGAAAACGATCGGTGATGCGTTGCTCGATATCCCCAACGTCGATGTGACGTCTGGTGAAAGCCCGGTTTTCACGAGTATCAGCATTCGTGGTTCCGATCGCGATCAGATAACATACCTCTTGGATGGCGTCCGGCAGGACAACTACACCACCGGTGGTAACCGCCCGGCTTTTATTTTTGTTGATCCTGAATTGGTGAAGCAGGTGGAAGTCCGTCGAGGTGGTGGTAGTTCGCTTTACGGCAATGGTGGTATTGGTGGTACGTTGGCGGTGACGACGAAATCTGCGTCCGATATGTTGAAGCCCGGGCAACAGTTCGGTGCAAAAATTAAAACCGGCTACTCGGATGACAACCGTGAATGGAGCAAGTCTGCCTACATTTATGGAAAAGCGGACATTTATGACGCTATCGTCGCCTACAGTCTGCGTGACGGCGGCAAATTGAAGTGGTCACGTGACGGCCACCGTTCAGGTTCTGAGCGTGATTCGAAATATGACGCTTTCATGGCTAAGGTGACGGCGGCTCCGAGTGCCGACAACAAATTCAGCTTAGGGTATGCGCTTGATAAGCCGTCTCAGTGGTCCGGCCCTGAAACGGATCGGATGTTTTATGACTTGAAGCAGCAGCGAATAACGGGTGGGTGGGACTTCAAGAATGGCGATTTGGTTGACTTGAAACTTAAGCTTCAGTACACCAAGCTGGAAAATTCCTACGACAATCGTTCCAAAAACCCGAAGGCTTACAACAGCGATACCTTTGAATCCTACAGCGGTAACTTCCAAAATACATCCATTTTTGAATTCGGTGGCGTTCATGCCGTGACCTACGGCTTTGATATGGCCCAGACACGACAGAAAGCAGTCAATGCGGAAGGAGAAGAGGATTTACTTCGTCCGCATTCCAAGGGACTGGATGCGGGGTTCTTCATCCAGGATGAGTATTCCATTACCGATTCTGTGTCGTTGACTCCTGTGTTGCGGTATTCTTATTACGACCGTAAGCCGCAAACAAACAACAATGCTCTTTATGGTCTGGAGAGCCAGCATGACTCCAAGCTGACGCCGGGGATTACGCTGACGTTCTCTCCGACAGACAATTTCTCGGCTTATGCGTCGGTGCAGTCCGGCTATCGTCCGCCGATGTTGGATGAGCTCTATACGTCCATCAACTATTCTGACGGTTTGATGCATTCCGTTGTTCTGCCAAATTCCAAAGTAAAACCTGAAGAATCCGTCAACGTTGAAGTCGGTATCAACGCAAATCTGAAGAATCTTGCGGTAGCGGATGACCGACTTTCGGTGAAGGCTGCCGTGTTCCGAGACAAAGTGAAGAATCTCATTGTCGCCGGGCCGACGGGGGATTACGACGTGACGGACGGCGGTATGGTGCTCTATTACTCGATCGACAACGTCGGTTCTGCGCTGAAGACGGGGTTCGAAGCTTCGGCTGACTACTACATCGGCGACTTTGATCTGCATGCGTCTTACGGCTACCTTCATGCGAAGAACGAGGAAACCGGTGAAAAACTCGCAGACGTAACGCCGCAACAGTTTATGTTCCGAGCAGGTTACACCTACAAACCGTGGGATTTCAATGCCTGGTATCGTCTGCGTGCGTATAAGGGAGGCACGAGTGGGGAGTCCGGCGAATATAAGACGTATGCCGGCTTTGCCACACACGCCGTGGGCTTTGAATGGACACCCAAGGTCGCCGGTTTTGCTGACTTCGCGGTCAATTTTGCCGTGGACAACGTCACCAACGCGAAGTATCAGTATCTCAACGGCGGGTACGGTACTGCCCGTACGTTCCGTACGTGGGTGTCGGCGCAGTTCTGACCTTAACTCATAACTATCCGGCGGAGTGCCTTTTATGAGGTGCTCCGCCCTTTGCTATGCAGCCTTCCGTAATCCCCGGCGGTCTGAAACGACTGCTTGTGAGCTATTTCTTCAACCGAGCCCGATGGAAGCTTTGGCTCCTGTTCGGTGTGGTGCTCGCGGCATATGCCTTCAACATCAAACTCGCCGTGCTCTACAACGATTGGAACGGGCGCTTTTTTAATGCTCTGCAGGCGGTCGACAAGGACGGAATTTTCCGAGAGCTCTTTTATTTTATTGGGTTGGCGGCCGTCATCATTGTTCTTCTGGTGTGGGCCGGGTATCTGAAAGACCGTCTGAAATTAGCGCTTCGCCGCGACATCACAATCTTATTTTTTCAGCGCTGGCTGTCGCCGGAGAATGCTCATTTTCTGCTGCGGGAAAGCGGGCGGGAACCGGATAACCCCGATCAGCGAATCACGGAAGACGTGAACGCCTTGGTGTCTTACACCGTGAACCTCGCGGTGAGTTTTTACGATTCCCTGCTCACGATCGGGAGTTTTTCCGTCATCTTGTGGACGCTCTCCGGTTCTGCCGAGGTTTGGGGCATCACGATTCCCGGCTATATGTTTTGGGTGTGCGTGCTCTACACCGTGATCGCGACGGGATTGACGCATCTCATTGGGCGCAAGCTCAAACCCCTCAATATCGAAGCGCAGCATCAGGAAGCCAATCTTCGTGCGGCGCTGATTGAAAAGCATCGGCACTCCGATGCCATTGCGGGGGCGCATGCGGAGGCGGTGGAAGAGGCCGGGTTAAGAGAGCGTTTTTCGCAGTTAATGGATGTCCAAATTGCACTCATTAAACGGAAACGTGATTTGGACCTTTTTACGGTGAGCGTGGGACAATTTACGCATCTTGCGCCGATCTTTTTTGCTTTGCCGTCTTTTTTGTCCGGGGCTATTCAGTTAGGCGGTCTGATGCAGATTCGCGGAGCCTTTAATGACGTGGCGCGATCGCTCTCGTGGTTCATCATGGCCTACGACGATTTGATGCGGTTGGCGGCGGCTTACGAGCGACTCCGCTGTTTGGAAGAAGGCCTGACGCAGGGGGATGCGGATCATCGGACGCTGATGAAGGCGAGGGGCATCTCGAAAACAGTGCCTCTGTCCGGCGCAATGACTTTGACCGTTCCCGACGGCACGTCGGTACGCGAACTTCCGATAAATCTTCACCTTGCCCCCGGTACGTTGACGGTGATCTGCGGGCCGTCCGGTGTCGGAAAGAGCACACTCCTTAAAGTGTTGGCCGGGTTTCGCGGCGGGTTTGCGGGGGTGTTGGAAACGTGGGGTACGGTCTTTTGGATGCCTCAGCAGACGTATCTGCCGAAAGAGACGTTGAAATCGGCGGTGACATACCCAAAACCAATGAATTCTGTCACGGACGAAAGGGTAAAAGCACTCTTTGAGGCAGCAGGTTTGTCGCAGCTCTCGATGAGGCTGCACGACACGGCCGATTGGGCGACGGTCCTGTCGGGCGGCGAGCAGCAGCGCTTGTCGCTGTTGCGGGCGGTGTTGTCAGAGCCCGAAGTACTGCTGATGGACGAAATGACGAGCGGCTTGGATGAAAAAAGCGGCCGACGCATGATGGCGCTTTTGCGACAACAACTTCCTCGGACGGCTTTGGTGCTTGTTTCTCATCAAACCTATATGCGTTCCTTGGCGGACACAGTTATCGAACTAAATCCCAACGGAGAAAATCATGGGTAATCCTTTCATTCCTTTTCCCCGCAACGAAAACATCATTATCGTTGGCGACCGCGCAACGGAAATCTTGGCGGCTCTGCGCATTTTTGGGCAGGGTTTGATCGGGGGTGAAGTGCCGGCGATGGAATTACTGCACCCGGACGAAAAGCATCTGGAGTGCATTGCGTGTTCTCTGAACAATCCGCACCAGATTTTGGCGCACGCCGTTAAGAAACTCAATGCGGATTATGTAGTGCTTGAAGCCAACGGGCTGGAGGGGTTTGATCCGAGTACGGCAGAGGAGATTCTTGCGGCGGCCGGTATCCGTGTGAAGGTCTTGGATGTGAAGGGAACGGTGGACGAAGTCCTGCGGCGAGCAGGCTCGATGTTCGGAGAAGAACGCCAAGCGGAGCGAGTCATTCGGGAATATCATGAACGCGACGAAGCCTTGAAGAAACTTGACATACCGCGAGGGCAACGCGGTCTCATTCTCCTCTCGATTCGCAGTCCGATAAAACACGAAAGCTATGTGATGCGCGTCGCAGCACATTCGGATTTAAGTCGTTTGCTTGCGGAACGTTTCGGCGTGGTGAATGTCTTCGAATCCTCGGCGGCGTTGGATCAGATCAATGGTATTCAGGAACTCGGCGACATTACGGAACTTCTTAAAATGGATCCGGATTTCATAGCGTTCACAGGAGACGCTGCGGCAGGGGCAAGAGAAGTGCGCAGAGTTTTGCAGAAGCATCCGGAACTGCAGAATTTAAAAGCTGTTCGGGAAGGACGCATGGTCTGTCTGCCGTACTATTGTGATGCGCTTTCAGTGCGGGCCCCGACGATCTTGGAGAATTGGGCTGATGCACTCATGAATTGACGTTCTCTATGATGACGAAATTCTCGAAGAATGAACCGTTCAAGTACGAATTCCGGAGAGCATCCGGTGTCGCAATATCAGCCAGCCAAGCGGCGAGACCTGTGTCCGAAAAATAAAAAACCGAGGCCAAGGAGAGGTTTCCTTGGCTTCGGTTCCTAAAATTTGCGGCAGTAATTGGGTCTACTATCTGCCCGCATTCTGCCAACATACGAACGCGCGTTTCTCTTCCGAAAACACAGCGGCCGCGCGAATCAGCGGTTTCGCAGACGAGGCTCCATAGTTGCAGTCGCGAATCTGTTGGACGGCTTCCGTGAGTAAAGTCTCGGCGTTTTGCCCCTTGCGTTGGAATTTAAGTTCAACGACCCAATGAGCATCGTTGGTATCCCATTCCAAATCGCTCCGCCCCAGGGCGTTGTGGCGTTCAGGGATGACTTCGAATCCGACGCAGGTTAGGATAATGAGTAGGAACGTCTGGCAGATCTTCTCGTTTTTGATCGGGTGCTGCACGTAATCGAAGGCGACAAAGGTCTTGTTGACAGCAAGGAACAACTCTTCGACATTCCCAGCAAGCACGGCATCTTGGATTTTTTGGCCGCCGACACTGCCAACCGTTTTCTTTTTCAGCAGCATCCGGGCATAGAGTGCTGCCATGGATTTTGCTACTTCTCGATTTGGATAACTGACGTAGAAAGTGTCGATTTCGAAGCGCTTGATCGTCAGATAGCCGGCTTGGGTGAGCAGAACTAAATCGCTAATTTCGTCCAAATCGGATGAGGCGTCGAGTTCGTCGCTACTGACAACCTGTTCTTCGTCGTACTCCGTTGGAGATTTCAATGCATGCGAATGCAGGTACTTTTCCAGAAGCGTGAGGGTGCCGCCGCTCTTCATCCAGTAGTTTGAAAATCCGAGATTTGGTGCATCTAAGAACTTCAAGACCGACCACGGTGCATAGACATGTGTGCTGACATTCTGATCGAAGCAATACCCGTCGTAGTTGTCACGCATACGATCAACCACCTCGTCAGCGGACAGCTGAAGTTTCTTGGCGGCACGATCGAGGTAGTCGGCAAAGCAGTGTCGGATATCGTTTTCTGAATAGCCTAAAAGAGTTCCGTAATCAGGGTTGAGCGAAATATCCGAAAAGTTATTGAGCTCTGAAAAAATACCCGTTTGATTGAATTTAGCGATGCCGGTCATGAACACAAAACGTAGACAGGCATCATTGGATTTCACAATCGCGTAGAAAGATGACAAAAGCCCCCGAACTTTATCGAACAACTTTTTGTTTTCAAGACACGACGTGAGCGGAGCGTCGTATTCGTCAATGAGAAGTACCAAAGAGTTAGAAGGTTGCTCGTCCATCCAATCTGAGATCTGGTCGATCCATTCGGATTTTTCGCTTTTGTCAAGGATAAAACCACCTTTTGCGAAAGCACGAACTACGACTGAGCGGACTTTATTTTCAAAGGATTCGAAGTCTGTAAAGCCTTTGACCTTTGAAAAGTCGATTTCAACGACGTTATACCTTAACTTCCCGCTTAAATGTGCACTCAGAACTCAAGTCTGAGCGGGTACATCACTAACTCCTTTATTCTTAGC
>UQUM01000053.1 GCA_900544255.1 uncultured Sutterella sp.
AATCACCGTGGGGGTACTTCTAGCAAATGACTACTTTTATGCGACCGAAATGTAAACGCTGATCGCGTCCTCTAACACACGTGCCCCCGCATCACAGCATCTTCCAAGAAAAAATGGCTTCTCACGCGACGCAGAAAGCGTCCGCAAAACCCTGCTGCCGCTTCTGAGAAAGTACGTGTCCGTACGGGATGCCGCCACCAAGGCGCCGCCCGAAAACTACTACCACGGCTTTCTTGCCGCCATGATGGCCTGCGCAGAAGGCACGATCAGCAACTGCCTCTCCAACCGCGAGACGGGCGACGGTTATGCTGACCTGATGTTCACGTCCCCCGATCAGGACACGGGCGTCGTCATCGAAATCAAACACTGCCAGACGCCGCAGGAGATGGTACCGGCTGCTCAGGCCGCCTTGAAACAAATTCAGGCAAAGCGTTACGTTGACGAACTACTCAACTTTGACTGCCGGCACTGCCGAGGTTTCGGCATCGCCTTCTGCCGAAAGGCCTGCGTCGTGACAACGACGAATTTGACGCCCGGCACCTGAAAATCCGTCGAAAAACCGCTGACGGCATCGTCACCTTCAATCTCTCAGATGCCGTCATAAACCTCACGTATTTTCTCAACCGCTGCCCTGTCAAAAAAACTGAGAAGGCACTGCGTCAGCCGGCTCCGGCCGACTGTACAAGAATCCGCGCCGTTGAGTTCGAGTCCCCTCTGCCTATTTCTTGGGCAGCATCATGCGCTTCATGGCGTCATAGATGCCGGGAATCGCCACGGTGCCGTGGTTTTCTCCTTCAAAAAAGCGCTGCGTCACGTCGACTCCGACCTTTTCCAACCTGGGCAGCCAATAGTGATCAATCGCCCGCGCGTTATCCATGTGCACCTGATTGGCTTTGCGCGGCGCGGCCCCGAACCCCAGGTACAAAGCGGCGCCTTTAAGCGTATCGCCCGCCTCGGCAATCCGCTGAGGGAACGCCCGGTAGAACCGGTTTTGATCCCACCACAAACTCGGATCCACCGCAACGAATCCCCGGAAAGTGCCGTCCGCCTTCGCCATGGCGTTCAACGTAAAAAGCCCCCCGAACGAATGTCCGACGAGAATCCGCTGCGCCGCCTCCGTTCCCGGCGCCAAGCGGCTTTCCGCCGCCGGCACCGCTTCTTTCGTTATAAATTCCAGAAACCGATCCGCACCCCCGCCGACGACGGGCGCGCCCGGTGCGACTTGACCGTCTCGGCCGGCGGCCGAAGCCGTGGGCGTCAGATTGAGCGTACGACGATCTTTGTCACCGGCATCAATTCCCACCACCATGCACCCCCGAGGCGTCGTGTTGCGGACGCCGCCGAAGTAATCGCAGAACGACGCTGCCGGTTCAAAAAGCCGCTCACCGTCAAGTACATAAAAAACCGTCACCGGGGCATTCGTCACTTTGGGTAAATGCACCCGCAACGTCCGCACCTCCCGGAGAACGGCAGACTTTACCTGCAGCGTTTCCCCGGCGAGAATCGGCTCCCCGGCGGCCACCCGGCACCCCAACAAAGCCCCGGTCACCGTCGCAAAAACCCACGTCAGTTTTTTCATGACGCCGCTCCCTTTAAGGCCCGCCGCACATCGTCAATCATGATTTCCATCGATCGGACGCCGCCTTCGCCTAGATACCACGCCTGCGGATTGACGTAGATGATCTTGCCTTCCTTTTTGGCGCGGGTTGATGCGATCAGTTCGTTATCCAACACGTCCACCGCGAGTTTCGCGCCCTCACGGCCGATTGCCGAATCACGATCGAGTACAAAGAAGTATTCCGGGTTGAGTTTCAAAAGGTACTCGAACGACGCTTCACTCCCGTGCGTCGCGTCGGCGCCTTTGGCGAGGTTTTCAAACCCCATTTCGTTCCCAATGATGGAACAGCGGGCTTTGTCCCCCAGGAGATTCACGTGAGAAGCCGTTACCATGCCGACGAGCGCCGTCCGGTGATTCGCCGCCTTCGCCAAATCCGTGATATCGCTGCGCAAGCGCGCGAGATCCGCCTCCGCCCGCTTCTCCACCCCGAAAACGGACGCCAATACCCGCGTATTGTGTTCAAAAGACCGAAACACGCCGTTTTGCCAATCGATCGGCAGATAAACGACCGGTGCGATCTTCTGCAGATCCGCGAATTTGCGCCGCAGACGCCCGCTGATAAGAATCACGTCGGGCTCGGCCGCCATCAGGGCTTCAAAGTCGATTTCCCGCAGGGAACCTAAATTGGTTATGCCGTTATCGGGCTTAAAGTAATCCCCCAAATACGGCAGCTTTTCGGCCTTCGTGAGCCCTACGATCCGCTTCCCGAGCCCCCAGGCATTGAGCGTATCCAATGCCGCCAAGTCCGCTACGGCAATGCGCTGCGGGTCGTAGGGCAGGGTTACCGCAAGGGGCTTACCTGCCGGATCGCACGCCGTGATCGTAATGTTTTTTTCTTCGGCCGCCGCCGGCCCCATCAGCGCCGCCGCAACCATCCCGGCCATCAAGTGTCTTCTCTGCATTTATTTCTCTTTTCAGTGATAGATGGCCAGGGGTTTCCCGTCCACCTCATGGATTTGAAAATCAACGCCGTAGATGCGTTTCAAGTTCTTTTCCGTCATGACGTCCTTCACAGTGCCCTGCACCACCAATTGACCCTCTCGAAACGCGAGGATCCGATCGGAATAAAACGCCGCCAAATTGATTTCGTGCAGAACCAACACCACGGTCTTTCCCAGTTCGTCACACAGGCGCCGCACGAGCTTCATCATGCGGGTCGCGTGATACACGTCGAGGTTATTGGTGGGTTCATCGAGAAACACGTAGTCCGTATCCTGCGCGAGCACCATGGCAATAAAGGCCCGCTGGCGTTGGCCGCCTGACATTTCGTCGATAAAACGGTCTCGGAAATCTCCCAATTCCATGTAGTCGATCGCCCGCGTCACGATCGTCCGATCATCCGCCGTGAGATGCGAACCGGAGTGGGGAAACCGCCCGAACGAGACGAGTTCTTCGACCGTGATTTTCATCTGCGTCGTGTTCGTTTGAGGCAGAATCGCCATGCGCTTTGCCAAATCCTTCGCGCCCCACTCACCCACGTCCCGACCGTCCAAAAGAATGTCGCCCGACGAACGATCCAACAACCGGCAGACCATGCCGAACACCGTGGATTTACCGGCTCCGTTGGGGCCGATAAGCGAAATCACTTCGCCTTGAGGAAGTTCTGACGACACATCGTCCACCACACGTACGTCGCCATAGCGTTTTGACAGGTGCCGAACCTCGATGCTCATGCGCGGCCCTCCTTCAAAATGAGATACAGAAAATAGAGCCCGCCCCCGATGGTTACAAAGACGCTCACCGGAACACTGTAGGTCACGGCATGTTCCACGAAAAATTCACCGGCAATCAAAATGACGATGCCCACCCAAACGCTCCCGGCAATCAACACCGAATGGCGGTAGGTCTTAAAGATCTGACGCGAAATGTTGGCGGTAATGAGCCCCAAAAACGACAACGGCCCCACCACGGCCGTAGCAACGGCGACGTAAAGCGCCACCCCCACCATCAGCCGCCGAATCACCGCTTCGTATTCAATCCCCAAATTAACGGCCGTCTCCCGCCCCAACGCGAGTACGTCCAATACCGCCAAGTCGTTTCTGAGCCACACGGCAACCAAGGCTAAAAGCAGGCAGCCCGGCACCATGACGGCAGCATTCACCTGCGTAAAGCTCGCGACAAGCGACGACAATAACGCGTTGTAATCGTTGGGATCCATCAGGCGGATGAGCGTACCCTGAATGCTTGAAAAGAGCGTCGCCAACACCGTTCCGATGAGAAGGATGTAGAGCACATTACCCTTTGTCGCTTTAAAGAGTTTGTAATAAACCAAACCGGCCACCGCCCCCATCAAACCGATGTCGAGCACAAAAGTTCCGAAAGGACTCGTTGCAAACGCACTGCCCGCGCCGGCCGCAAAAACCACCGCCGTATGAATCAGTACGTAGAGCGAATTCATCCCCAGGAGGCAGGGCGTCACGATCGTATTGCGAATGAGTGTCTGAAACACCAGACTCGCGGCACTGACGGCAAAAGCCGCAAGCACCATACCACCCAAACGCGGCAGCCTGAGCGACAGCGTAAACGCCCAGAATTTCGGATTCACAAAAGCACCGAGGTACAACCCGGCGCCCGCCAAAGCGAGCAGACTGAGAACAGCCAACCCGAAACGAAATCGCCGGTTCACAAGGCGCTCTCCTTTTTCTGCAGTCCCAACAAACCTCGGACGGCTGCCCCGTTCCACGCCTTGCGGCCGAATTTCAGACGATAAAAAATCAGGCCTATAAAAATGACGCTGCCCGCCGTCCCCACAATCAGTTCGATCGGCAGTTCATAGGGCGCGATGAGAAGACGCGCGACGAGGTCGCAGATCAACACAAAAAGCGCTCCGAAAAGCGCGGTATCCGCGATCGTTGAGCGAAGATCATCGCCTTTGAAGATGGCCACGATGTTGGGAACGACCAACCCGATATACGGAATGGTGCCGACCACCGACACCACCGAGGCCGTGATCATGGCAGCCACCGTCAACCCCATCGCAAGCACTGCGGTGTAATTCACACCGAGATTTTTGGAAAAGTCCCGCCCCATGCCGACGATGTTGAAATGGCGGGCGTAGACCCAAGCCGCGATGATCAAAGGGAGCACCAGAAATACAATTTCATAGTGACCTCGGATGATGAGCGAGAAATGTCCCACCGACCACGTGGAAAGCGCCTGATTCATGCCGAAGGCAAACGCAAGGAATCCCGTCACACCGTTGATGACGCTGGAAAACATAATGCCGATCAAAGGCACCATCACCGGATCCTTCATCGGGGTACGCAGCGCAAACGCTACGAATGTCCAGGTGCCGATCATCGCCGCGGCAAAGGCGAAAAGCGTGCGGGTGACCAACGTGGAAGTCGGCAGAAAAATGAAGGCAAAGAGAATACCCTATTGCGCCGTTGCGATGGTGGCGCCTGTTGTGGGCGACACGAATTTATTGGCGCAGAGCTGCTGCATGATGAGGCCGGCAATACTCATTCCGGCCCCGGTGCAGAGCACCGCCGCCAGGCGCGGCAGTCGCGAAGCCACAAACACCTGCCAAACTTCGCCGTCCGCCCGCAGCAATTCGGCCGGCGTGACGTCATAGACCCCGATGAAAAGCGACAGCACACCGACCGCAGCTAAAAGCACCGACAAAACGACGGTTGATTTTGTCATAGAGAAGTATCTGTGGCGGCGACGCAGACTGGTGCCTACGCCGCCGAATGAATCGAATTGCGCCGTGGAGAATCAAACGGCTGACCGGTCTTG
Organism: uncultured Sutterella sp.; assembly: GCA_900544255.1. Classification (GTDB taxonomy): domain Bacteria; phylum Pseudomonadota; class Gammaproteobacteria; order Burkholderiales; family Burkholderiaceae_F; genus Duodenibacillus. Next base: position 5,357 of record UQUM01000053.1, read on the forward strand.
ATCAGAACGTGTAGGCATACGAAAGCCACAGGTTGCGGCCTTCGATGTAGTCACGATAGGCGTTGGCATACGTCGGCTTTGCCGCAGTCGATCCCACGGCTTCTTCCCACTGCAGACCGGTGTTGAAAATGTTATTCAACGCCAGGCTGAAGTGGTGCTGCTTTGCATAGGTATAGTCGATGCCGAAGTCAACCTTCGTGTAGTTCTTGTAGCGGCTGTCGTTGAGTTCACCGCGACCGACTGTCTGTACCTTCGAATCAAACTTCGAAACCGACTTAAGATAAGCGCCGAAATCCCCGTTCTGATAGTCGATCCGCGCCGTCAGGCTGTGCTGCGGGAGTTCATTAAGGCGCGTCCCGAGGCCTGCGTTCGTTTCGCCGGATTTGATCTTCGTGTCCGTGAAGGTGTAGCCGCCCGTGAAACTGAAGCCGTTGAACCGTGCCGTTTTAAGAAGGAGCTCCACGCCGCGGGCCCGCACCTTGCCGTAATTCACATCCTGATAAAGGTATGTTTTGTTCGCAATCGTCTTAATTTCCTGTGCGAGCTTATCCTTAAAGTCCGTGTAGAAGAGTCCCAGCGTCACTGAACCCAACGCATTCTCCTGCAGCGTCGCGGAGAGTTCATAGTTGAGGCTCTTTTCCGGCTTCAGATTCGAGTCCCCGACGTAGTAATTCGTCTTCTTGGTACTGCTGCCGTAGTAATACACCCCGTCATAGAGGTGCTTCACGGAAGGCGTCTTATAGCCGCTTGACACACCGCCCTTGACGCTGAAGAAATCCGTGGGCTTATAGACCAAATACGCACGGGGCGAGAAATGAGCACCGAAGCTGTCGCTCCAATGGAGACGCCCGCCCAACGTGGCCGTCCATTCGTCGTTGATGAAGTATTCGCCTTCGGCAAAGGCGGCGAGCGTCGTTTCGTCGATCTTTTCGCCCTTCATGGAAGGCAACGTCGAACCGGCATAGGTCAATCCGGTACTCGCCGCATTGGCGCTGTTGTCTTTGAACGTTTCATAATTACCTTCCACCCCGGTCGTGAGCGTCATGCCGCCCAAATCCCCGAAATCCAAGGGCTTCATGAGTTTTGTCGATAAGGTGTACATCGTGCTGTTCATCAGCGGGTCGCTGAAGGCACCTTTCGTCGTCGCTGCCGGTGCTACTTTGCTGGCGCCGGAGTAGTTCTTCATGTAGGAAAGCGAATTCCACTGGAAGAACGTTTCCGTCTTGCCGAAATCGTAGTTGCCGTTGTGCCCGATCACTGCGTTGTACTTATCCCACCAGCGGACATTCTTGACGGCGTAGGCGCTCGTATTCATCGCGCCGCCTTTAAAACGCGTGTAGTCACCGTCAAAATAGATTTCGTTTGCCGGATCAATGGTAAGCGTCAGGCGGGAACCGATGTTGCCCGTATAGCCTTCCGACGGCGAATGGCCGGCGAACTTGCCGTCCGGCGTACGCAGCCCCGAACCCTGACGGTCAATGTAGCGGCCGCGCAGCTGCAGGCTCGCCACGTCCTTTTTAAGCGGCACACCGAGCGTCACACCGACCCCGGTCTGATCTCCGTACTCGTCATTTTCGAAGAAAGACTTTCGGTCAATTTTGATGGTGCCGGAAAACTTGTCGTAGTGCTTCTTCGTGATGATGTTGATCACACCGCCCACGGCATCCGAACCCCACACCGTCGAAGCCGGCCCGCGGAGGACTTCAATGCGTTCAATCGCACCGGGCGGCGGCATGATGACGCTTGCCGGATCAAAGCCGTTGTTGACCATGCCGTCGGAGGTGTTCATCCGACGCCCGTCCACCATCACGAGCGTGTACGCGGAATCAAAGCCGCGGATGGAAATCTGCGTGTTGCCCATCTTGGTTTCGGAGATGTCCACGCCCGGCACATCACCTACGGCCTGACCGAGGTCAGAGACGGGTTTCGTCATCAGTTCTTTATGGGTGATGACGGAAACACTCGCCGGAGCTTCCGTCGTATCTTGTTCATAGCCGGCCGCCGTGACAACGACGGGGCCGGTCGTCACCGCTTCCTGCACGGCCAGCGCGCAGGGCGAGAGAGCAAAAAGAGGCAGTGCCGCAGAGAGCACCTTCGCGGTACGAGAAACGTTCATCGCGATTTCCTTTGGGAATAGTTACGGTGGGCGTGATTGTAAATGAGAACGGTTCTCGTTATCAATAAGGTGTTTACGGTACCGTCCCAAAACGAACCTCGCGCGGACGGAAGGCGCGACCTCACCCACACACCACACAATTTCGGGATCAGAACTCTTGTGCAGTCAACGCCGAACCGACACGCAGGCGAGCCTTTGCCGCGCCGCCGCTACGCTTGAGCCAGCAGCCTTGAAATCGTCTCCAACACGTCTTGCATTACGAACGGCTTTGAAAGATGCGCCTCCATACCGGCCGCGAGCGCCGCCTGCTCGTCTTCCGCAAAGGCATTAGCCGTCATGGCAATGATCGGAATCATTGCTGCATCCGGTCGCCCCGGCAAGGCGCGTGGTGCATCATCACACCCCGCCTTGTCGCTTGACACGCGTGAAAGAAACCGCGGTTACGTCCGGTGATTCCGGCTCATCACATCATTTTCCCCAGCATTTCGAAGTCGTATCCTTTTAAGGACGCCGCCTTCTCCCGCCAGCAACCGTTTTTGAGAGCATCCATAAACCGTTGACCCGGCGCCGTTTCCAAGAAGTCTTTCCGGCAAGCGAGGAAATACGCTTCCTTCACGAGCGGAATAAAGTCGGTACCGACACTGTCGGCCACACTCTCAATACAGAGACCGGCATCCGCCTTGCCGAATTTCACTTGGGTCGCCACCGCCTGATGCGACGCAGCAACCACTCCGTACCCCGACACCTCGTCCGGTCGAATCCCCGCCGAGCGCAGCAGGACGTCACAAAGAATGCGCGTTCCCGTGCCCGGCGCCCGATTGATGTACCGTACCTTTTTCGTACTCACGTTGAGCATCGAATAAAGCCCCAGGGGATTTCCCGGTGCTACCGCCAAACCTTGAATCCGCGTTGCGAACCCGATCATCGCCAACGCCCCGCCGTCAAAAAATTTGCGGAAGTCTCGTGGCAAACTGGTCTTAGTGTTTACCCCAAGGGGAAAGTTGAATCCTGCGATTTCGCAGCCGCCGGCCGCCAATTCCTGCAGTCCTTGAAGGCTGGATGTGAAGTTGATTTCCAATACGCAGGAACGCTTCAAAGCGTTCTGCCGCAGCAGTTCCAAAGCACCGTCCGGACCACCCGCGAGACCACTGAGCGACATATCAACGTTCACCGCCAACGCAAAACTGAGTTCCAAGTCTGCCCGCAGGGCCGTCAGGGTTTCGGCGTACTCGGCAAAGACCTCTTTTTCCGCGCTCAACCACCGCCGTGCCGCAGGCGTCAGTTCCCCCGTATGCCCCTTGCCGCGATTTAAAAACTGAACCCCGAATGTCGCTTCCCAGCCGTTCAGAAGATTCCATACCTGCCGATACGAGTACCCCATTTTCTTTGCGGCGCCCGCTATCGACCCGGTTTCCGCCACCGCTTCCAACGTCTCCGAAATCCGGTTGTGCAAGAGCCGCACTTCGTCACCGGTTCCTGCGGCTATTTCGTACTCCAACGTCACGCCCGTCATCCGTCATTTCTCCAAAAATCGTCCCCTCGTTAGGCAGTTTATTTCATATTGTCAACATCGTCGAAAGGCACTTCAATGCCGATTGACCTCATTTCCGTTCGTCATAAAAAGGAGAGACACATGACGGAATTCAATCTTTCCCGCCGCCATCTCATCGGCGGTTCGGTCGCCGGACTCGCAGCCGGCATCATTCCCATTCACGCTGCGCACGCTGAAGAAGAGGCCGAAGAACCGATTCGTCCGCTGACAGGCAAAATGACCTACGAGCAGGTGCGCGACCGTGCCCGCGAAATGATGCAGCCGCGCTGCTGGGTGTGCCCCGAATGCAACGGCCGCGGCCCCTGCGTCGGCCAGGTACCGGGATTCGGGGGCATGGGTGCCAGCCGCGGCTTCCAGGCGAACTACGATTCCCTCGCTGCCGTACAGCTCAATCAGCGCGTGTGCCACGGCGTGCATGTGCCGGATACGAGCATCGACTTTTTCGGTACCAAAATTGCTCTTCCCTGCGTCGCGGCCCCCACGGGCGGCACAACATACAACATGGGCGGAAAATTGACGGAAGAAGAATTCGTCACCGCCATCTGCGGCGGCTGCACCAAGGCGGGTACGCTGGGCGCGGTAGCCGACGGTATCGGCGACCCCTTGGACGTTTTTGAAAAGCGTCTGGCGACGTTAAAGAGCCTCGGCTTTAAGGCGATCGTTGGACTCAAGCCGCGTCTCAACAAAGACATTATTCAACGCATGAAGATTGCGGCCGACGCCGGTGCCGTCGCGCTCACGATCGACCTCGACTCTGCCGGCCGCGCAGCCCGTGCCACCAAAGGCCAGACGGTGGAACCCAAGACCCCGGCGCAGTTAAAGGAACTCGTCAAAGCTTCCCCCTTGCCGCTTCTCTTTAAGGGGATCATGACGCCGGACGAAGCGGAAATCGCCATCAAAGCCGGGGCCGCCGGCATCGTGGTTTCGAACCACGGCGGCCGCACGCTCGCGGATACCCCGGGGACGGCTGCGGTGCTTCCAAGAATTGTGGACAAGGTGAAGGGCCGCTGCTACATCATGGTGGACGGCACGGTCGCCCGCGGTACCGACATCGAGAAGTACCTTGCCTTGGGGGCCAACTGCACATTGGCCGGTCGCCATTTCGTCCGCGCCGCTCACGGGGGCTTGGCAGACGGCGTGGCCCTTTTTGCCGACCGCCTGCAAAAGGAACTCGCCGTTGCCATGGTGCTCACCGGCGCTCAGAAAATTAAGGACATCACCCGCAAGATGGTGACGATGCCCCGCTGATTGCTTCCATAGTTGAGCCCCTCTTTCCGTTTTCCCCTCGGCTTCCGTCGAGGGGATTTTTTTGCATCAGCCGCTCCCGTTTCGTGCGTTCTGACAGAAAGGCCGTTCGGTTTCCCAAACGGCGTTGATCAAAGAAAATTACAGTCCTTGCGCTACCAACCGAAGAATTCCTTCACCGTGCGCCAGGCGACGGACTGCAGATGCTTCGCGTCCGCTTCGGACAGCGGCTTTTCGCAACCGCCGAAAAATTGAGCGCCTTCCGGAGACCGGTGCGTGAGCGTCGCATAAAGAACCGCGCCTTCCAAATAAGTCCCTGCGGCCGTCGGATGCCGGTTATCCGCCACCGTCATCGTCAAGTCCGGACGTTCTGCGAGCGACTTTGCAAACGCCAGTCCCACCGGCACTACCATCGCGTTGTTCTCGTTGGCGACCGCCGTCGTAGCGTCGGCCAACTGCTGCGTCATTTCGGGGCGCCCCTTATAAGCCCACGTCATCATGAAAAGCGGCTCTGCGCCCGTCGCACGGATATCGGCGGAGTGAATCTTCGCGTACTTCTTGAAGAACTTCGACAGTTCCGGATGCACCGGCCCCTGGCTGTTGTCCTGCAGCACCACAGCATCAAAGACCTTGCCGTCTTTGTACTGGTGGAACACCAGTTTGTTGCTGCCGTCGTTCAAGGTCGAATAGCTGCGCAACCCGTTGGGGCGCAGATAGCTTTTCACGTCATGCCAATCCAAGCCGGCCCCGCCGATCGTCGCCATCGTGCTCGCGAGTTTACCGCCCTTGGCTTTGACGATGCCGGACAAAGTGCCGTTCACACCGCAGTTGTAGTACATGAAGGAGTTACCGACGAGAAGCACCGTCTTCGGCGTCGTCTTCAACGACGTGACCTTGGGCTTTACTGTGTAATCCGCCGCCGAAGCCACACCGACGCCGACCATCGCCGCTACCGCAGCCACTGCCAATTTCTTCAACATACATCCTCCGATGAAAGAAAGTTGAAAAGAACCGATTAGTGAATGTCCGCCAACCAAGCCGTCAAATCCGCTTCAAACTTATCGCCGTCCGGAAATTTTTCCGTTCTACCGATGTACCAGCCGTGATTTCCGGTGGGATACACGTGAAGTGACACCGGACGAATGAATTCAATCATGGAATCTTTGCTGACAGTCACATTGTATCCCTTGCAGTTCACCTGCGCGCCATCCATGGTGTAGCATCCATGATTTGCCTGATCCAGCGTCAGGACAA
>UQUM01000054.1 GCA_900544255.1 uncultured Sutterella sp.
ACAAATTTTTGAAGAAATTCGAGAAATAAATGCAGATCCGAAGGCTTGAGTGCAACATTGTTGGGAAGTCCAGGTATGACGAGGTCGCGGCCGGAGACTTCGACAAAGTCTTTGCCGGTACCTATATCGCCGAACATAAGACGGCGCTTGCGGGGGCTTTTCGCGTGCTGCATTTGGATTTTTCAGGCGCGGCATCAACCGACGTCGACCCGGCGGTTCGGTTTTTGCATAAGATTCACAGTGCCTTGGTGGAGTACTTCGGTAAGTACCCTCATCCGCAGCAAACGAAAATTTTGGATGAGCCGTATTCGGACGCGGCCTCACTCATGGAAGCTTTCCTTGCGCTGATGGGGGTTGAGTATCGACAGAAATTGTTCGTCATTACTGACGAGTACGACCAATTTCCCAACGAGATTCTGGCCGCTGACCTTAATCAATTCAAGGCCATCACGTCGTCACGCGGTTTTCTGAATGATTTCTACTGATGCCTGAAGGCGGCGACAACGAAGGCCGTGGCCCGCGTCTTTATCACCGGTGTGACGACGATCTCACTGGATTCGATGACGTCCAGCTTCAACATTGCGGAAAACGTATCGGCCGATCCCGACTTTGCTGCCGCCATCGGATTTACGGAGCAGGAACTCAAGGAACTTATTCTCGAATCCGTGAATCTTAAGTTGAAGAATTGGTCGTTGGACGACCTCGTCGCTCAAATGCGCGAGTGGTACAACGGGTATCGCTTTAGTCCCTACAGCGATGAGACGGTTTTCAATTCCAACATGTGCCTCTATTACTTGTCGCGGTTGCAGAAGACCGGAAGGGCGCCGGAGAATATGATTGATCCGGCCTCGGGACAAAACTTGGACAAGATTGAGAGCATCCTTGCCTTGGGCGATTCTCGCTTCGTGCGGCAGACGGTGGAGAGGGCGTTGCGGTGTGAGGCCATTCCTTTTCCGGGCGGTCTGAGGGAATTGAATCTCAATCAGTCCTCCGAATTCGATGACTACGGACTGCTTTCGGCCATGTTTTACTTCGGATATCTGACGTACGCGCGGGGAGAGGATCCGGCGTTGGTGATTCCCAACCGAGCGGTCAGTATTCAGTTCTTCGAGTACTTCCTGAAGCACATCATGGCGACCGATCGGTACGAATTCGTGGCGCAGAATTTTGTCGAGGCGCTTCGGCAGCTCGCCGCCGGCAACCCGCGGCCGCTATTTGAGGTGACGTGCCGTCGGTTCGACGAAGCGAGCAGTGTGCATGCCTACGGTCACCTGCAGGAAAGTAATTTTCAGACGCTTGTTTTGGGAGCATTCAATTTTTCCGACGCCTATGACGTTCAGAGCGAAGCGGAGGTTCGCGGAGAAGACAAAGGTTTCGTGGATATTCTTGCCGTGCCGAAAGTCGGGAGTTCGGCGACGACGGCGTACCTCGTGGAACTAAAGCACTTGAAGGCGAAGGAATATTCGGCGGCGGCCGTGGATCGGCTCGTTCGTGAAGCGCAAGACCAGATGGCACGCTACGTTGAGGGAGCCAATCTCAAAGCGATTCAGAACCTCAAAACCGTGACGGCCGTGTTTGTCGGGATGAAGCTGGAAAAGCTGGTCGTCTGCTGAGTCGTCGGGCGCCGAGTGGCGGGATTGAGAGTTTCCGTTGTCAGCGCGGTTCGAGGGCGTCTGTTGCAGAGACGTCCTTTCAGCAACAGAACTATCGCGAACCGCCCCTTGTACGAGTCGGCAGGAATATGGTTGGTGTACTCATAGGTGTCTCCGTCGGCCGTTTACTGCCGATTGTCACGGGGGAATGCCTTCGCCGAATCTCTGCAAAGCGGGGTGTCGCGCATGCTGGAACGGAAGGGATTGATGTCAATCCCGCCGCGGCGAGTGAAGGCCGCTCGAACTTCGAGTATGTCGGGGTGAATGCGCGTAGCGAGGTCGTTAAAAATCTGTTCGACGCACTGCTCGTGAAAACCTTTGTGGCGGCGGTAGCTCACGAGGTAAGTGAGAAGCGCGGACGGCGACGGCATGGCACCCTTCAGGGTAACGGAGACGCTCGCAAAGTCCGGCTGGCCCGTCACCGGGCAGAGGGAACGGAAAAGGTTCGTCGACCAGGTGACGGTTTCAGAGGACGCTCCGGCGGGGACAAGGATTTGAGGATTCACTTCCCATTCCGTGCAGGGCGTATCGGGTACCATGATTTCGAGAAGCTTGCCGGGCGCCGGATGTACCGATGCCTGCCACTCACCGGCGACATTGAGCATAACGCCGACTTCGCCGCCTGCGGCTGCCGAAAGGTCGCGCTCTAAAACCGTCCGCACCTCGTCGGCTGATGAGAAAGTCGACATTGCAAAACTCATCGCATAAAGCTTCAGCGACTTGGATTCGATGATGTTGGGCGTCGTTGCCGGAACGGAGAGTTCGACTTCCGCCGCCACGGGAAGTCCCGAGGGTGAAAGCCAGGTGAATTCATAGAGACGCCATAGATCCGTGCCGCGGAAATCATGGGCGCCGATCGCGTCGCGACCCAAGTTGCGAGAAATAGGGAAGAGCAGGGACGGCGCGTAGGTTTCAGCGTATTTCGTTGCGTGCCCCAGTTGGGTTCCTTTGGGTTCGGGCATCAGAACGGACATGGTTGTCTCTCAAGAAGTCAGGTAGTCAGAAGCCCGCCATTTTAAGGGAGTCTCGACTATTTGCGGCAGGTTTTCTGACAGCTCACGACGACTGAAGTCGCGGGGAGCCAAGTGACTTCAGCGTTTCTGCGACCACCTTATTTCGGTTTTTGTGTCGCAAAAATTATGGGGATTTCCGTGACAAACGCCGGATTCCGTCCGTCAATCGTTTTAACCCTTCCATTAACCGCGCTCTCGGCATAGCGATATTAAGCCGAATAAAACCTTCTCCCGCCGCGCCGTAATGCGATCCCGCATTAATCCAAACCTTTTCGTGCGCAAGCAATTCATCTTCAATCGTTTGTGACGTAATCCTAAGCGAGCGGCAGTCCGCCCACATAAGATACGTTCCTTCAAGGCGCGAGAAGGTGACGGCGGGACACGTCTTTTTAAACCAGTCTGCCGTCACGCGGGCATTGTCGTGCAGGTAGGCTAAAAGCGCCTGAAGCCACGCTTCTCCTTCGTTATAGGCGGCGATCGTTGCCGCGACGCCGAAGGGATTCACGTCGCAGCATTCGTTGTCGTTGATCGCCCGATCAATTTTCCGACGTTGTTCGGCGCTCTCCGCCACGATGAACGCATTCTGCAGCCCTGCCAAATTAAAGGTCTTGGAAGCGGCCGAGAGCGTCACGGTTTTTTCGGGGTTGTGCGCCGTGACGGACGCGTAGGGCGTGTAGGGGGTATTGCCGAAAACAAATTCGCCGTGGATTTCGTCGGCAATGACGAGGATCCCGTACTTATCGGCAAGTGCCGCCAGAATCGTGAGTTCCGCGGCCGTCCAAACGCGTCCCGCCGGGTTGTGCGGATTGCAGAGCACGTAGGCTTTGACGCCGGGTTCGGCAAAAGCGCGTTCGAGCGCGGCCCAGTCGAACCCCCATGTGTCGCCTTCGGATTTCAGGGGACACTCGACGATGTTGCAGCCGTTGTTGCGGATGGAGGAGAAAAAGCAGTTGTAGACCGGTGTCGAAATGACGACTTCGTCGCCGGGCTTCGTATTGGCTTTGATCGTTGCGGACAAAGCCGGGACGACGCCCGAGGTGTAGAGAATCCATGCCGGATCAATCGTCCAGCCGTGACGGCGTCCGAACCACCCGACGATCGCTTCGTAATAGGCGGGGGGCACATGGGTATAGCCGTAAATTCCCTCTTCCGCACGGCGGACGACGGCTTCGGTAACAGCGGGTGCCGTCTTAAAGTCCATGTCCGCCACCCACATCGGAATGACGTCCGGATCCGCCGAGCCGTCCCATTTCATGGACAATGTTCCGCGGCGTTGGGTCATTTCGTCAAAGTTGAAGTCCGTCATTCCGATCTCCCTTTGGTTTAAGCGCGGGTTTCAATGCGGCAGTCGGCTCCCGGGGCGATGTGTTCATCGCGGATCACCGCACTCACCGCATCGCAGCGGATGACGCCCGACGTAGGATTCTTGATGCTCGTAACGGATCCCTTGACGTCGGCCGTCACCGTCGAGTATTCGAATGCCAGATCGCAGTCTTTAGCCATCGTGCAGTTTTCAAGCACGAGGTTCTCACAGTAACAGAAGGGTTGCGTCCCGGAAATCTTGCAGTTGATGAGCGTGAGATTCTTCGAATGCCACGCCAAGAATTCCCCGTCGATTTCGGAGTCGATCACGGTGACGTTTTCCGAATTCCAGAAAGCGTCTTTGGCGTCGAGCTTGGCGTCGGTGATCGTGATGTTGCGTCCGTACTGGAAGGCGTAATTCCCCTGATGACGGTAATTTGCAATGCGGATGTCGTCCGAATGCATAAAGAGGTAGTCACCCTTCGTGATCGACACATCCCGCAAATCGACGCCGCGGCAGTTCCAGAAGGTTTCCGCCGCATCCGTCATCGTCACGCGGCGTAGCCGAACGTCTTCCATGTCGCGGAACATCTTGGGGGCATCCACGACGGTGTCCGTCATTAAGAGGTGTTTGCTGTACCACAACGCCGCGCGGCTGCCCGGCGTAAAGAGGCAGTGATCAATTTCAAAATGATCGGCGTGCCAGAAGGGGTACTTACCTTCAAAGCGGCACCCTTCAGCGCGCACGTTCTTCGTGTGCTTCAAAGACGATTCCCCCGCGTGGATCGTGACGTTCGTCATCACGGTGTCCGTGAGGGCAAAAAGCGGGCGTTCGCCGCCGAATTCTTGGTTTTCAATGAGTTTCATGGATTAAGGTACAGTTCCGTAGTCAATGGGCGTAATCATACCGTTCGGCGCTTAGGCTTTGATGATGTTTTTCACGACGGCGAGGGCGTTGAGGGTGCGGGGAAATCCCAGAAACGGCACGGCAATCTCGAGGGCGTCGATGAGGTTTTGGCGCGTGAGCCCTTCTTTGGCACAGGCGGTGGTGTGGGCTTTTAACTGCGGTTCACAACCGCCCAATCCTGCGATGGCGGAGAAAGTCACCAATTCTCGGTCGGCGATGGAAAGGCCGGAACGGGTGTAAAAATCCCCGAAGCAGAACCCGGACAGGTCTCTGATCATGAGAGCCTTTTCGTTTTCGGCGATGCCGGCGTGCATTTTTGTAATGACGTCGCCGAAAATGGCGGTCTGAACTTCGATCCCTTTGGCGAGGCGATTTTCGTCCGTCACCTGTGTCTGATCGGGAAGGGGCAGTTTGACGCCTGCTTCCTGCATCGCCCGATTGGCTTCGGTGAGGACGTTGTCCACCCGCCCGAATCCGGTGTAAGGGGCGCACTGATAAAGAATTTCCTTCACTTCAACGGGGGTTACCTCCGCTTTGAGGGCGGCCTTGACGAGTCGCGCAACAGGAGCCGGCGTGCCGACGGCGGTGACGACGGCAAGAAGTACCGCATACTTTTGGCGGGGATTGAGCGTCGTTCCGCGGTTTTCGACGGCGGTCATCCGCGTTTCAATCGCTTCAAGGGCCGGATCGGCGTGAGTGGGTTCAACGGCAGCGGCTACGCCGGCAAAGCCTCCGGCGACGACGGCGGTGCCGGCAGCAATGGCGTCACGCCGGGTAAGAGCGGACATGGTTTCTCTCCATAATTAAGTGATGGAGAGATTGTCGTCCAAGACGGGGCAGACAGACGACGACAAACCGCGCGGAGTCGTGCCTGATCATGGCAAAAATTGTTGGGCATGAGCGCGTTCCTTCGCGGAAATTGCGACCAAGCGTTCCGGGTGCTGATCGATATCACGGGTCGGCAGATCCAGAAACGCCGTCAGTACAGGATCCGTTTGACGGGATAGTTTAGCGGTCGTGATTATTGTCAAAGTAGCTCCGAGAATCCTCAGGCGCTTCCCGGTAGTCTGTCAGCGAATAAGTTCGCACCGGCGTCACGACGGTGATGTTGAAATCCGCAAAGAGGTTTTCTCGGCCGTCTTTTTGGCAGAGACGGTGCTGCGCGAAATTGCGCCAGTAGGTAATGACGGATTCATCCTTCCAGACGGACTTCGACAATACTTTGTCGGGATTCGTGAGCGACGTGAAGCGCTCGGCGGAAAGAAACCCTTCAACTTTCTGCAGTTCCGGAATAAGGGACTTGGCGTGCTCAAGGTATGCCTCGCGGCGGCCGGGCATGAAGGTGACTTCAAAAAGGACGATGACGGACATAAAGCTTCTAAAACGGTTGAGAAGGAACAAAGTGTTTTTGAGGAAGTCGCTTGAAATAGTCAGTCAATGCGCCAAGACTGACATTACCCGCGGCCACCTGAATGATGGTTTCAACGATATCGGGTGTTGGGCAGTACCATACGCCGTTACGGCGTCCGAACAGGATGGCAGCGTTGAGAGCTGTTCTTTTATTGTCGTCGGCAAATACATGTCCGCGTGCGATGGCCAGACAGTACATCGCTGTCAGTGCGTGAAGATCCTCAACGGCTTCGTAAGTAGCCCAATGTTTTGCTTGCGCGAGGACGGCCTCTATGCGCTCAGGATCGGAAATACCGGGTAATCCGCCAAATTCCGTAATAGCGCGATCATGAAGCCGAGTCAATTCATCGGCACGTATATGACGTACGGCAGACATCATCGATTCGTCAACGCAACGTTAGCCTCGTGAAAATCCTGAAAAATTGAATCAATTTCCTGGTCAAGGATCTGACGTTTCATTCTTTCATACTCTTTGTTCGACAGAAGAACAGCGGCTTTTTTTCCTCGGACTTCAATACCGACCGGTTCGGATTCTGACGTACTCAGACGGTGAACTAATGAAGTTAAATTTTTCCGAGTTTCAGTAATGGAAAGTTGTTGCATGACAAACTCCGCCGGTGAAAATAACTCAGCAATTGTACATGTAAATGTACAATTGCTGAAAAAAATATCAATATTTCGCCTATTACCTCCTGCAGATGACGAGCGTTTCTCTTTTACCCGCAGGAGTGCAGTCCAACACACCAAAGTCGGCGTCCGCCACTGTGCCACACCGCAGGCTCGAACGGCGATCCGAAAAAGACGCTCGCCCCCTGAGTACAGTGGCTACGGCCGCACAATAAAAAGGGCGGAACCCCTAAAAAGGAATCCGCCCTAAAAAACTCAACCGTCAGACGTTAAGCCGTGAAGAAATAGTATCCCACGAACAGGACGGCGAGAACCCACATGACGGGGCCGATTTCCTTCGCTTTGCCGGTGAAGGCATTCAACACCACGTAAGTGATGACGCCCAACATGATGCCGTTGGCGATGGAGTAGGTGAGGGGCATCGCAATGAGCGTGACGAACGCCGGGATGGAATCGGAGAAGTGATCAAAGTTCACGTCGACGAAAGCACCCATCATGAAGAGGCCGACGAGAACGAGAGCCGGGGCCGTTGCAACTGCAGGCACGGCGAGGAACAACGGGGCAAAGAAAATCGCAATTGCAAAGCAGACCATCACCGTGAAGGCGGTCAAACCGGTGCGGCCGCCGGCGGCGACGCCCGAAGCGCTTTCAACGTAGGTCGTCGTGGTGCTCGTGCCGAAGCAGGCACCCGCGACCGTGGCGACGGCGTCGGCCATCAGCGTTTGGCGTAGCCCCGGGATGTTGCCTTTCTGGTCAACCATGCCGGACTTCATCGACACGCCGACTACGGTGCCGATCGTATCGAAGAGGTCGATAAAGAGGAAGGTCATCACCACGATTGCCATATCCCATGAAAGGATGTTGTGGTATTCGAACTGCATGGCGATGGGCGAAATCGACGGCGGCAGCGAAGCAATGCCCTTGATGTTGGTGATGCCGAACGGGATCCCGACGAGCGTAATGGCGAGAATGCCGTAAAGGAGCGCACCGCGCACTTTGAGGGCTGAGAGGATGCCCATGAAGAAGAAACCGGCAATCGCCAGCAGCGTGGCGGGTTCGGAAAGTTTGCCGATTGAAACGAGCGTCGCGTCGTTGTGAACGACGATCCCGGCGTTTTTAAGACCGATGAACGCAATGAAAAGACCGATGCCGGCGGCGATCGCTTTCTTCATCGTGACGGGAATCGTGTTGGCGATGGTTTCACGGACGTTTGAGAGCGTGAGCACGATGAAAAGGAACCCCTCGATCAGAATCGCGGTGAGCGCGAACTGCCACGTATAGCCCATCGTGAGGCACACCGTGTAGACGAAGAAGGCGTTTAATCCCATGCCCGGTGCCAGCGCAAAAGGCTTCTTGGCGTAGATCGCCATGATGCCCGTACCGACGATGGCGGCAAGAGCCGTTGCCGTAAAGACCGCGTCCGTGGGCATTCCTTTGTCGGCGAGCGCGGAAAAGATCCCCGGGTTAACGGCCAAAATGTAGGCCATCGTGAGGAAAGTCGTAATACCGGCCGTGATTTCGGTGCGCACGGAGTGCTTCGCCGGATCAAAGCCGAATAGCTTTTGCAGCATGACAGGAGTTCCTTTGGTAGTAGAAATAGAGAGTCCGCCCGTAACGTTAACCCTTCGGGCGTCGGGAATTGTTTCGCGCGGGAGTATAGACGGGAACGGCGGGGGACTCTATTGGGAAAAACCTTGGATGGCGGAGGGTTTCTGAGGCCAAGCGCCGAATTTAAGAGACTCTCCGTCGCAGCAGGATCGGTAGGCGTTATATTCCCAAAAGTCCTGGAAATGAAAAATCGATTGCCAAGGGAAAAATTTGGCCGATTTTTGTGAAAATCTAATTCAACATAATAGTAGTAACGTCAAATTCACGCAAGCGCGGAATCCAACCTACGAGAAAGAAGGGAGGCCCGTCGCAACTTGACCTCTTCGCGATCGCCAAGGCGATCGGGCGTGTTATCTTCAACCTTCTTGCGTGCCATAATAGCACGTCTTTCCTTGTTTGTCAATAGTTCCTTCGTAGTAGTCTCATCACCAATTTGGAGTACTTTGTTCTCAAAGTACCTGGGCAATGGCGCAAGGTGGCCATTGCTCAGAATGGTATTACCGTGAGCCACAACTTCGGCTGCATTCTCACGAATCCAATTTTCGCCGATACCTGGACGACGGGACATAACGAGAAACTCCTTTTGCCGAATTACTCCGGTCTCCGGATCCGTGTAATGAGCGATCGACATATCACCGTTGATCTTTTTAACAACATACCGAGCGACATAACCGATAAGTTCACGAGAGACATCATTCGTCACCGTAGCGAGACCGAGAGGCCAAAGCTCGGAGAGTTCCTTACAAACGTAGGTATATTGACCGAGTTCATTTTTGCACCAAGGCTCTACTCCATCAAAAGAATAACCAAACACAATTGCATGATAGTGAGGGCGACCCAGTTGGTCGCCATACTCACCACAAGCAAGATAACGAATACGTAAGAAGGGATGGGCTTTTCTAAAACGTTTCCAAAACTTTTGTAAATCTGACTTATTAAGGCCTTTATCGTCGGGAAGATGTTCATTGTCATAAGTCAGCGTTAAAAAACAACTCTCTTGCCTGTACTCCAATTGACGAACCTTCTTGCCGTCCTGAATGAGCGGAAGATGAGGATGCATCAACTCTTTCTCACAACGATCAGTCCACTGGCGAGCGTACTCAAGACGACAGCCAATGCATTGACCACAAGGAACCTGGATAGGCTTATCCGTATAACCAAGCTTCGGAGACGTAGTCAAAGGCCATGCGCCTGTGACGGGATTTTTACCACTACGTACACGATACATAGTAATGGGATGGTAGCAAGTCATTCGACACGTTCCTGAGTGTTCCACGACGCCGGTGCCCTTCGGGCACCCCCTCCGGGGGGCCTTCGGCCCGGCAGGCTCACTCACCCCGCGGCTAAGTGCGGTGCAGTGTCGGCGTTCGTCCGTCTTCGCTACTTCGCAAGCTACGTCGCTCGACAGGACTTCCGCTCGACACGCGCCGCACCACGCCGCGACGCTCGTTCGCCGCAACACCTCAGTCAGAAGGAACAAAAAAACAGCTGTTCCGCTTTTCATATCTGTCCGTGATACGGGTAAAAAATCCCCGTGCAACGATCCACGAACAGAAGCAAACAGCCAACAGAAATGCGGGCAACGTTACCCGCTTTAAAGCCGATGGGAATGTAGGGGCGCGCTAGGTGAGACATCTTCTTAGAGCGCCCTACGCGGTACAACCTTTAGAACACGTAGGAGATGCTGCGTTACGCCGCGCCTTTCGCCACAATTGGACTGCGAAAAAGCGACAAGGGGCGCGGCTTTAGGCTTCGCCTACGCGCAATAAAGGGGATGTAGGCAATCAGAATCTAAACCCTCCGCGCATAGGCGGGCGAGTATTAACACTCTTCGTGCGGAGAGCCGTTTTCGAGAACAACTTCTTAGAACGACGGCGGGACATACGCGAACGCTTTTTAGACATATAGCCTCCTATTTTGTTTCACGTGAAACATTTAGAAAGTGTAGGACTGAAAGAAATTAACGATGACAGTCGCAATATTGCAGAAGAGAGCGACCCAGGCAGATTTATTCATAAGCACATAACTCCGATAACAACCAAAAGGAAAAAGACGCACCACCATTCGGGAGGAATTTTCATTGTGAAAAACTCTTAGCAGAATTGAGAATAAGAGCGCCGAGAGCATTCATCGAACCAAGCGAACCACCAATAGAATCCTTGACAACCTTAGATTTATATTGGTCAAGAGCACGCTGAAGGTCTTTGGGATTGCGACGCAAGCCATCGATATAATACGACGGAATAAAGTTTTCTAGCTCCTTAGCAGAAGCCAAAGCACTATACAAAGCACCTTGCTCTAAATTAGCGCGTTGCTTAGTCTTTTCGGTACTCCTTTGTTCATCAACCAACCGACCTTGCTTGTCAGCCAAAGTTTCCTGTTGCTTCTTCATCTGATTAGCATACTTTGAATTCTCCACATTTTGAGCAGTACTAATA
>UQUM01000055.1 GCA_900544255.1 uncultured Sutterella sp.
GGTTTCTTCGTGGGCAAACCCGACTTCACGAATCTTTTCCTTGTGTTGAAGCCCGTGGAAAACTACACCGGCCCTTATACGTATGAAGCGCTGACGAAGGCAGGTGCCACCGTTCTGGGGTACGGTGCATTTCTGACCGCCGTCGTGCAGTTCCTGCTTTTGGCGTTCGTCATCTTCTGGCTCATCCGCATCGTGACGATTGTGCGTAAGAAGATTGAAGCGCAGACGGCGAAACTTCTTGCGGATAAGGAAGCGGAGCAAAAGGCCGAAGAAGCCGCAAAACCTGCCCCGGTGCCCGCGGACGTGCAGCTTCTGCAGGAAATCCGTGACCTTCTCAAAGAAAAGAAAGCGGCTCAGGCGTAGTGCTTTCGTCCTCAGCTGAGATCCCCCGCATCAATTCGTTATCACAACGGCGAAGTTGCGGGGTTTTTCTTTGCTTGAAAAAGGGGCCCCAATTGGAATAGGTACCCGTGATAAACTCAAGTTATTTAAGGTAGCTCGAGTTGAATCTTCGTCAACCACCCCTGCCTAAAGGCAGAGGCCTGCGAAAGCTAGCCTTAGTTGACTAGCTCCAGCGGTGAGGCGTAATCCGAACTATGTTGGTTGGGAATGTATAAGCACCGCGGAATGCCAATCCTAGTCCCGCGCTCTGCGGTTCGGGATTAAAAGCACTGAGAGGCAGGTGCGGTGTTGCGGGCGTCTGAAACCCCTCTCAACATGGGCGAAGGATTACAACCGGACGCAAGTCCGAGGAGCCAAAACTTGAGAGTATTTGTTTTAAACAAACGAGGCCGACCGCTGATGCCGTCTTCACCGGCGAAAGCGCGATTGCTTCTGAAAGAAAGGCAGCCGTTCAGCGTTTCTCTTCGGTCGACGCAGTTCCGGCTACTTTGACATCCGTCAGTTGACGGGAGAAAAAGTTTCTCCCGCCGTCAGTCACCAGCATCTTCAGTTTTCAGAAAGACGAAAAACATTTTTAACTCAGCTTATTAAGGAGTACGCGATTCCTTCCGCGACTGAAGTCGCGGGTTCTCTCGCGTAATTTCTATGAAAAAAACGTTGCCGATCGGCGTGCAGGACTATGCCGTCTTCGTTAAGAAAAACTGCTACTACGTAGATAAGACGCCGTTCATCAAGCCTTTATTGACTTCAGGGACAGCAGTCCAATTGATAACGCGTCCTCGGCGGTTCGGCAAGACACTTTTCATGGATACGTTGAAGTCGTTTCTGCAAATCGACAAAAACCATCCTGGTGATGCTTCGTGCCAACAAACTCTTTTTTCGGAAACCGCCGTTATTGAAGACAAAGCTTTCTGCACTAAATACATGGGACAATTTCCCGTCCTCTTTATTACGCTGAAGGGCGTTGAAGGTGACTCGTTTGAGATGGCTTACGGCGTCTTGGCACAGAAAATCGTGGATCTCGCTGAACAATATGACTATCTCGGCAACAGTTCGCGGTTGAGTGACGCTGAAAAACAGTACTTGAACCATTTTTCATCTTTGGATTTCATGATGAATCCGGAGAATCGGCTCATTGCGCAATCGTTTTTGCGGGTGATGGTAACCTGCCTATCCAAACATTTCGGGCAGCAGGTAGTTTTACTGATTGATGAATATGACGTACCGCTGGCGAAAGCGGCAGAAAAAGGCTACTACCGGAGGATGGTTGACTTTGTCCGCGCTTTTCTTGGTCAGGTTCTGAAGCCGGATACGCTTTCCGGCAACGCGGGTGCTTTGCCATATCTGGAAAAAGCAGTGCTCACCGGTTGCCTGCGCGTCGGTAAAGAAAGCATTTTTTCCGATTTCAATAACCCGGCGGTCAACACGGTTTGTTCGATTGAGCCAGACTTTAATGAATTGTTCGGATTTACCTCGGCAGAAGTGAAGGCTTTGTTGGATTATTGCGGTCTGACTTCGTATGAAGAAATCGTCAAGCGCTGGTACGATGGGTATCGCATTGGTTCGAGCGAGGTTTACTGTCCTTGGGACGTTATTAATTTCTGCAGTAAAGCTTTAAAGGCGGCAGAAGACAAGCAAGTGCCTTATGCTCCGGAAAACTTTTGGAAGACTTCCAGTGCCAATCAAGTCATCACCGATTTTCTCGCATTTCTTTCCGGGAAAGAAACCGAACGAATGCAGACGTTGGTGGACGGAGGGGCGATCGACATTACCGTCAATGAAAAACTCAATTACAACGATCTTGAAGCGCATGATCCCGAGGATTTTTGGACGTTGCTTCTGTCTTCAGGATACCTAACGATTGCCGAGCGAAGCTCTGTGGTCAGTACGACGTTAAAGGTGAGAATTCCCAATGAGGAAATTCGCGAGACATTTCGTGAAAAAATTCTTGGGTTTTTCTCCAAATCCAACCGCCGGTACCGGCAGCATGCCGTTGAAATGGTCGAAACGGCATTGAAAGCTGATGCCGCCGGCGTGAAGCGTGTGCTGATGCAATTGCTGATCAATTACGTGTCGGTAAGAGATACTGCCACCAAAGCATCCGCTGAAAATTACTACCACGCCTTCCTCTTAGGGCTTTTAACGGGTGCGGAAGGAATAATCACCAACTTGGCATCAAACGTTGAATCCGGAGACGGGTACGCGGATATGATCTTTACGGATGCCTTTGAAGAGGCGGGCGTCGTTATCGAAGTCAAACGCTGTGGTGAAAAAACCGAGATGGCGGACGCCGCCGAGCGCGCCATGAAGCAGATCGGCGACAAGCGATACGACACTTACCTGCGAAGAATCGGTTGCTCCAAGGTGGTCGGCCTGGGAATTGCTTTCAGCGGCAAGTCCTGTGCCGTAACGGCTGCGGAACTGACGACGTCGAAGCATTGAGCTCACAAAGGGGAGAAGCAGCAAGACTTCTCCCCGGTCTCTCAGGAGAGCACTGCAGGAAATTCGTCACCGGCCCAGCCGATGTGCATCTCGCAGGCCTTGCAGTCAAAGCGAGCCACAAGACGTCGCCCCTTGTCATCGACAAGAAAGAGCGACTCAGGCTTTAAGTGCCCGCCGTTCATGGCCTTAAAGCGTTCTTTCGCCGCTTCATCACCTTTGGTCTGTCGGGGGCAGAGCCCCAGCGTCCAGCGGATGCAGTGCCGGGTGTGCATCAAGGAGTCCGTCGTCTGAAGAGGCGCGGGATCCGCTTCCGCGGCAGATTCAATGCGGATGACGCCGTGCGATTTCCAGAAGGCGACGGCTTTTTCATTAGCAACGTTGCCTCGAAAATCCAAAGTGGTTTCCGGGGAGGAGTTCCCGTCCAAAGACCGATGACGCACGCCGTGGGCGTGTCCCGCCCGCACCGCGGCAGAAAGTTGCTCCAACACTTGGCGACGCAGGTCGTTGGCTGCCGACATCGGTACAAACGGCACGGCATCGTCGCCCAACGCCGAAGCGTCAATCGTCACGCCGGCCGCCTCAAACACCGTATCACCGGTTTTAGTGAGCGCATTGGCAAGCGTCTCTCGGGCACGATCCGCGTTTTTTGCCGCCTGCACGGCAAAGGGACGTTCGACCGATGCGTGATAGGCTGCTGCAGCCGCCTCAAGGGTGAGGCAATCCGTCCGTGCGGTGAGCTTAAACGCAACCGGGATCAACCGGCGAGACGTCGTTCCTTCCAACACTTTCGCAAAAAGGCGGTCTTTGTTGCGGTTAAGCATTGTCCCGACTGCCAAATGCGGATGACGCGCAAGCGACTCACGTAAGTAAATCGTCGTCGTACCGTTCACGTTCACTTCCGCCCGATTGACGGCGAGTCCCTGAAGTTCCTCGTTGGCATCAAGGTACACAAGACCGTCGCCGTTGGCGAGTTCCGTCTGCGTCTTAACGGTCACCGCGGCGGGGTGCGAGGCTAACTTCACAACGCGCCCCACGGTTTCCCCGGTGCTCTTGGGCGTTGCCAATTGCGCAATCATCGGGCGACGGCCGTTCACAAAGTAGTCCGTCGCCCCCCGGTGGAACGTCCGACACGGATCGGGCGTAAACGTAAAGGTCGTGTTTCCGAGGCTTTCGGAGTGCCAACCGTCGGCCTGCCGTCGGCGAATCAAGTCGTCGAGTTTTTGACGGTAATACGCCGTGATGTTCTTCACGTACGCGGCGTCCTTAAGCCGTCCTTCGATCTTAAAACTCGTGACGCCCGCGTCAACGAGCGCTTCCAAATTGCCGCTCTGATCGTTGTCCATCAGACTCAGAACGTGTTTACGGTGAGCCAACTCCCGTCCGTCGCGGTCAAAAACGGAGTAGGGCAGGCGGCAAGGCTGGGCGCAGGCTCCGCGGTTCGCGCTGCGGCCCGTTTCCGCGCAGGACAAGTAACAGCGCCCGGAATAGGAGACGCAGAGCGCACCGTGCACAAAAAACTCAATGCGTGCGCGAGCCATTGCTTCTCGGCAACGGCGAATTTCTTCAAGCGTCAGTTCCCGGGCGAGCACAATTTGGTTGAATCCGAGGTTATCGAGAAAAGCCGCTTTTTCCGGCGTGCGGATGTCGCACTGGGTGGACGCATGGATTTCGAGGGGCGGCAGCTCTTCGGTGAGCAACCCCATGTCTTGAATGATGAGGGCATCAACGCCGGCATCGTATGCCTGCCACGCAAGCCGCACCGCCTCAGCCAACTCCTCGTTGAAGAGAACGGTATTAAGCGTCATGTAGACGCGGGCATGATAGTTCTTCGCCCAAGCCGCAAGCTGCGCAAGATCATCCAGGGAATTCCCGGCGGCAGCCCGCGCACCGAACCCGGGGCCGCCGATATAAACGGCATCGGCCCCGTGATCAATTGCCGCACGTGCTACGTCCGCATCGCGCGCCGGTGCCAGAAGTTCAAGCGGAAAACGCCGGGCGGCGTCTGCGGGAACCATTACTTTTTCGCCGGCTGCTTCACCGGCTCCAGATGAATCAGCATACGGGCCTTGCCGTCCGCGGCGCTCGGAAGCGCTTCGGAATACACCTTCGCCTTGGGCTTCACGCATTTTTCGACGGCAAGATAGTCCCCCAATTCCTTGTCGCCCGCACGGGTTGCGGCCGTCGCCGGGGATTCCCCGCGTTCCGTGCAGAGATCGCGATAAGCGCCGTGTTTCAAAAGGAGCATCACTGCCTGGCGGGAGGGTTTGCGGGCTGCCATGTATAAGGGCGTCACTCCGGCGCGCGTCTGTACATTTACATCAGCCCCCAGATCAAGGAGCCACTGCATGATTTCGACATGACCTTCGGTCGCTGCGTAGTGAAGCGGCGTCCAACCGGATTTATTGACCTTGGCCCCCATCGCAACCAAGCGTTCCGCCATCTTCTGGTCGCCCCTTAAGGCGGCCATCATGAGCGCGTTCTCCCCCAAGCGGCTTTCAAGGTTCACGTCGATCCCGGGGGCCGCGAGAAGAACTTCGATAACGGGCTGATTGCCCCAGCGCATGGCACGCACAAGAGCGGGGTCGCCGTCTGCGACCAACGTATTGGGGCTCACGCCCGCCTTCAGGAGGTCGGCAACGACGTCGGCACGGTTTTTATCGACGGCACCCGCGAAATTGGCCCATGTTTCTTCCGGACCCGCGGCTTTCACTGTCGTCGTTTGATTTTCAATGACGCCGAAATCATTGGTTT
The DNA here is from genome assembly GCA_900544255.1 of uncultured Sutterella sp. Classification (GTDB taxonomy): domain Bacteria; phylum Pseudomonadota; class Gammaproteobacteria; order Burkholderiales; family Burkholderiaceae_F; genus Duodenibacillus. The sequence goes on from UQUM01000055.1 coordinate 5,596, forward strand.
TGGGCTCAGAGGCGCAGCCCGCGAGAAGCGCTGCGAGCGCCGCAGCAATAAAAAGATTACGCATGATTCAAATGGAAAAAGTTAAGGGCGTTCTTAGTCGTAACACGGGCTACTTCCTCAAAGGAAAGGTCTTTCACCGCCGCGATTTTTTCCGCAACTTTCGCCACAAAAGCCGGTTCGTTTCGTTTGCCGCGGTAGGGAACAGGGGCCATATAAGGGCAGTCGGTTTCGACCATCAGGTTCTGCAAAGGCACGACCCGTGCGGTTTCGGCAAGCGCTGCCGCACTTTTGAAGGTGACGACGCCCGTAAAAGAAACGAGACCGCCGGCGTCCACCGCCCTTAGCGCACAATCGGTCGTGCCGCCGAAACAATGAAGAACAAACCCCGCGTCGCCCGCATGCATCTCGGTGAGAATGGCAAGGGCATCGTCTTCCGCTTCCCGCGCGTGCACAATGATCGGTTTTTTTAGGTGCAGCGCCGCTTCGATGTGCCGGCGGAAACGGTTCTTCTGCCAAGTGAGGTCACCCTTACACCAGTGATAATCGAGCCCCGTTTCACCAACGGCAACCATTTCCGGCGCGGAACACACGTCGATGATCCGCTCAAGCGTCACTTCCGGATGCTCATCGGACACCTCGTACTCGGGATGCAGTGCCCAGGCGCCGTAAAGAAACCCGGGATTGGCCCGCACCAAGTCGGTGACCGTACCGATTTCCCTTTCTTCGCAGCCGATCACCATCGCGCCCACGAGCCCCGCCGACTTCATGCGATCGATGACGGCGGCGCGATCCTCGGCAAACTCCGGCGCGTTGATGTGACTGTGACTGTCAAAAAGCGGACTCATTATCGTTTCTGACCGTTGTAAAGGGCTTCAATTTCCTGCGCATAGCGTTCGGAAATCTGACGGCGCCGCAGTTTCTGTGTCGGTGTGAGAAGTCCGTTTTCCACCGTCCACACGTCGGGCACTATCGCCACGTTGCGGGGCTGCCCGTAGCGCGGGAAGTCACGCGTAGCGGTTTTGATGCGTTTTAAAACCGCATTTCGCACGTCGCGGCACCCCATCGTCGAAGGATCGTTGGGATCCAACTGCAGATCAGAACAGAGCGCCTTCCATTTATCGTCGCGCAGTACCACGAGCGCCGCGATATAGGGGCGGTTTTCGCCGAGAATCATCACCTGTTCGAAAAGGCGGTCTTCCTGCACGGCAAACTCAAGATCCACCGGGCTGATTTTTTCCCCGGTGCTCGTGACGATGATTTCCTTGATGCGACCCTTGATGCGGATGCGACCCCCGTCGGACAAATCCGCCTGATCGCCCGTCTTAAACCAACCGTCGTCGGTGAACGCCGCCTTGGTATCCGCTTCGCGCTTAAAGTACCCCACCATCACTTGGGGACCCCGAACCTGCAGTTCGTCATTTTCACCCAAGCGGGCTTCTGTCCAGGCAACCGGTTCCCCGACCGTCGTCGGATGGTTCGCAATGGGGCGGCAGATACTCAAAACCGGCGACGTTTCCGTGAGCCCGTATGCCTGCAGCATCGGAAGTCCCATACCGAGGAAGAACTGGGCCACGGACTGATTAAGCGCAGCACCGCCGGAGAACATCATGCGCATCCGGCCGCCGAAAAATTCACGCACGGGCGCAGCGACGCGGCGGTTCAGATACCCCCACATGAAGTTGTCCATAAAGCCCCGAACGGACTTCGGCACCGGCAGGTCATTCTGACGGCAGAACCGCCGCCAACCGATTTCACGCGTCCAGTCAAAGAAAAACGTCTTTTTTGCAGACATCTTCCCGCGCACCGTCATGAGGTGGTTATAAAACTGCTCGTAAACGCGGGGCACCGAACTCATGAGGGTGGGGCGCGCTTCCGTCAAATCGTCCCGCAACTGACTCACGCCGCGGGAAAAGACGAGGGCAGCCCCGGAAGCTACCCCGAGGTAGTAACCCACGGTACGCTCGAACGTATGGGAAAGGGGAAGGTAGGAAAGAATGACGTCTTCTTCCGTTGCTTCCACCACGTTCCACGTCTGACGCACGTTCGTCACGATGTTGCGGTGCGTGAGCATCACACCCTTGGGGCGCCCGGTGGTGCCCGACGTATAAACGATGGCGGCGAGATCCGAGGGCGCAGGCGGCGGCGGGAGTTCCGTGACGTCGTTCCCCGTAGCAAGCCACTCCTCAAGCCCCCCGTAGGAAATATGGTCAAACGTCGTCCCGGTGTCGGTGTCGTTTGTGAAGACCACGCGCTCAAGATGCTTCAGATCGTCGCCGGCGTCCGCGAGGCTGTGCCAGCGGGCAAGGCTCACGGTCACGAGAAATTTCGATTCCGAGTCATTCAAAATGTAGCGAGAACTTCCGGCGGTGTCGCTTGCGTGCAACGGTACCGGCACCAGTCCGTTTGCGAGCGCCGCCTGATCGAAGGTGAGGGCGTCGATCGAACTCGGCAGGAGCATCGACACCTTGTCGCCTTTTTTAAGCCCCATGCGGGCAAAAGCTTTGCGCCAGCGCAGAACCCGTTCGGAAAATTCACGCCAGGTGACGGAAACCCAGCCGTTGGTGGGGTAGTCGTACCAGCGATAGGCCTCGCGTTCGGGCCAAATACGGGCGGTGCGGACAAGGAATTCCGGCAGGATGGTGATTTCTTCAGGGAATCTAGTAATGCTCATAGATAAAGGCTTCAACAGGGGTGACTCGATTTTGCTGGTACTTTTGCTAGCACTCATAACATTCGCAATCTTAGAGGAAAATAATGATGGATATACGTACAAACACTAATAGTAGTTTTACTACCGTTCCCCTGCCAGATCGCACTACAAACTAAACCACCCGATCACTGAAGTGACGGGGTTTCTGAATTAGGCAGGCTCTCCGAGCCGCAGGAAGCACCCGCAGGCACCTTCTTCGACTCGGCGTCACACACGCCGTTCAGAAACGTTTTCGGATGCAGCCGCTCTACGGAGACGGGTTTCATACCGTTCCGCAGGACACATCTCAGCTCGCGCTTTGACAGCCTGTTTGCCGCTGTAATTTCAACGAGGACACCGGCATCCAACCAGTTCGGTTTCGAGGTTTCAAGGATCTGTTTCAACCCTTCAGTGTCCCGTTGTTCCGTTTCCGGAGAATGAAAGAGCAGATTGAGGGCGGCGTTTGCATCCCGGTCAATGAAGAGGTCTGTCCCTTCAATCCAGATGCGGCGTTCCCACAAATCATGCTTTTGTGTGTTGCCCGTCAGGAGGTCTCTTTCGGTGGGCTTGATGCGTTCCGGATCGACGCACACCGCTTTCAGGCCGGCTCTTTCTGCCTTACCCAAAAGCCGTTGTACGAACTCACCGGGCGCACCGTTTGCCACGAGACGGCTGAAACGGGCGTCTTGTTGCAGGGCCTTCCAATCGTTCTTCTCAATCCGGATGTCGCCTGCACTTTGAAGGATCCGATTGATGAGTTGCCCGTGCTCATTTTTACGCGCGTCGGCTTTCCGACGCTGCAAATCGGCCACCGCAAAACGAAGACGTTGGTAAGCCTTGGAGTAAACCCAAGTCTTCGCGCCTTTCTTGGCCGTCCCGTCCGCATAGAAGTTGTCAGGATTGGTCGCCCGTTTGGAGCGATCCATAGCTCGTTGCAGACGACGAATGTCCTTCGCCCGATTGATGACGGCGGGCGACGTTTTCACCTTTTCAACCACGCCGTTGCTGAAAGCCAACGTCATGTTCTGCATACTGGGATCAATGCCCACCTTGAGATCCGTAGTGGCCGGAATGATCTTCGTCGGCGGATTCCCCTCGAAGGTAATCTGCACGAAGTATCGGAGTTTCCCATGGATCGTCCTGCGGACAATGGCGCAGTACTTGGCCTGGCGCCAACCGTTGCCGTCACGGATCGCTTCTCGGGCGTACGTGTCCTTTTGCGGGATATGCACGCGGTAGAGGTTGCCGGCGTAACGCACCGATTGGAGCTCAGGCTTCCAAAGGATGCCGGTCGTATTCTTCTTTCCGCGAAGGGAATGAAGGCCGCGACTGACTCCTTTGAAACGAGGCTTACCCTTGCCGTCGAACAGCCAAGCCGACCAGGCTTTCCAGAGATTATCTGCCAATACCTGTTTAATGTCGCTGTGGAGCAGTTTGGTTCGACCACTGGCATTGGCGTGGGCTTGCAGGATCTTCTGAAAATCGTAGGTCGAGGCAATACCAAACGCTTTGGATACGGAGGAAAAGGCGACCGTGCGTTCTTTGCCTTTGGGCATTGCGCACGCCGCCTTCCATTCCGGTGTCTGAAGCATTTGAGTACGTCGCCCCAACGCCGTACCCAAGGTCGCATTAACGAGCTGCCGCGCGAAATCAAAGTCTCGAGCCAAGCGCCTACACCCCGCGCTGTCAACGCGCAGAGCAAGCTCAAGGACAAAACAAGGATTATCGGTCGCGGCTGTCATGATGGTTTGATTATGCACCTGTATGGGAGTTTGTCAAAGAAGGTGCCTGGCGCATTCCTCCTGACGACTGAAGTCGCGGGCTTCCTGCGCTATTTGTTGTGAAGTGGCCGGCGGAATCCATGGCTCGAACCGCTTGGACGACATGGCTCAGTTGACGGTTGGGCGCATCGCCGCGAAGTAGGTTTTAGGGCTGTAGCGCAGCCAAACTCTTCCCTTGACAAGGGGAGGGGCTTTAAACCAAAAGGACGCATCTCGGTGGAATCCGGGGTGCGCCTAGTTATCGGAGAGATCTTTCCAAGAGAGCTTCACGTCAAGCGAGCTGCCGACGGCGTTCTTTAAGATTTGATAAAGCTCGTTGGATTCGATGTTGGAATCCTTCAAAGTGAAGAAAAACACACAGTCTTGAGGAACGCCGGCAATAGTAATTTCCGTAAAGCCATTTGGGTCATTTAAATCGACAGGTATTTCAAAATGCTTACCGTTAATTTCTAACGTTAGAGTTTTATTACCTGCAATGAGAGGATAGACATCGGCAGATACACCAATTTCGCAATGCCCGGTGTTTACGCATTTAATATCTGCGATGCCGTTCTTAGAGGTTTTTGGTGTATATGTTCCTGTGTTTTGGCAAAAATTATTTCTGGCATTGCAGAAGTTTGAATAACCATAAGCAGTCGAAAGACCGGCAGTATCAACACCTTCTTCTACATTGATGGTAATGGTGGTGGATGTGGCAGTTCTAGCTTCTTCATCTGCTACGACTTTTAAATGTGCCTGGTAATCA
>UQUM01000056.1 GCA_900544255.1 uncultured Sutterella sp.
GAGTCTCTCGCGACTTCAATCTTCAGTACCCACGCTTATCGGTTCGTCTGTTCGAATTTTTAAAGAGCGTGTCGCGTTTTCGGCGACAAGGATCGAAATATTACAGAAGTCGATCGCATTTTGCAAGTCGTGAAGCAAAATTTTTGTTTTTTACTTCCGAAAGCGTTGTTTTTCCCTTACGGATACCGCTCTCTGACTTACGTTTCTTCACCGCGTTATCGGCGAAGGGGGCGCATTATGGGAAGAGATTTCATGATTGTCAAGCCTAAAATGCAGCATTCTTTCTTGATTCAGGTTCGGCTGCCGCCGTACCTCCACGGAGTCTTTTCATGCTGCGCTACGACATCAGCCCGCTTGATCCCGAAGCCCATCTATATATTGTGGCGATCACCCTTCCGGAACCGAAGGCCGGAGAAGAAATTTTCCGTCTCCCCACGTGGATCAACGGTTCTTATCTCATCCGCGACTTTGCCGGCAACATCCAAAAAGAGTCCGCCCGTTTAGGCGGGAAACCCGTTGCCATTGAAAAGATCGACAAGACGACTTGGCGCGTCATCACCGGAAAACCCAAAGCCGGCGCCGAACTGCAGGTCTTCTACGAAGTCTGGGCTTTCGATCCGTCCGTTCGTACTGCCTATCTTGACGAATGCCGCGGCTTTTTCAACCCCGGCTGCGTCTTTATGGAATCCGTCGGTCGCCGTGAGGAAAAAATCACCGTCACGATCCGGGAACCGGAAGACGCCGTCCGTGCCGAACAAACGGACTGGAAGGTCGCCACGTCGCTCAAACGCGCCAAAGGTACCGCTCGTTTCGGTTGGGGTACTTACGAAGCCGCCGATTACGATGAACTCATCGACAGTCCGGTGGAAATGGGCGACTTCACGGTTCTCACCGTCAAGCCTCACGGCGTACGCCACGACATTGTCTTCTCCGATCTGCCGATCAACTTCGACGCCGAACGCACGGCGGCCGACATCGAGGCCCTCTGCGCCCGTGAAATCGAATTCTTCGAACCGGAAACCCACAAGAGTCCGGTCAAGGAATACACCTTCCTCGTCAACGTCACGGCCAACGGTTACGGCGGCCTCGAACACCGGGCTTCTTCCGTCTTACAGATCCCTGCAAAGTGCCTTCCCTCGATCCATGACAAGGAACGCACGGAAAACTACGTTCAGTTTCTGGGACTCGTAGCTCACGAATACTTCCACACTTGGAACGTCAAACGCCTCAAACCCGCCGAATTCGTCGGTATCGATTTCTCGCACGAAGTCACCACGGAACTTTTATGGTTCTTCGAAGGCTTCACAAGTTATTACGACGACCTGATGCTGCGTCGCGCGGGATTCGTCGACGACAAGGGGTACGCGAAACTTCTCACGGTGAACTTCAAGGCGGTTCTCGAAACCCATGCCCGTACCGTTCAGTCCTTGAGTGAAGCCAGTTTCGATACTTGGGTGAAGTTCTATAAACCCAACCCCAATTCGGCCAATGCGTCGGTGTCCTATTACAAACAGGGGGCGCTCGCCGCGCTCACCCTTGACGCCGAACTGCGTCACCGCACCAAATGCAAAAAGTCGCTGGACGACGTCATGCGTTGCCTCTGGACGCAATACCGTACGGCCGGCAAAAAGTACCGCGGCGAAACTTTTGCTTCGATCGCCGCCGCTTTTGAAGCCGTTGCCGGCGTTTCCTTTGAAAAACGCCTCGCGGAACTCACTCGTACTACGGCCCCCATCGATTATGAAAAGGCCTTGAAACCGCTGGGGCTGACGCTCACTGCCACCGAACGCGACAAGACCCGCAGCCTTCTCGGTCTTTCCGGCAAAGGGAGCGACGCCGGCTTTACCGTCCGCACGGTTTTTGATCAGGAAGCGGGCCAATGGGCCGGCATTTCTTCCGGCGACCTTCTGATTGCCGTTGACGGCGTACGCATCAAAAACGACAACCTCAACGAACTGCTCGCCCGGTACGGCGAAGGCGACGAAATGGTGATTCATGCCTTCCGAGATGATGCCCTGCTCGTCTGGGCCATTCTGATCGGTAAAGAAACGACGGTTGCTTCCACCGTCAACCTCGATAAACCGACGACGCTCGGTAAGGCTTGGCTCGAGGATTGATCTCACAGGAGCCGGACGTCTCCGTAAAAAGTCGTCCGGCTCCTTACCCACCGTTTTGAGCTACGTCATCAAAAACGCATTGACCGCTTCAGCACAGCGCTTTCCGTCATAAAGCGCCGAAGCCACCAGTGCGGGACCCCGCCGCATATCACCGCAGACAAAGATGCCCTCGGCAGCGCAGAAGGCACCGATGCCGTTTGGCTTCGTCACCACATACCCCCGCTCATCCGTCCTCAGTCCGAAAGCGTCCGCCAACCCTGACGTCGGCCGTGAAAAGCCGATGGCCAGAAACACCTTCTGGGCCGCAATCTCAACCGGCGCTTCCGTCGTTTCTTCCGCTTTCATCCGGCCGGTCGCCGCATCCGGCGTCCATTTCAACCGGGCAAAACGTACCCCCCGAACGGCGCCCTTCTCATCCGTCAGAAATTCCTTGGCCACCAGGCCCCACAGGCGCTCGCAGCCTTCTTCCTGAGACGTTGAGGTGTGTCGCACCGCCGCCGGTTTCGGCCAACTTTTCCGCCCCTCGTCAATTTCCGGCGGTTCCGGCGAGCGGGCCACCTGCACAATGCGTCCCGCGCCCTGACGGCGGGCGACACCGATGCAGTCACTGCCCGTATCTCCGCCGCCCAACACCAGCACGTCACAACCGCGGCAGGAAATTTCCGTTCCAACCGCTTCCCCCGCCGTTACGCGGTTTTGACCGATCAAGAGTTCCAGCGCGAAATGAATCCCTTGAGCCTGCCGGCCGGGCAAATCCCAATCGCGCGGCGTTTCAACGCCGGCAGCCAACACTACGGCATCAAACTCCTGCCGCAGATCGGAAGCATCCACAAATGCGGTGGCTCCCGAATAAATCCCCGGTTCAAACGTCTTCACCCCGACGGCCGCCGAGGTCTTGAGAATCACCCCCTCCGCCTGCAGCTGTTCAAGGCGCCGATCAATCAACGCCTTTTCCAATTTGAAATCCGGAATCCCGTACCTCAGCAAACCGCCCGCCTTGGGCGTCTTCTCAAAGACCGTCACATCATGCCCCAACCGGACCAAATGTTGTGCGCAGGCCAATCCCGCCGGCCCCGACCCCACGACGGCCACCCGTTTACCGGTTTTCGACAGCGGGCGCATCGGCGTTACCCACCCGGATTTCCAGGCGCGTTCCGTAATCACCCGTTCCACCGAACGGATTCCGACCGCCGCGCCTTCCAGGAGATACTCAGTACAACCGGATTCACAAAGCGCCGGGCAAAGACGCGACGTAAATTCCGGAAACGGATTCGTTGCCGTCAACGCATCCCAAGCGGCGTGCCACCGCCCGTCCTTCACCCATTGATTGAAATCCACCGGTCGGTTGTGCAGGGGGCACTGGGCCGCACAATAGGGCGTACCGCAGTGAAGACAACGCTGCGACTGCTGTACCGCCTCTTTTTCCGTCAACGGCTTCACGAATTCCCGAAAATGGCGGATGCGTTCCTTCACGGCTTCCGCCCGCATTTCCAACCGCACCGGTATTTCTTTTTTCGTCATTTTCATTCTCCCTTCTGCCGAGCTGCCAATGCCTCCCGGTACTGCAGCGGGAACACTTTGACAAATCGAGACCGCGAACTCGTCCAATGCGCGAGCAACGTTTCGGCCAAGGCCGAACCCGTGTATTTCAGATGGTTGCCGATCAAGCGCCTGAGGATTTCCTCGTCGCTTTCCTGCCGATGCCACGTGGTGCGGTCGCTCATCCGCGCCTGTTCTTCCGTACTCACCACCCGCTCAAGCGACACCATTTCCGTATTGCAGTGCGATTCAAAATCTCCGTCGGCATCAAAGACGAAGGCGAGTCCTCCGGACATGCCGGACGCAAAATTACGGCCGGTATTTCCCAGTACCACCACGGTGCCGCCCGTCATGTATTCACAGCCGTGGTCACCCACGCCTTCCACCACGGCTTCGGCGCCGGACAGACGCACGGCAAAACGTTCGCCCACGACCCCGTTGAAATACGCTTCGCCGCTCGTGGCCCCGTAAAGCGTCGTATTGCCGGCGATGATGTTTTCACTCTGAACGCCGTGGAAATCCGCCGGCGCCCGCACAATGATCCGTGCACCCGACAAGCCTTTGCCGACGTAATCATTGGCTTCACCCACCAAATCGAGCGTCATCCCGTGCGCGGCAAAGGCACCGAACGACTGACCGGCCGTTCCGTGGAATTCCAAGTGCAGGGTATCGTCGGGCAATCCCGGCGCTCCGAAACGCTGCACTACCGCGGCGGAAATCTGCGTTCCCACCGTTCGGTTGACGTTGCGGATCGGCAGCACCAACGCCTGTCGTTCACCGTGTTCCAACGCGGCCGTCAACTGCGGCAGAAGCGAAGCGTCGAGCGCTTTTTCCAACTGATGATCCTGTCGACTGCTGTGGCAGCCGGCAGCGTTTTCCTCGGTCGGGCGATACAACACTCGGGAGAGATCCACCCCGGCTGCTTTGGGATTGTCCGGCGTCGACCGCTGCTGCAGCAGATCACTGCGTCCGATCAGATCCTCAAAGCGCGCAATGCCGAGCGACGCCATAATTTCGCGTACTTCTTCGGCGACGAAGAAAAAGTAATTCACGACATGCGAAGGCCGTCCCTTAAAACGCCGACGCAACACCGGATCCTGCGTAGCAATCCCCACCGGACAAGTATTGAGATGGCACTGTCGCATCATGAGGCAGCCTTCCACCACCAAGGGAGCCGTCGCAAAACCGAATTCGTCCGCCCCTAAGAGCGCCCCGACGACAACGTCGCGGCCGGTCTTGATCTGGCCGTCTACCTGCAGCGCCACCCGATCCCGCAGATGGTTAAGCACCAGGGTCTGCTGCGTTTCCGCCAACCCCAGTTCCCAACAACTGCCGGCATGCTTCACGGATGAAATCGGACTCGCGCCCGTTCCGCCGTCGTGTCCGGAAATCACGATGTGATCGGCCTTTGCTTTCGCTACACCGGCAGCAACGGTACCCACGCCGGTTTCGCTCACCAATTTGACGGAAATGTCGGCCGCGCCGTTGGCATTTTTGAGATCATGGATGAGCTGCGCCAAATCTTCGATGGAATAAATGTCGTGATGCGGCGGAGGCGAAATCAGTCCGACGCCGGGCACGGAATAACGCAGTTCCGCAATGTATTCGGACACCTTGTGCCCAGGCAACTGGCCGCCTTCACCGGGTTTCGCGCCCTGCGCCATCTTGATCTGAATCTGATCGGCGCTGAGGAGATACTCTTCGGTCACCCCGAAGCGACCGGAGGCTACCTGCTTGATGCGGGAGCGCAGACTGTCGCCCGCCTCAAGCGGCACGTCCGTCGCAATACGATCGGCGCCCAACACGTCCGCCAACGTCATCCCCGCCTTCACCGGCGACCGTCCGTCCTTTAATTCCGCCCGATAGCGTTTCGGATCCTCGCCGCCCTCTCCGGTATTGGACATCCCGCCGATGCGGTTCATCGCCACCGCCAGCGTGGCATGCGCTTCGGCGGAAATGGAGCCCATGCTCATTGCGCCCGTGGCAAACCGCTTCACGATTTCCTTGGCGGGTTCCACCGCGTCCAGCGGAATCGGCCGGACGCCGTCGCGCCGGAAGTCCAACAACCCCCGCAGCGTCATCTGCCGCCGGCTTTGGTCATTGATGATGTCGGCGTACTCGCGATAGGTTCGGTAGTTTTTCTCCCGGGTCGCCTGCTGCAGCTTCACGACGGCTTCGGGCGTCCACATATGTTCTTCCCCTTCCGGCCGCCAGGCGTATTGGCCGCCCACGGAAAGTTCGCGGCGCAATTGGGGATTGATGCCGTAGGCCGCCTGATGTTTGCTCACGGCTTCCTGCATGACTTCGAAAAGTCCGATGCCTTCCACACGGGACGCTGTGCCGTGGAAATAGTGATCCACAAAATCACTCTTCAGACCGACGGCTTCAAAAATACAGGCGCCCCGGTAACTCATCAAGGCGGAGATACCCATTTTGGCCATAACTTTCGTGAGGCCCTTCCCCAAGGCCGACACGTAATTCGCAACGGCTTCCTCAGCGCTCTTCCCCCGCAACGCCGCTCCGGCCCGCAGGGTGGCCAAGGCTAAGAAGGGATGCACCGCTTCGGCGCCGTACCCCATCAAAAGTGCTACGTCATGGGTTTCCACGACGGCCCCGGAATCCACCACCAGTCCCACGTCGGTTCTCAGGCCTTCCGCAATCAAGTGCTCATGCAAGGCGCTTACGGCGAGCAGGACCGGAATCGCCACCCGTTCCCGACTGACCGCCCGATCCGACACGATGAGGATGTTGAAACCCTGCTTCACCGCATCCACGGCCTGAGCGCAGAGTCCCGCCAACCGAGCTTCCACACCGGCGCTGCCCCAGGCAACCGGATAAGTGATGTCCACTATCCGGCTGCGGAATTTTCCTGCCGTGTAGTCTGCAATAGCGTGCAGTTTCGCCATGTCCTTTTCCACCAGAATCGGCTGCGCGATTTCAATGCGCCGCGGCGGATTCACGTTGTTCACGTCCAAAAGGTTCGGCTTGGGGCCGATAAAACTGATGAGACTCGTCACCAATGCTTCCCGAATCGGATCAATCGGGGGATTCGTAACCTGAGCAAAGAGCTGCTTAAAATAGTCAAAAAACGACTGGTCTTTCTGCGACAACACCGGCAAAGCCGTGTCGTTACCCATGCTGCCCAACGGTTCGCCGCCTTTTTCCGCCATCGGCATCAGCACGATGTTCACGTCTTCCTGCGTGAGCGAAAAGGCTTTCTGCAGTTCAAAGAGACGCTCGGGCGGCACGCCTTCTTTTTCGGCTTCCGCGTCGGTACCCGTCAAGTCCGCCAACCGCAGATTGAGTCGCTCCACCCATTCGCGGTAGGGTTTGGCAAGCGCAATCTGATTCTTGATCTCCGAGTCTTCGATGATGCGGCCCTGAACCGTGTCGATGAGGAGCATCTTCCCCGGTTCAATACGCCACTTTTTCCGGATTCGGGCTTCCGGCACCGGAACGGTACCCGCTTCGCTGGCGAGAATCACCTGATCATCGTCCGTCAACAGGAACCGCGCCGGACGCAGTCCGTTGCGATCAAGCGTCGCCCCGATCTGCACCCCGTCGGTGAAAACAATGGCGGCCGGTCCGTCCCACGCTTCCATCATCGGCGCATAGTAGGCATAAAACGCCTGTCGATCCGGATCCATCACCGTCGACTTTTCCCACGCTTCCGGCACGAGCATCGCCATGGCCTGACTTAAGGGGTAACCCGCCATCACCAGAAGTTCCAAGGCATTATCGAGACTTGCCGTATCGGACTGACCTTCGTAGATGAGGGGCGTCAGTTTTTTGACGTCGCCCCCCAAGACCGGCGAGCTCCAGGTGTTTTCCCGGGCGCAGATCCAGTTGTAATTGCCTTTGACGGTGTTGATTTCGCCGTTGTGAGCAATGTATCGGTACGGGTGCGCCAGCGCCCAGGCCGGGAACGTGTTGGTGGAAAAACGTTGGTGTACGACGGCAATGGCAGACTTCACCGCCTCGTTTTTAAGGTCGAGGTAGTACTCCCCCACCTGTCCTGCCAACAGAAGGCCCTTGTAAACCACCGTACGAGTACTCATGGACGGCACAAAGTATTCGGCACCGTGTTTAAGCTTGAGGTCATGAATGCGATGCGACGCCGTTTTACGGATGACGTAGAGTTTTCGCTCCAACGCATCCTGCACCATCACGTCCGGCCCGCGCCCGATAAAAATCTGCCGGATAACGGGTTCGCTCGCCTTCACCGTCGGACTCATTTCGAGGTGCCGATCAACGGGAACGTCGCGCCACCCCAACGCCACCTGGCCTTCCCGACGTACGGAACGTTCCAATTCCTCTTCGCAGGCCGCGCGACTCGCCGCCTCCTGCGGCAGGAAAATCATTCCGACGCCGTAGTCCCCTGGGGCCGGAAGCACCACGCCCTGTGCCGCCATTTCCACCCGATAAAACGCGTCCGGAATCTGAATCAAAATACCTGCGCCGTCCCCGCAGAGCGGATCCGCCCCGACCGCACCGCGGTGATCCAGATTGCGCAGAATCAACAGGGCGTCTTCAATGGTTCGATGCGACTGTCGCCCCTTTAAATCCGCCACGAACCCTACGCCGCAGGCGTCGTGTTCCGCCGTTGAACGGTACAACCCTTTTTGTGATGCCTCTTTTCGGGCTTTCTCACACGCTTCAAACATCTGCCGTCTCCCTATTGCGAAGATGTCTTCATGGATTTCATGCTGTCGGCTCCAAACACTCGGACGAGCGACAAGGAAAGACAGTATGCCTTTGTTTAAAGAGGTGTTTTTCAAACAATTAAGCAGTTTTTATCGAGAATTCGCCTATTCAGGGGATAAGTACCCCATTCCTAACGACGCTATTCCCTAAGACAACTCCTATAGCGACACCGGCAGCGACAAAAAAGGCCCGGGAAACCCGAGCCTCAGAAAAAGGAGTCCGACGCGTTGCTACGCCCAGCCGGCCTCGTGCATCACATCAAACACCAAAGTGCGGTCGGCGGTCTCAATCACCGTTTTCCCTACCGCCGTCATCACGATGAAACGAATGGTGCCGCCGACACTTTTCTTGTCGCCCTGCATGGCGCGGTAAGCCTCCGCAGCCGACAGTCCTTCGACCCGCACGGGAAGGCCTGCCGCCTTCACAAGATTCGTCACCCGGATCACATCCTCTGCCGTCAGGTATCCCAAGCGACGTGACAAATCAGCCGCCATCACGGTGCCGATGCCGACCGCTTCTCCGTGCAGGTACGTGCCGTACCCCGTCAATTTCTCCACGGCATGTCCGAAGGTATGTCCGAGATTTAATTTCGCACGCACGCCGCCCTCTCGTTCGTCTTCATGCACAATCGCCGCCTTCATCCGGCAACAGTGTTCCACCGTCCGTTCAATAGTGTCGAAATCGAGCGACCGCAACGCCGGCATATCCGTCTCAAGCTGCGCCACAAACGCTGCGTCTCCCAAAAAACCATACTTCACAACTTCCGCGAGCCCTGCACTCACTTCGCGGGCGGGCAGCGTTTTGAGAACCGTCGGATCCACCAGCACCAATGAAGGCTGATGAAAGGCTCCGATGAGATTTTTTCCCGCAGGCAGGTTCACCCCGGTTTTCCCGCCCACGCTGCTGTCAACCTGTGCGAGCAACGTCGTCGGGATCTGTATGAAGCGAATGCCGCGCATCCACATCGCTGCGGCAAAGCCCGTCATATCCCCGACGACGCCGCCCCCCAAGGCCACCATGACGCTCTTGCGGTCTAATCCCTCATCCGACGCGGCCGACAAAATCGTTTCGACGTGCGCGAGGTCTTTATAGGCCTCACCGTCCGGCAACCGAACGACGGCCGCCGGCACCTCCGGCACGGCGGCCGCAAGACTTTCCATCACCGGCTTTTCATAAAGCGGCCCTACGGTCGTATTGGTCACCACCAAGACCCGCGTCGCCCCGAGGCGCTTCACTTCCTCACCGATCGTTTTTAAAACCCCGCTGCCGATATGAATCGGATAGGAGCGCTCACCCAAATCCACGGTATACGTCCGCATTTATTTTTCCTTCGTCTTGACTGCCGCATTACCGGCCGCTACCACGACCTTAACCGCTTCCTGCGCCAAAATCCGGTCGGCGACCACATAAGGGCTCGTGCGGGACGTAGAAACCTTCACGTCCGCCGTCGCTTCGTAGACCGGCCCGCGCTCCAAAAGGAGATTTCTCACTCGAGTCACGGGGTCATCGGCCTTCAGAAGCGGCCGCGTCGTATCGCAGTGCGTTCTCTCGATGATGTCGGACACCGTGCTCGTAAGGTACACCGTGAGTCCGCGCCTTAAAAGCATGCGGTTAACGTCAAACATCGGCGCGCCGCCCCCCATTGCGACGACGGTGCGCGGCCGATGCGTCAATTCCGCCATTTTCGCAGTCTCCCGACTCCGGAATCCCGCCTCCCCTTCTTTTTCGAAGATATAGGCTATCGACACCCCGGTCGAGGCTTCCACTTCCTTGTCCACATCAAAAAAGTCCCAGTCGAGCTTTTCCGCAAGACACCGTCCCACGGTACTTTTGCCGCTCGCCATCATGCCGATGAGAAAAATCGACGTCGGCGTTTTCGTTTGTGCGCTTGTCATGTGTGTGTGTTTTCCGAATCAGTCCGGAGCCCGAACCGTGTCATCTTGATTTTGACGCACTCCCCCGCCTAAAGGCTGGGGATTCTTGGATCAAACGCCGGATGCCGACTTTCGTCGGTCTGACTCCGGCTCTCCTTGACGGGCGATCGTCCCGCCCGTTACTACTCTGTCAGCAATGCGAAGCGCTTCCGCAAGAATATTGCGGGCCGCATTCACGTCA
>UQUM01000057.1 GCA_900544255.1 uncultured Sutterella sp.
TTCGGGTCGGTCTAAAAAGCCGGCGCCGAATCAGCAGCAGGAATCCACCGAAGTGATCGGCAGCGCAAGCTGCTGACGCAGTAGAGAATCTCCGTCGTTCACGGCGGAGAGAACGTCAAGGCAACACAAACGCCGGTCAGATTCTCTTATAGATCACGGTCGCATTCGTACCGCCGAACCCGAAGTTGTTCTTCATCGCCGCACGGATTTCGCAGTGTTCGGGCTTGACGGCCACCTTTACGCAGCATTCCGGTTCCTGATCAACGAGGTTGATCGTCGGCGGAACCGTCTGCGTTTCAATCGCCTTCACCGTGAGAACGCTTTCAAGCCCACCGGCGCCGCCCAGCAAATGCCCCGTGGCGCCCTTCGTGGAACTCACCCACATCGCATCCGTATGGTCGCCGAAGACTTCGCGCACTGCCTTACTTTCGTTCACGTCGCCCACCCCGGTCGAGGTGCCGTGGGCGTTCACGTAATCGATGTTTTCAGGCGTCATCTCCGCGTGCTTCAAAGCCATCTTCATGCAGCGCGCCGGACCGTCGGTCGAAGGCGTCGTAATGTGGAAGGCATCCCCGGTAAGGCCGTACCCCGCGACTTCGCAGTAGATTTTCGCACCGCGCGCCACGGCGTGTTCGTACTCTTCCAGAACGAGCACACCGGCCCCTTCGCCGATCACAAACCCGTTGCGGCCCTTGTCAAAGGGGCGAGATGCATGCTGCGGATCGTCGTTCATGCGGCTTAAGGCGTGCATGTTGTCAAACCCAGCCACCGTATCTTCGCAGAGCGCCCCTTCGGCGCCGCCCGCCACCATCACGTCCGCGTCCCCGCGGCGGATGATCCACGCCGCTTCGCCGATCGCATGAAGACCGGAAGCACAGGCCGTCACCGTCGTGAGATTGGGCCCCTTCAAATGACGGAGAATGGAAAGTTCGCCGCTCGCAAGGTTAATGATCGTCCCGGGAATCATGAAGGGCGAGACACGGCGGGGACCGCGTTCGATCAGCGTCCTATAGTTGCTGCAGAGCATGTCAAGGCCCCCGATGCCGGAGCCGATGATGCAGCCAGCGCGGTTCGCTTCTTCTTCATTTTCTTCGGAAAAAGTGAGTTGGGCGTCATCTAGCGCCTGCATGCCGGCGGCACAGGCGTAGGCGATGAAACGGTCAAAACGCCGGGCTTCCTTGGCCGGGAGCCAATCACTCGCTTCAAACCCCTTCACTTCGCCCGCAATCTGCGCGCCGAACTGAGAGGCATCAAAGTGCGTAATTTTTTCAATGCCGCACTTACCGGCAAGAATGGCTTCCCAAGTGGAAGCCACATCGAGCCCCAAGGGGCTAACGGCACCGAGGCCGGTGACAACGACGCGACGCATAGCGGTCTGTTTCCTTTCTCTCTGATTGGTTTTAATAGGTATCGGGCACAAAAAAGGGCCTGACAAATGAGGCCCTTTTTTATGCGGCAGTCTTCGGTGTACCTGAAGGACGCACCGAAGTCGTACCGGTACTTCGCTTAGGCCTTAACGTTGGCCTTGATGAAGTCGATCGCCTGCTGCACGGTGCGGAGATTTTCCTGCTGTTCGTCAGGAATCTGCACCTTGAAGGCGTCTTCGAGCGCCATCACGAGTTCCACGGTGTCAAGGCTGTCGGCGCCGAGATCTTCGATGAAGGAAGCTTCATTCTTGATGTCCGCTTCATTCTTGCCGAGCTGTTCAGCGATAATCTTCTTGACCTTTTGTTCCAAATCGTCCATTTAACGTCTCCAAGGGAGAGGGATAAGAATTCTGTGTTCCAGGAATGCTTCGCACTCCCAACGAAAGAGGCATTTTATCAGGCTTGGCGCCCAATTACACTACCCCATAAAAAGCCCGCCGTTCACCGGCAAAACGGCTCCCGTCACATACGCAGCAAGGTCTGAGGCGAGATAGAGCACGGCGCCGGCGATATCATCCGTTTGTCCGAGACGACGTGCCGGAATGCGTTCCGCGAGCTTTTCCCGGTCACTTTCGGCCAAAGCGCGCGTCATGTCCGTATCGATGAAGCCGGGGGCAATGCAGTTCACGGTAATTCCGCGGCTTGCGACTTCCTGCGCAACCGACTTGCTCATGCCGATGAGTCCCGCCTTTGCCGCCGCGTAATTGGCTTGACCGGCGTTCCCCATGCTGCCCACCACCGAACTCATGTTGATGATGCGTCCGAAACGCGCCTTCATCATGGGTCGCAGCACGGCACGCGTCAGCACGAAGGCCGCCGTGAGGTTCGTCGCAATCACTGCGTCCCACGCTTCGTCCGATAAGCGCATCGCCAGCATGTCGCGCGTGATGCCCGCGTTGTTGACAAGAATGTCCACGGCGCCTTTTTCCCCGACGATCGTCGCCACCGTATCCGCACAGGCCTTCCGGTCCGTCACGTTGAGAACGATGCCGCGGCCTTTGTCGCCTAAGGCGGCCGAAATCTTGGCGGCGCCTTCTTCCGTCGTCGCCGTCCCGTAAACGTAGGCACCGGCCGAAGCCAACGCCTCAGCGCACGCCGCCCCGATGCCGCGGGTTGCGCCCGTCACCAAAGCTACCCGCCCTGCAAGAGCCGTTTCTTTCAAAATGGGTTCCATCTTTCTTTGTCCTTATACGTGAAAACCGTCTTTTGCCACCAATTCCGCGATCGAAGCTGCCGAGGAAATATTAGCCGTTTCCAGGGTGGGATCAATGCGGCGAATAAGTCCCGTCAACACGCGGCCCGGGCCGCATTCCACGACGTGCGTCACGCCTTCAGCCTTCATTTTGCGCACGGTCTTCACCCACTGAACGGGGCTAGCCGCCTGAAGCGCGAGATTGCGCCGGATGACGTCCGCATCCGCCTCAAATTCCGCGTCCACATTGGCAATGACGTCAAACTGAGGCGTATTCACGGAAATTTCCGCAAGGCGCCCTGCCAATTTTTCCGCGGCGCCTTTTAAAAGCTGCGAATGGAAGGGCCCGGAGACCGCCAACATCAGAGCTCGCTTGGCACCAACCGCCTTACAGGCTTCGCACGCCCTTTCCACCGCCGCCTTATGTCCGGCAATCACCACCTGCCCCGGTGAATTGAAGTTCACGGGTTCCACGACCTCATCCGCGCGCACCGACGCACAGGCCGCTTCCACCGTTTCGTCCGTAAGGCCGATGACGGCGGCCATCGCTCCGACCCCAACGGGCACCGCTTCCTGCATGGCATTCGCACGGAACCGCACGAGTCTTACGGCTTCTTCAAGCGTAAAGACGCCCGCTGCCGTCAGAGCCGAATATTCACCGAGACTGTGCCCGGCGGCCAAAACGGGTTTCACGCCGCCCGCAGCAAGCCACGCTTCATAAACGGCACAGGATGCCGCAAGAATCGCAGGCTGCGTATTCACGGTGAGATTAAGGTTTTCTGCCGGCCCCTCAGCCATGAGTTTCGTAAGGGGCTCCCCCAAAGCGTCATCGGCTCGGCCGAGTACCTTCTGAGCGGCAGGAGAGTCCGCCAATCCCGCCGTCATGCCGACCGTCTGGCTGCCCTGACCGGGAAAAACAAAAGCGATTTTCATATATTTACGTCCTTTTAAGGGACCCCGTTAAATCCATTTTAAAAGCAGGCTGCCCCAGGTCATTCCGGCGCCCACGCCCTGCAGTAAAACTGTGTCGTCCGTTCGGATACGGTTCGTTTCCAAAGCTTCGGATAGCGCCAACGGAACGGACGCGGCCGAGGTATTGCCGTGATGCGCCACCGTCATCACCGTCTTTTCTTCAGGAACGTTGAGTTTGTCGGCAATCATGCGAATGATGCGGCTGTTGGCTTGGTGCGGCACCCACACGTCGACGGCATCGGGCGTCATCCCGGCAGCCGCACATACTTCGCGCGCAGATTCCGTCAGAGAGCTCACCGCAAGCTTAAAGACCTGCTGGCCGTTCATGTGAATGTACCCCGTCCCCACGACCGCATTGTGGTCAAGCCGCGCTGGGAGCGACAACGTCGCTTCGCCGAAGCTGCCGTCGGCGTGCATGCGGTGCGACAAAATGCCGGGCTTATCCGACACCTCAAGCACCACGGCCCCAGCGCCGTCCCCAAAGAGCACACAGGTCGAACGATCCTTCCAATCAACGACGCGAGAAAGAATTTCTGCTCCCACGACGAGCGCCCGACGGTACGCCCCCGTTCGGATGAGACCGTCGGCGACGCTTAAGGCATAAACAAACCCCGAGCACACGGCCTGCACGTCAAACGCCGCACAGCCCGCTGCGCCCAACGCGGCCTGGAGCCGACAGGCAGTCGAAGGGAAAACCATATCCGGCGTCGTCGTCGCGACGACGATCAAATCCACGGTGTCGGCGGCGACTCCGGCACGCTGAAGCGCCTCAACGCTCGCACGGCGCGCAAGTTCCAAAGTCGTGAGTCCCTCTTCGGCGATGTACCGACCTTCTATACCGGTTCGCGTACGGATCCACTCGTCGCTCGTTTCAATGCCGTCCCGAGCCAATTCTGCCGCGAGCTCATCATTCGTCACATAGCGGGCGGGGAGTGCACATCCCGCCGCCAAAATTCTTGAATAAAGCATAAACCCAGGCTTAATCCCTAAAAAAATTGATTCGGGGATTGTAACGGCTTCGGTGCCGCCGCCTCATCATCCGTTCCGCTGAAAATCGGCTTTTTTTGAAACCGACGGCAACAAAAAAGGCAGATTGTCACGGGAATTGCTTCCCATGTCAATCTGCCTTTTCGTCTGAGCCCATCCAACCGCGCGAGCGGCCGGAACGCGACGAACGACTTTGTCCCTGATTTTCCAGAGGTGTCAGACTTATCCGCCTCATTCCCCGACGCAGAGTCGTGGGAGCCTCGGCGCATTTTCTGCTCTGCCGAAACCGTTGCCGGCTTCAACAGGGAACCGCTGCACTTTTATGGTGTCGGACGGTCTCGAAACTCTTATTCGGCGTCGTTCTTCGTGGCAATGACCTTCTTGCCACGGTAGTAACCGGTCGGGCTGATGTGGTGACGGCGGTGCACTTCACCGGTCGTCGCTTCAACAGCGGTCGGAGGATTGGTCAGGAAGTCGTGAGCACGATGATTGCCGCGCTTCGCGACGGACTTCTTATTTTGCTGAACAGCCATTTTTATACCCCACGAGGGAAAACTTGAAAGCGCGTCATTATACGCAAACGATCCACGCTTTGCCAGGGAAAAAGCGAACTTTGAAGTTTTTCTTGAAAAGTTCACTTTGAGAATATATTAAAAACATTGATTTTATTTCGTTTTCAATCCGGCAAGCACCGCAAACGGATTGGGCTTTTCCAAGGTTTCCTCCGTTTCTGCCGTCTCAAGCTGCGTCCGGTCGGGCTCACAATCCTCATGCTGCGGAAACGCAGGCAGCGACAAAATGAGTTCTTCTTCCACCCAGGCCGTCGTGTCAAAGCGCCGGCTTCCCACCACCACGTCGTACCCGTCATCCTCTTCAATGGGCATCGCGTCCGCCTCGGCTTCTGTCTTCGTGAAGACGAAAGGCACCGTTTTCTCAATGTCGATGTCGCAGGGTTTGCCGCAGCGCACGCACTGCGTCACGAGGTGCGCCCGCAGAGTGAGTTCGGCAGCCGGCCGCCCCTTCACTTCCCCGAGCCCCGACGCCTGCCAGGTGCATTCGCAGACCTTTGCCTCCCCTTCCAGCGCTTTTGCCAATTCCGGCATTGCTTCCAGGGTCACGTCCCCCGAGGCCTCACGGCGCAACCGCGCCAATTCAAAAATATCGATTTCTCTTGATTCCGACATAACGTCCATTTCCATGCCGAGGCAGCCTTTCATTACAATGCCGCCCATTATGACAAAAACACCTCTGATTTTAGCGAGCTCGTCGCGGTACCGCCGCGAGCTCTTGGATCGTCTCGGTCTCGCCTACACCACGGTAAGTCCCGACGTGGATGAAACCCCGCTCGCGGGCGAAGCCCCGGCGGCACTTGCACTGCGCCTCGCGCACCTCAAGGCCGAAGCCGTCGCAAAAATGCATCCCGACGCCGTCGTCATCGGTTCGGATCAAGTCTGCGACCTCGAAGGCACGCCGCTCGGCAAACCCCACACGTTTGAAAAAGCCGTCGCGCAGCTTAAGGCCATGCAGGGCAAGCGCCTCGTTTTCCACACCGCCGTCTGCGTCATTGCGCCGTCCGCCCCCGTGCAGGACACTGTGAGCGACACCGTCATTACGATGCGCGCCCTCTCGGACGTTGCGATCCGTGACTACGTCGAACGCGAAAAGCCCTTTGACTGCGCTGGTTCGGCCAAAATTGAAAAACTCGGCATTGCGCTCATGGATTCCGTCACGAGCGATGATCCGACGTCCTTGATCGGTCTCCCTCTGATGCGTCTGACGACGATGCTCACCAAGGCCGGTCTCCCCCCTGTCGCTGGCTTGACGGTGTAATCCATCATGGCTGCCACGCTTTATCTTCTGCCCAACCGGATTGCGGAAACGGACTTCTCGGACGTTCTTCCCGAAAAGTCGCTCGCCGTTCTGCGGCGCACCCGTCGGTTTCTCGCGGAAAACGCCCGTTCCGCCCGTCGCTTTCTGAAGGCCGCGGGGCACCCCGACGCCATTGATACGCTTGAAATTATTGAGATCGGCCACGCACCCGATGCCGTGCGTTTTGATGAGTGGCTGACCCCCCTTACAAGTGACGATGCTTCTGACACCGCCATCGTGTCCGAATCGGGGTGTCCCGCCGTCGCCGACCCCGGTGCGGGACTCGTGCGGCGTGCGCACGAACTCGGCATCCCGGTAAAACCCCTCGTCGGCCCTTCGTCCCTCTTACTCACCCTGATGGCAAGCGGCATGAACGGCCAGCGGTTTCGTTTCTTGGGTTATCTTCCCATCGAAAAAGACGTCCGCCGCGAAGCCATTCTTGCCGTGGAACGAGAAAGCGCCAAGTTGTCGGAAACGGAGCTTTTCATCGAAACGCCCTACCGCAACAATCCGATGCTTGCGGCGCTTTCTGAAACACTGCACGCGGACACTCTCATTACGGTGGCGACCGATGTGACGGGCGACGGCGAATCCATCGTCACCCGTACGGCGGGAGCATGGAAGAAAGCGCTCCCGGAACTTCCGAAACTGCCGACGGTATTTGCCGTTTTTGCCGTTCATCCCGTCAAAACGGTCAAAACCGCCGATCGGCCACACAAACCGGCGGCGCCGCATAACCACCAACCGCTCAAACGCCGGGCATAACAAAAAAAGACGGTACCCCCGAAAAG
Organism: uncultured Sutterella sp.; assembly: GCA_900544255.1. Taxonomy (GTDB): domain Bacteria; phylum Pseudomonadota; class Gammaproteobacteria; order Burkholderiales; family Burkholderiaceae_F; genus Duodenibacillus. The sequence continues at coordinate 7,239 of UQUM01000057.1, forward strand.
GCGCCGTCTTTTTTTATTTCCTCCGCAAGAAATTAATCCTTCAGCAGTTCGGAGGCCGGTTCGTGTCCGAACCACTTTTTATAGACGCGACGGAATTCCCCGTTCTTCTTAATCGTCGTGAGTCCCGCATTGATGCGGTTCAAAAGTTCCGTGTTTCCCTTTTTCACGGCAATACCGAGATCTTCCGTCGAGAGCGCCACAGGGAGCGACTTGACGTACCCTTTTCCTGCCTTTGCGACGTAGTAGTCGTTCGTCGGAATGTCGTTGATGACGGCGTCTACGCCGCGGTTTCTGAGCTCAAGGTAACACTCGTTTAACTCGTTAAAAACCCGAACCTTGGCGCCCGGCACCGATTTGGCGGCTATTTCACCGGTGGAACCGATCGAAGCGGCCAACCGTTTTCCTTCCAAATCTTTGGCGGTCCGAATGGTTTTGTTGTCGGCATTGACGACCACGCCGAGCCCCGCAATGTAGTAACGATGAGAGAAATCCACGCTCTTGGCGCGTTCTTCACTGATCGTGATGTCGTTGATGGCAATGTCGATGGCCCCGGTTTTCAAGGCCGGAATCAGGCCGTCAAAGGCTAGATTGCGCACCACGACCTTGAAACCGGCGTGCTTGGCAATTGCCCGGATGATGTCCACGTCGTAGCCCACATACTCGCGGGTTTTTCGATCCTGAGAACCAAAGGGGGGATAAGCAGCATCCATCCCGACCGTCAGAACGGGGTCGGAAGCAAACGACGCCGACGTCGTAAAAATTGTCAAAACCGCGGCGGCTGCGGCAAGAAAAGAGCGTTTATTCATGGTGGATAAGAACGAAAAATGAAAGGTTTCGCCACTTTACGCCGTTCTTATGCGTCGCTTGATGAATGCGCGCAGGTATTACCGATTTCGTCAAAAAGTCGTCAAAGACCGGGATCGTCATAGTTCCGCTCCGATAAGCTTCCCCTACTTTTCTTTTTAGGTACCTGCCATCATGCTTCATCCTTTACGCGACCTCATCCGTGAACGCGGTTCCGTCGTTATTGACGGCGCGATGTCCACCGCTCTCGAAAAACTCGGCTGCGACTTAAACAACCGCCTCTGGAGTGCCCGCATTCTGGCGGACGACCCTGAAAAAATCCGTACCGTACATGCGCAATATTTTGAAGCCGGTGCCGACGTAGCCATCACCGCGAGCTATCAGGCAACGGCTGCGGGTTTTGCCGACGCGGAAATCAATGAAACCGAAGCCGCGCGCCTCATTCGTCTTTCCGTCACGCTCGCCCGTGAAGCGCGGGACGCCTACGAGCGAAATCACCCAAACCGTCCGCTTCTTGTTGCCGGCGCCGTCGGCCCCTACGGCGCCTACCTCGCCGACGGTTCGGAATACACCGGCCGCTACCATCTCACCGACGACGCCTACCGAGAGTTTCACCGAGTGAGACTTGATGCCCTCAAAGAGGCCGGAGCCGATCTCATTGCCGTTGAAACGCAGCCCAAACTGGAAGAAGTGGCCGTTCTCCTCAAAATGCTCGAAGCGCGGGAACTTTCCGCCTGGGTAACGTTTACGCTCGCCGACGAGGGGCATCTCCCCGACAGCACCCTCGTGGAAGACGCGGCACGACTTTGTGCAGCGAGCCCCGCCGTAGATGCACTGGGGTTAAATTGCGTGAAGCGGGAACTCGCGGCCGGTGCTTTAAAACGCATGGCGTCCGTCACAGACCTCCCCCTCATTCTCTACCCCAATTCCGGCGAAACCTACGACGCCGCCACCAAAACCTGGCACCACCCGGTGGGCGGCCCCGGTTGGCAACATTTTGTCGGCCCCTGGCAATCCCTGGGCGTCAAGTGTCTCGGCGGCTGCTGCCGCACGCTGCCCTCGGACATCGTGGAAATTGCACGCCTCATGAAAGCCGGTGTCTGACGCAAACGGCCGCCCGAAGTCACCTTCCGGACGGCCGTCGTTACGCTCGGATCAGAGCACCGACTATTTCACGGCGGCCTTTTTTTCCAGGTCTTCCACGTACTGCTGCAGCATCTTCTGCGAAATCATTTCCGTCAATTCCGCACGCTTCGCGTCAAACGACGGGAAATCCTGCGCAGGACGCACGTCCGCCGCGTAAATCACGTGCCAACCGGCGCCGCTCTGCAGGGGCTTGGCAGCAACTTCACCCTTTTTAAGGCCTTCCACTTCCCGGCGAAACAGCTCCCCGAAAACCGACGGGGACTGCCAACCGAGCGACCCGCCGTTATCCTTCGTGTCGTCATCAAGCGACTTTTCTGCCGCCAACTTCACGAAATCAGCGCCTCGTTTAACGGCGGCAATCAGGTCTTCGGCTTCTTTCTGGGTTTTCACGAGGATGTGCGACACAGAGATTTCGTTCTCCCCCCAGAGCTTTCTTTCTTCGTCGTAGAGCACCTTCACCGTCTTGTCCGACACCGGGTGCTTGGCGATGAAATCCGTAAGGGCACTGTTATAAAGCACCACGTTGCGGGCGTTCGCGAGTTCTGCTTCGACCGGCGCCGTCTTATCAAGTCCCGCCTTTTTTGCCGCCTGCGCCACCGCCGTAATGCGGGTGAGACGCCGCTTCACCTCGGCTTCAATCTCGGGCGTCATCTTGTCCGTGCGGCGCGCGGCCATCACGTCCTTGGCCTGCTCTTCCTGCTGTGCCTTCGTCACGGTTTCGCCGTTCACCGTGAAATCCTTCAATTCGGCCTGCGCGGAAAACGCCGCCGCTATCGCCGCACAAAGAACCGCGGCTTTTGTTGCTGCCTTCATAGAAATTACGCGAGGAAACCCGCGACTTCAGTCGCGGGAGGAATCGCGTTCTCCTTAATAAGTTGAGTTAAAAACGTTTTTCGTTTTTCTAAAAGCACAAGCTT
>UQUM01000058.1 GCA_900544255.1 uncultured Sutterella sp.
ATCACAGAGTTGCCGAGGCCGGGGAACACCGCCGTTTTCAAGGACGGCCGGGTTTGGTGCTGGAACTTTGCCGTCGAGAAAGTCGAAGAAACGATCGCTCAACCCGCAGAAAAGACCATTGACGTAGTGCTGCTCGGCTTTCGACAACGTTTTCCAGAGCTTACGCGAACGCAGACGTGTCATGGTTTTTGTCTGCAACAGGCGAAAATGACGCTCCGTAATGTCTGAAGCCGCCTGAAGCGCCATCTTCCATTGGCGTGCCTGCAGGTTGTATGGAAAAATAGACTGCGGCGCACGATCTTCGGCTTTGGCAGCGGCATTCTCTGCTTTCTGAGTAAGAACCAATCGATTGCGCCATTCAAAATAACGGTTTCCCTGGCAAAACCGCCGGTATTCCCGCCTTTGAAAGCACTGCAGAAAGTACTCCACTTGATGCCCGAAAGTCGTCATCAAGTCGTTCAGCGCTTTGACGTCAGCCACGCCGAGGGACGCCATGTCGATAGCCCGAATGACGGTGCGGTACTGCGGTATGGCATCGGACTCAAACTGAGCGATGCGGTTCTCGTCAAACGTACGCCGATTGTCGGTCGTATCACTGGAAATCATCACCTTATAGTGCTACAAAAGCCGTTACTGACTGTGTTAAATTCTAACTTGTTTTCATCAGAATTTCCGAGTTTTTCTTCAGATGCCGTCCGATTTTTGGCTTTGCGGCTTCGTCGCCCGTAAAGCCGCGCACAGAACACAGTCATCAACGTAATGACGTCTTTGGCCAATTCCTCTTCGAAAGTTTTCTCAGGCGGCAACATCAGCACCTTCAGTTCCGTTTTCACGAATCGACAGAGATGCCGTATGAGATCAACGCCAAAGCGTTAGTTCGAAAACTCCCAAATCTACCACCTCGAGTCGGAGGAGCCTCGTTCGCTCTCGGCATGATGCTTTCACACCCTGCCAAGTCATGTGACACAACGGTACTGAGTTGCCTCAGTTTCCATAGTCACGCTTTTTTACTGTCTCGCAAGCACTGCCGTTATATGATCGACTCTCCGCTCGGGTTCTTTTGGAACCTATCGAATCCGACATTTCTGTCTTCATCCCCTGCAGAAAAATCTCATCAGTACACTCAAACAATCCAAGCGCGGACTCTTCTGAAAGTAAACATCTTTCAGATAAGCTGGACAGTAACATGATTTACTTTAATTTTCCACCACCATAACAAGTTTGTTCGATTTGTCTTCTGCTAGCCAAACCCTTTTCCGAAACGGTACTGCAACCGACGTCAAAGACCTGCTCTGCATCGTGTATCCTTCTATGACTTAACCATTAACAACTTTTCCTTAAAGGTAAGCCGTTATTTACGGACGGCGCGGCCTGCCATAGGATTAAGGTACTTGTGATTTACTCACTCAGAAGGGATTTCTCATGCGCTACCACAGCACCCGCAGCCTTCAAGATACCGTCTCCGGCCGTGAAGCCGTCTTTCGGGGGCTGGCCCCGGACGGCGGCCTGTATGTGACTGACCGACTCAACTCAACCCGCATTGATCCTGCGGTTTATGAAACAGGCGCCGGCAGCTACGCCGCTACGGCCCGCGCGGTTTTGAGGGCGTTGCTTGACGACTTTACCGAGGACGAAATCCGTGTGTCCGTGGAAAATGCTTACGGTTCGACGTTCTCCTCTGCCTTAGTGACGCCCGTCACCGCCTTGGGCGACATGCACCTCCTGGAGCTTTACCACGGCCCCACCGCGGCCTTCAAAGACGTGGCGCTCTGCCTTTTGCCGCAGTTGATGAGTCGGGCATTGTCGGGTACCGGACGACGACTGATGATCGCGACGGCCACATCGGGCGACACCGGTAAAGCCGCGCTTGAAGGCTTCAGGGACGTGCCCGACATCGGCATCACGGTGCTTTACCCTGAAAACGGCGTTTCCGCGGTGCAGGAGCGGCAGATGACGACGCAGCGCGGAAAAAACGTGACGGTCCTTGCCCTCAGAGGAAATTTTGACGACGCGCAAAGGACGGTGAAGAGCCTCTTTACCGATCCGATCACGAAAACGCTTGCCGCTTCCGGGATTTCGTTGACGAGCGCCAATTCCATCAACATCGGGCGCCTCGTCCCGCAGATGGTTTACTACTTCGAAGCGTACCGTCAGTTGCGCGCCGAGGGCAAAATCGAAACGGGGGACCGCCTCGACTTTACGGTACCCACCGGGAATTTTGGCGACGTGCTCGCCGGGTGGTGCGCCAAACAACTGGGGCTTCCCGTCGGACGTCTCATCGTCGCCAGCAATGCGAACAACGTCTTGACCGATTTTCTGACGACGGGCGTTTATGACCGCCGCCGGCCTCTCATAAAAACCTTGTCGCCCTCGATGGACATTTTGGTGTCGAGCAACCTCGAGCGCACGCTCTACTGGATGGAGTCGCAGATTACGGGTGACGCCGAAAGCGCGGCGGTTCATACCCGGGAACGCATGACGGCTCTCGCGGAAAAGGGTTTCTATCAGGTGACGGAGCCGCTTCTGACCCAACTTCAGACGGAATTCGGCTGTGCCTTTGCCGACGACACGGAAACGAAAGCCTCAATCCGCGCCGCTTGGGAAAACGAGCATCGGCTCATTGACCCGCATACGGCGGTTGCCCGGGCTGCGGCGCTTAAAAACCGCACGCCAGGGCGTGCGATGTGCGTCTTGTCCACCGCGAGTCCTTATAAGTTCGTCAATGCGGTTTATGAGGCTCTTTACGGTGATGTTCCCTCGTCCGCCTCGCCCTTTGACACGATGGACGAACTCGCTCGCCGTACGGGTGTGACGCCTCCTGCGTCGCTCACGGCTCTGCGTACGCTTCCCGTACTTTGGCAGGAAACGCTCGACGTCAAGGACGTTCCGGATCGCATCCTCAAAGCCGCTCAAACTCAACTCGTCGACTGAAACGGTAATCTTTTATGAAACTCATCGTTACCGCTCCCGGCACCACGGCCAATATCGGCCCGGGCTACGACTGCCTCGGCCTCGCACTGACTCTTTATTCCACCTTTACGTTTGAACCGTCGGACGTCCTTGTGATCGAAGGATGCGACGAGGCCTACCGGAACGCCGACAACCTCGTCATTAAGGGCTTTGCCGCCGTTTACCGACGGGTCGGGAAGCAGATGCCGCCCGTGCACCTCACAATCGACGCCGGCGTCCCCATCGCCCGAGGCCTCGGCAGTTCCTCCGTCTGCTTCGTGTCCGGAGCCTTTGCCGCGAACAGCTTCTTAGGCGAACCTTTTTCACGCGACGAACTCTTTCAACTTTGTTCCGCCTTCGAAGGACACCCCGACAATGCCGCCCCCTGCATCTACGGCGGAATGACGGCGTCATTTGCCGCGAACGACGGCGACGGCTTTCACACACTTCCCATGCCGATTCATCCCGACTGGCGCTTTGCGGCGGTGATTCCTAATTATGAAGTACATACCGCCGACGCCCGGCGCGCCATGCCGAAGGAAATCAGTGTGAAAGACAGCGTCTATACGACGTCGCACGCGATTGCGATACTGCGCGCGCTCGCCGACGGCAACGAAACGCTTCTTTCCGAAGCTGCCGAAGACCGCCTGCACGAACCTTGCCGCCGCAAGCTCATTCCCGATTGGTCCCGATTGCGGCAGATCGCGACCGACGTCGGAGCCGCTGCCTTCGTCATCAGCGGCTCCGGTTCCACTATGCTCGCAATTACCCGCCGTGACGACGTCGCAGAGGCATTCACGGAGGCTGTGAATGAGGCTTTCCCGCTTTTTAAGACGGTGGTGCTGCGCTCGTCGGACGAAGGAGTTCAGGTTCGGCAACGAGACTAAATCTCGCGCCGCATTCAAATCATCCGGGTCTACAGATCCCGAAGGAGCGTTGCCGTCAAACGGATCCGCTCGAATACGGAGTCAAGAAGAGCGTATTCACGCACCGTGTGATTGAATGCGCCCTTCACCCCCAAAGCGCAAAGCGTCGGCACTCCGACACGCGTTAAATACGCCGAATCGGAACCCCCGCCCACTTCCTTCGCCGTCATGGCCGGGAAACCGTTCTCAATTGCCGTGTGGTTGGCTTTCTCAAATAACGCCATGGAAGACGTAAGTCGCAGCATCGGATCCACTTTTGCGATGCGCTTCACGCGGGTTTTCGTTCCTTCGATGTTGTGTTTCGTCTCCAGCGCTTTGAGTCCCGCTTCCACCCGATCGTACCCTTCGAGCGTTCGATACCGAAGATCAACGAGAGCCCAAGCTTTTTCGGCACAGGCATTGGGAACCGTCCCGCCTCCGACGACACCCACGTTTAACGTAGAGCCTTCTTCAAAATTCGTGAGCGCGTTAATTTCGATAATCTTATGCGCGAGCTCGGTGACGGCGCTGCGGCCGCCCTTGGGATCATTGCCGACGTGCGCACCGATGCCGTCTATGTCAATACGAAACTGCGCTACGCCTTTGCGCTCAACGACGATGCTGTTGTCTTCGTAGCTCGTTTCAAAATTGAGTCCGTAGCGGGCACCGTCGGCTTCCTTGAGAAGATCGTCGCCGGCACCGGAATTTTTGTGGCCGTTCTCTTCATCCCCCGCCAACAGCACCTTGATGCGAAACTTATCCCAGTCGGTTTCCGAAAGAATTTTGAGCGCATACAGCATCACGGTGACGCCGCCCTTCATGTCGAGCGCGCCGGGTCCGGTAACGCGGTTGCCGTCTGCCGTAAAGGGGCGTTCCGCCGCCGTCCCGTCCACAAACACCGTATCAAGGTGTCCGACAAGTACGATAAAGGGCTTCGTCGCGTCTTCAACGCCCTTTTCGGCGACAAGGAGGTTCCCCGCCGTTTCGTATTCATGAAAACGTACTTTGAAGCCGATCGACTCCAAAAAGGCCGCGACGTCTTTGCCGCAGGCATCCACTCCGGCTTTGTTGCCGGTGCCGCAGTCGCGGTCAACGAGGCTGCGCCACGTGGCGAGAATGTCGTTCTTTAATTCGGCGGTACGGCGGTTGATGAATTCGTTCGTGAGTACCATGAGACTGAGTCTCCAAGCTTGAAAGTGTCCGTTATTATGCGGTCTTTTACCACATTCCGCCTGAGTCCTCTGCCCTAGTTTCTTTTCCGCCGAAAAAATCCCGGTGCGGAGCGAACCGTACCGGGAGACATTTCCTGCAGCCGAGAGGGATCGGCCGCAGGTGGTTTCAAAAGGCGTTTAAGCCTTCTTACCCATCACGAACTTACCGGCCATGAAACCGGAGGTGTGAGCAAAGCCGCAGGCGTTGCCGCCGCAGTAGAAGGCTCCGTGAACGCCGGCGACCGTTTCGCCCGCCGCATAGAAGCCCTTCACCGGCTTCAGATCCCAACCGAGAACTTCCAGGTTGTCGGTGACGCGCACGCCGCCGCAGGAGAGGTTGTTCCACGGTTCCATACGAACCATGTAGTAGGGACCCTGTTCGGAAATCTTCACCGTCTGATCCTTGCGGCCGAACTGCAGGTCGTTCTTCGTTTCGACGGCCTTGTTCCAAACCGCGAGCTGCTTCTTCAAACCTTCGAGCTTGATGCCGGACTTCTGGCAGAGTTCTTCGAGCGTCGCGCACTTAAAGAGGTTCTTGCACTTCACAAGTTCTTCGTCAACGCGTTCCTGGGTCCAAGAGGGGAGACCGAAGAGAGCGCCGATCTTGAAGGCCTTGCAGGTTGCTTTCCAAATCGCTTCGTCCATGAAGACGTAGTGGCAGCCGTCGGGGTTGCCGGCAAGCTTCGGCGTGATGTGGCAGATACCTTCCTTTTCCGTCACGAAGCGGTCACCGTTCTTGTTGATGAGGATGCCGCCCTTGCCGGTGAAGTACCACCAACGGCAGTACGGACCGTTACGACCGTTGATGCGCACGCCGCAGGGGTAAGAAGCAATGTACTGCATATGGGAGAGCGGGACGCCGACGTCACGCACCGCGATCCGGAGCGCCGTACCGTCGTTGGCGGTGCAGCCGATCGCGACACCCTTGCCGGCAACGGAGGGAACCCAGAAGTCCAAAGACTGGGCCGTACCCGTGATGCCGCCCGTGGCGAGCACGATACCGCGGTTCACCTTCACTTCGTAGATCTTGCCGGTGTCGATGTTCTTTGCCTGGATACCGATGACCTGATTCTTCTTCGCGTCGAAGTAGATCTTGGTAAGCGGAGTCACGGCGTAGATCTTGATCTTGCGCTTTTCGATCTGCTTCACGAGCACATCGATGTAATCCTTACCCTGGTAGCTTTCCTGACGAATGGCGCGCAGGTTGCTGTGGCCGGCGTAGGGTTCGAGGTGATGCGGAGCGAGGCCGTTGTTTTCGAGCCAGTCAAAGGCTTCGCCGGAATGCTTCGCAAAGAGTTCGACGGGTTCGCGCAGAGACATGTAGGAACCGTAGTCCATGATGTCGTGCGCAAATGCCTGCCAACTGTCCTTGGCGCCTTCGCACTTCTGGATGGCGGAACCGTAGGCGGTGAAAAGGCCACCGCACATACGCGTCGCGCTGTGGTAGGGAGACACGGACTTATCGAACACGACGACCTTACCCCCCAGATCGTGAGCCTGGCAGGCAGCCATCAGACCGGCACCGCCCGCACCGAGGACGGCAACGTCCACGGTCATCGTCCACTTCGCGGGAAGCTTCTGGTCGACGGAAGCGGCAAAAGCCGGGAAAGCAGCGGCAGCAGCGGCGCTGCCGGCAGCAGCGGAAATAAGACCGCGGCGGGAAATCATCTTATCGGTCATGACTTATTCTCCCTTGAACTTAACATTCTTAAAGGCGTGGCAGTCCTGGCACATGAAGCGGCTCTGACCGTGCATGCTGTGGCATTCGGTGCAGTTCACGCGACCCATATGGGAATCATGCGGGTTGGGGTTCATGTTCTTCGTGGCCTTCGCGAGCTGCGCATAAGACACGTGGCAGGTCAAGCACTGGGACTGTTCCGGAGCCTTCGGGGGCATGGTCTTATGGCAGGCCGTGCACTGCAGGGAAGCATGGGAACCGTGGGCCGCACCGGCGGCGAACGCCGCTGCGGGGAGCGCAAGGAGCGCAGCGGCGGCAGCGGCAGTCATCAGGGTGGCAAATCTCATTTTTAACTCTCCTGAGTCAATTCGTGTTGTTTCGTGTAAGTCCGAGGGGTTAAGACCTACTGATTTTGTCCTAAGTCATCGGCCTCACCGAACTGGGCGAAACTTTAATCAAGGGTTAAGAATGAGGCTACCTACCCCGGTATAGGGTGCGCGTAATGTTCTGATTTAACGGCGTTCTTTTGCCAATCCTGTTTTCTTTCCCCCAGCTTAACCGACTTGCGGCACGATTTTGCTTGCTTTTCTGTCGGCGTCTTTTGTTTCGACGGCACGCAAAGCGAGTTTTTGGGGGCGGTGCGGGCCAAGTTCCCGGCTCTACAATTCACACCGGTTTGCCGAGCCTTTCGCCATCGGCATTTTTCCCACAGGCGTTTCCTTTTCATCATGGAATTTTCTCTCTGGCTTTCCTTTTTCACAGTGAGTCTCGTGCTTGCCGTCGCCCCCGGCCCCGACAATCTTTTCGTTCTGGCGCAGAGTTCGCTTTACGGCGCTCGTGCCGGGCTACTCGTCGTCGCCGGTCTCTGCACGGGCCTTTGCTGCCAGACGCTTTTGGCGGTCTTCGGGATTTCCGCCCTCATCACGGCGCAGCCAGCCCTGATGTGGGGGATCCGCATCCTGGGAGCTGCCTATCTCCTGTACCTCGCCTGGGGAGCTTTTCAATCGACAAAATGCACTTCGGTCGCCGAAGGCAAGGCTGTGGAGCTCTCCAGCGTGAAACTCTGGCTTCGAGGCTGGTTCATGAACATGACGAACCCCAAAGTCCTCATTTTCTTTCTTGCCTTCTTTCCTCAGTTCATTCCGACGGACTTGACGGGTTGGCCTCTTGCGCTGCAGATGACGATTCAGGGCATCACCTTTATTTTGGCCACGGTGCTCGTTTTCGGCGCGATTGCTCTTTGTGCCGGGAAGCTCGCCGACCGTATCCGCAGCGTGAAATTTCAACGCATTCTGGGTTGGATCAGCACGCTTATTTTCCTTGCGCTTGCCGCAGGCACGCTCTTCTCCGCTTAACTGCAAGCAAGGCAGATAACTTTCATGGCTCATCTTGGATTTGTATGAAAACAACACTCGAAAAGACCGGCTTTAGTGACGGCCAAAGATCGGTTGAGGCGTCCGTATAACAAAGTGCTTCTGGCGTAGCCGCGCTCTGGTAGGCGGGCAAGAATCTTGAGGCGGAAGTAGTCGAAATCCAAAAAAACGTTAGCGTCGCGCTTGAGCACCTTGATGGCGTTATTGGAGCCCTCCAAAGGTCCGGAACCGTAGCCGTAGCGACCGCAGTTGATGATGCCGTCCAAACGACGCAGGAGCATATCTCCGAAATCGTGTGCGGGCTTAAAGCCGTGCGTACGAGCAATAGCTCAGCAAAGCCCCATCAGGTGGTGAATTTGCCGGAGTGCCTCACATCGATTCTTCTCCGTCCAAAGGTTTCGCAGTAAGTCAGTGATGGGATAAAGATCCGCCAGTAACTGATTGTTATCACGCGGTTTCTGCAGCTTTTCAGTGTCATCATTATCCAGATCGTTGAAGGAACGAACAAGCACCCACTGGCAGGAGGTGAGCAGTTCCTTTTGCTCGGTGAGACGCTTACGTTCCTGAGCGTGCTGTTCCAAGATTTCCTTGGAGATAACCACGGGTTCTTCTGGTGTTGCGTCCTCGCCCTTTTTCTTGGCGAGTTTGGACGGGGTATTGAGAGAGTCAAGCCGTTTTAAGACGGCGTCCTGGCAACGTTTCTTCGCAGGAACGAGAACGTTTGTTAGCGGACGTTTGAAATGTATCCACTTAGGCGCGTAACTTTGAAACATGAGCGATTGTCGGACGCAAAGAATGAGACACGAAAAATGATCATCCCGCTTATGCGGGATATTTTGTATTTCATGCGTAGATAACAGACTTGTCCACGGCCCACCCGGCCACTCACCCCAAAAAGTGGGCTGTAGGCCGGGTGGGCCGTGGACAAGTCGTAGTGCGTGCACGGCGATGTTGTCAGCCGCTGGAAGAACTCAGTTGCTCTACGGCATCGTTCAGGATGGCCTGCTGCCGGTCGGTAAATTTGACGGTGTCGTTGATTTTGGTTGCACGGTGTACCAGGGTGAGTTCTTTCGCGCCCTGCGGGGGCGCCATTATCGCCTAGACACAAAAAACCTTACATCCTTATTCCGAGCGTTCAGTCACCGTGCCTGTGTTATTCTGGATGTCATACTCGACTCATGAGAGTCACTGTTTCTACTCACGTTTAAACGTTCGGCCCTTCAGGTTGCCTCTACTATGGCCTCTGCGAACTTCCGTCACAGCCTCCGATCAGCTTCCGCTTTTCGTAGTTCCGAAGAACACTGTGACGGATCTCCCCAGGTATGACGCGCTACTTTTCCACTTTACCTGTCAGATCTACCTTGCGACCATGTTCCGGCTGAGTATTGGGTTTGAGTATTGCGGCCCTCTTCCCCGATCGCCTAGCCTCACATCTGCTTCCTGTTCGTCAGGCCAGTGGTTTGCTATCGACTTCCTCCAGCCCCCTCGTTACCGAGACGCCCTTGCCGAGTTGCTAGCTCTTCCCCTTCAGCGGGTGAGCAGGGGACTTTCACCCCTT
>UQUM01000059.1 GCA_900544255.1 uncultured Sutterella sp.
TGTCGCTTGATTGGTTGCCTTTGGGAAGCAACTTCTTAATGCATATTTTCAATGCAGGGGGCTCCGCGCGCTGGGGCCCCGTTCCTTTCATGAAAAAAAATACCGCCCGAAAAACTCATTCCTTCACACAAGGAAGCGGACTGGCAGGAGCTTCCCGTTGGGGCCTCAAGGGCGGTGAATCCCTGGGTAACGGCTACAAAATCAACTTTGTTCTCGAAGGAAAATTTAACGGCGACACCGGTAGCTTAGGTTCTGACAATCAACTTTTTGACCGCGACAGCTATCTTGAACTCGTCACTCCCTACGGCAGCGTTCAGATAGGCCGAACCGGGTTACTCGCCGGCGGTTCTCACGGCGGCATCTTTGCCGGCCAAACCAATCCCTTCGGCATCGTTTACAAGAATGCCGGCGCCGTGACAGTCTTTAAAGATGCTTCGCAACGTGCGAGCAATATGGTTCGTTACGAAAGCCCCAGTCTTTACGGCGTAAAAATTCTGGGCCAGTATTCCAACGGTACGGGTCTGGAAACAAACGATGCCGGCAACGACGCATTACCGTCTTCTCAGCGGGATCGTTATGCGGCTCTCGGTGTAACCTTCTCCAACGGCGGTCTTAAAGTGGCTCTCGTGGGGGACTATTACTTTCTCAATCACAAGGAATATTCCTCCGACTACGACAACCCCCGCAGCGTGTCGCTTGCCGCCAACTACGATTTCGGCGGTTACAAGATTTACGGCGGTTACCAACGTGCCGAAAATCTTCGCGGCAAAGTTTTCAGCACCAGCGTACTGCGCGGCAATGCCGACATCGTCATGGTCGGTGCTTCAGCTGATTTCGGAGCCGGCACTCTGATGGCCGCCGCAGCCTACGGCGGTGTAAAGAGCTTCACCATCGGGCAAACAACGAAGGAATTGGATGCCTGGCAGGTGTCCGCCGGCTATAAATACAAACTCAGCAAACGCACCATGGCCTACGCCGCCGTTTCCTACCGCGACGCCGACTATACCAATATCAACAAAAACGGCGACCAATCTACGGATACCAAGACTTATCAGTGTTTGATGGGACTTCAGCATAAGTTCTGATCCAGCCTTGTTAGCCAAACTCGGTCTGTTTGGCAAAACACAGCACTCTCCTCTTCTCCCGCCTGCAGACGGTCTGCGGCGGGAGTTTTTTCTTCAGCGCTCAAGTGTGAGAAATTTTTCCTCACCCGACCCTGACGTTTCAGCAAATCGCTTCTCGTGAGCACGTTTGCGTCCCTTTTTTCCACGGTCTGAAATATTTCTCAGGGGGGCTGACTGCAGCAGAAGCCTATCTACAGATTTTCATTTTCGGCGGCTTTGACGTGTCCCCCGAAAATCACCCCGCTCTGGAGCGCAGCGACCTTGAAATCCGTACTACGAAATTCCGTTGGATTTTGGAACTCAAATACCTCAAGACCGGCAGCGGCACCGCCGAAACACCGCTTAACAAGGCCGTGGCACAAATGCAGAACCGACGATACGGCGCTGCCTCTGATCGACAGTTGATTCGGGTTGCCGCCGTCTTTTCCGAAGAAAAGCGCGCTTTTGTCCGTTGGCAGCAGGTTGAGTGATCCTCACCACCGGCGGCAAAACCGCCGGTGTTTTTGCAATTTCGCAAATTTTGCTGCGGGATAACCCGTTAAAATATGGGATTTTCACAAGGCATCATAAAGAATGCCCGTTACCACCTTCTGAGTCGCGGCCCTATCCTATGACTTGGCTAACTAATCTTCTTACCGATACGGGTTCCTTCGCCCACTCGTTGCTCGCGTATTCCCTCATTATTTCCGCGGGTCTCTTCATCGGACGCCTCAAGGTGTTCGGAGTGTCGTTGGGCGTCACCTGCGTTCTGTTCTTGGGCCTCATTGCAAGTTACGTCGGCGTCACCGTCGATCCGGGCATCGTAAGTTTCTTCCGCAATTTCGGCCTGGTGCTTTTCGTCTTCTTCATCGGCCTGCAGGTGGGCCCTTCGTTTGTCTCCACCTTCCGCAGCCGCGGCTGGGGGTTAAACGGGCTGATGTGTCTTTCGGTGCTCGTAAGCCTCATTCTCACGATCGGGATTTACTTCATCGCCGACGGTTCGATTTCGCTGCCGCAGTTGTTGGGCGTGCATTTCGGTGCCATCACGAGTACCCCCGGCTTAGGTGCGACGCAGGAAGCGCTGTCCCTCATGGGTTATAAGGGCGACATTGCCGTGGGCTACGCCTGTGCCTACCCCGTTTCCATTCTCGGCATCATTCTCGTCGTACTGATTCTGAGACGCGCCTACGGCATTGATCTCAAGAACGAAGAAGCACTCTGGGAAAAAGCGCAGGAAATGCGCACGGAAACGCCGATCTACTTTCACGTCACCGTCGTCAACAAGGCGCTCGACAATCTGACGCTGCGTGAAATCCGCAACCTCATCGGCCGCCCCTTCATCTGCTCGCGAATTCTCGACAACGGCAAGATTACGAGTCCCACGGCCGACACCGTGGTGCACTGCGGGGACAAGCTCCGCATCGTCGCAAGTCCCCAACATAAGCGTCCCATCATCACGTTCTGCGGGGAAGAAGACACCGAAATCGACCTGGCGACGGAACACTCCCCCTTGGTCTCCCGCCGCATCCGCGTTACCCGCGACGAAATGAACGGCGTGCAGATCGAATCACTGCATTTGTCGCAGTTTGACGGCGTGAACATCACCCGCGTCTACCGCGCGGGCGTCACGTTCTTCCCATACAACTCCCTGCGCCTGCAGTTGGGGGATGCGCTTTACTGCGTGGGCCCCTCGAACGCCGTCGCGCGTCTCGCGGCCCTCATGGGGAACGAAGAAAAACGGCTGGAACGCCCGAACGTCTACGCGATTTTCCTCGGAATTGCCTTCGGCCTGATTCTGGGCTGCATACCGATCACGATTCCGCAGATGCCCGCCGCAATCAAACTCGGCATGGCAGGCGGCCCTCTTATCGCCGCCATTTTGCTGAGTTATTTCGGACCGCGCCTGCATTTGGTAACCTACACCACGAATTCTGCGAACCTCATGCTGCGCGAATGGGGGCTGACGTTCTTCCTCGCGAGCGTCGGCTTAGGCGCGGGCGGCCTCTTTTTTGACGCATTCTTCAACGGCATCGGTTGGCTCTACATGGGGATCGGTCTTCTGATCGCCACGATCCCGATGCTTGTGATGGGCGTGGTGGCCCGAAGCTACATGAAGCTTAATTTCCATACGATCGTGGGCTTGATTGCGGGCTCCGCCACGAGTACGTCGGCGTTGTCGTTCGTCAACAGCCTCTCCGAAAAGGGGCTCGCCGTCATTTCGTACTCGACGGTCTACCCCTTAGCAATGTTCCTGCGCATTATTTCGGGGCAAATCGTACTGATGCTCTTTTTCGTAGGATAACGGTTTACCCTTCCGTCGAAGGCGCCTGCGGTTCACGTCCGCCGGCGCCTTTTTCTTTGCCGGAAAATTGTCCGATTTCATCGACACCCCTTAAAATAACGGGTCTTTCGGCCGTACCGGCCTAAATCTTTGGAAATAAGAACACACTATGTCAGCCATCATCATCGGTCACAAGAACCCCGACTCCGACAGCATCGTTGCGGCTATCGCCTGCGCCGACCTCTACGCGAAGCGCGGTCTTGACGTCGTTGCCGCCGCCCAGGGCAACCCCGCTCCCGAAACCGCGTTCATCCTTGAACGTTTCGGTCTCAAGGCCCCCGAAGTCATGACGTCCGTCGCGGGTCGCGACGTGTACGTCGTCGACTATTCCGACCTCGCTCAGGCCCCTGATGATTTCGCCGACTGCAACTTGAAGGGCATCGTCGATCACCACAAGCTGGGCGACATGACCTCTTCTTCCCCCGTGGAAGCCGTGATCATGCCCGTGGGCTGCACGAACACCATCCTGAAGCGCATGTACGACTACCTCGGCTTTGCGCCTTCGAAGGAAATCGCGGGCGCCATGCTCTGCGCCATTCTTTCCGACACGGTGATCTTCAAGTCCCCGACCTGCACGGAAGCCGACAAGAAGGCCGCCGCGGAACTCGCCGCCATCGCCGGCATCAACGACATCGCCGCGCTCGGCATGGAACTCTTTACCGCGAAGTCCGCCGTGAAGGGCGTCTCCGCACACGATCTCATCATGCGTGACTTTAAGGACTTCAACATGTCCGGTCACAAAGTGGGGATAGGCCAACTCGAACTCGTCGACATCGCCATTCTCGAAGACCGTATTCCCGAACTCGTCGAAGAACTCGGCAAGATGAAGGCCGAAGGCCGCCACACCGCCATGCTTCTTCTGACCGACATCATGAAGGAAGGTTCCGTCCTTCTCATGGCCTCGGACGACCCCGCCAAAATTGCCGGTGCCTGGGGCAAGACTTTGGGCGAAGGCAACGTGTGGTTGGAAGGCGTCATGTCCCGCAAAAAGCAGGTCGTGCCGAATCTCGAAGCGGCCTTCAAGGCGTAATTCCGCTTTTCGCGACAACCCGTAATGACTGAGCCGCCCGACGACGTACGTACGGGCGGCTGATTTTTTTGACGCCGCCCGCCGCGAGGAGCACCATCTTCAAATTCACGGCCTTCACGAGCGAGACCGTTTCTTAACGGCTTCCAGGGCAAAGTGATCGAGCAGTGCTGCTTCAATTCCTAAGGCATGTACCGTCACGTCCAAAAGCGGACAGTCCTCCCTCCACACGCGTTCCAACGCCGAATCCGATACTGCAAACACCGCCGACCTCACATAAGTGCTATTCAAAATAGGAATGGCCGAAATATGCCGCGCAGGCACTCAAAACACAAAAGGCCGCCGCAGAAAGCGTGCTTCCACACGCTCTGCGGCGGCCTAAAACCTACGAAACGTCAGCGAATCAGGCGATGCTGATCAACCGGCGGGCAGGCTCCTGATGCGCAGCAGCCTTCGGTACCGACACATGCAGCACGCCGTCTTCAAACGTCGCCGTGCATTCGCCTTCGGTCACGTCCTTACCCACGTAGAAGCTGCGTGAGCAGGCGCCCGTCGAACGTTCGGAACGAATGACGCGGCCCTGCGGCGTCTTTTCTTCGTGTTCCATGGCCTTCTGCGCGGAAATCGTGAGGTAGCCGTCCTTTAATTCGGCCTCGACTTCATTCTTCTTAAATCCCGGCAGATCGATAGCGAGCTCGTAACTCTTGTCGGTCTCGCGAATATCGGTCTTCATCACGCGGTCGGCGTGACGGCCGAACACCGTGGGTGTCCTAAAGAAGTTCTCGTCCGCAAAGGGATCCGCGGCGAAAGCCGGGAAGAAAGAATCCGCAAACAACTGAGGAAGACGATTGCTCATTTTTTATCTCCTGAAACTCACCCGGGAAGGACTTTTCAGAACCTCTTCGATTCCCTTTCCTCCCTTGTTACCCCCTATATCGGAGCGCCCCGCCTTTCCCAACAGTGGTACAAATCCGTCTTGAACGAGGAACGTTTCGCCCCAATATAGATGTTGGCGGCGTCCCCACTCGCGATGGTTCGTATAATTTCGTTCGTCTTCAAACAAATTCCTCGTCACCATGACCGTCGTCCGTCCCGTCATTTCGCTTAACGCCCGCCTCACGGCAGCCGCTCACGATTTTCTTTCCCACCGTCTGGGCGACGCCGGCTACGCCGATATCGAACCGTGTCACGGGGACGTGTTCGTCGTCCTTTTTGCCGAAGACGCCCTGGGACTCACGGAACTCGCGCGCCGCAGCGGACGCTGCAAATCTACGGTTTCCGTCATGGTGCGGCGGCTTACGGCACTCGGTTACCTTGAGAAGGTCACGGATGACAAAGACACCCGCGCCGTCAAAATCCGTCTTACGGAAAAAGGCCGGAAACTTAAGCCCGTCTTCGACGCCATTTCCCAAACGATGGCAGAAACCCTCGCCGAGGGACTGACCGCCCCGCAACTCGAGGCTTTGGAAAGTAGTCTCACGCAATGTCTTGCGAATTTTGAAAAAGCCAGATGAGAATCATTCTCACCTAAGAAATTCTGACTAAAATCCTTACCCTTCGGTTTTCTCGTTTCGTTCATCGGTATGCGGAAGTTTCTTGACTATGCGGCGCTCCCTCTGGCGCTTTTGCTCGCGTGGATCGCCGCCTCTGCGTCCGGAACGATTTCGCCGGTTCTGCTGCCCTCGCCCGCCGCGGTCGCCCGGGCGTTTTATGAACTGCTCACCACAGGCGCACTCTTCACCCATATCGCGGCAAGTGCCTGGCGTACGTTGGCCGGGTTCACTCTGTCGCTTGCCGCAGCCGCTGTCCTGTCGCTTCTCACGTATCGCGACGCCGCCCGAGAACGCCGCGCCTTTCTTCTTACCGAAGCCCTGCGCGTGACGCCGCCCCTGTCGCTTGTGCCGCTTTTAATTCTCTGGCTCGGGATTGACGAAGCCCCGAAAATCGCCATCGTTTTTCTCTCCAGCTTCTTTCCCATCTACCTCAACACCGTCACGGCACTTCGGAGCACTGATCCGAAATTAATCGAAGTCGCCCGACTGCTGCACTTCACGCCGCGCGAGATGTTTTTCAAGCTGCGGCTGCCTTCGGCACTGCCGGGACTTTTAACGGGCGTACGACTGGGATTCGGCTACAGTTGGCGA
This sequence comes from uncultured Sutterella sp., assembly GCA_900544255.1. Taxonomy (GTDB): domain Bacteria; phylum Pseudomonadota; class Gammaproteobacteria; order Burkholderiales; family Burkholderiaceae_F; genus Duodenibacillus. The sequence continues at coordinate 6,616 of UQUM01000059.1, forward strand.
GCCCTGGTGGGCGCGGAACTGGTTGCCGCCTCCTCCGGTCTCGGTTTTCTCATCAGCGAATCCGCGGAATTTGCCAAAACCGACGGCGTCTTCGTCGGCATTTTCACGATCGCCCTTTTGGGCGTCGCCGCGGACGCTCTCCTTCGGCGTTTGATTGAGCGCGCCGCCCCTCAGCACGCGTTGTCCCGGTGAGATCCGTCATGTATTTCGTTTCCGTCCGACATCTCACCAAAACCTTCCGCACCGACCGCGGCACCGTCACGGCGACCGACGACTTGTCCCTGACCTTTCCCGCGGGAGAGATCACGGCCGTCGTGGGCGAAAGCGGCTGCGGCAAAACAACGCTGCTGCGGCTTATCGCCGGGCTTGAGACGGCGGACGAGGGGTGCGTCGTCACCGAAGCAACAGGAAACAGCGCCGCCCCCTGCGAAACCGCCGTCGTTTTTCAGGAACCACGGCTTTTTCCGTGGCTTTCCGTTGCCGACAATCTGAAACTCGCCGTTCGGCAATTACCCGCCGACGAACAAGACCGGCGTCTTGCGGACGCACTCTCTCTCACGGGGCTCACCGAAGCCGCCGGCGCCTATCCGACCGAGTTGTCGGGCGGCATGGCGCAACGTGCCGGTTTTGCCCGCGCGCTCATTTCTGAGCCGGACGTGCTGCTGCTTGACGAAGCCTTCAGTGCACTTGATGCCCTGACGCGCGATAACGTCCGCTCGGAATTTTTGAAAATCCACGCCCGGCGCTCGATGACGACGATTCTCGTCACCCACGATATTTTGGAAGCGTGCCTGCTCGCTCATCGGATCGTCCGTCTTAAAAACGGACGTACGGCTGCGGTATACGCCGTTGAAGCACCCTACCCGAGAACGCTCGCGGATCCTTCGGTCGGACAACTTGCCGACACTATCAGAAACGATTTTTTTAACTGACTTTCGGAGTCACATCATGAAACTTAAAACCTTAGCCTTCGTGTTGGGCGCTGCGGTATCGGGGCTTGTTCAAGCCGCTACGGGCGGCATGCCCGACACCGTCAACATCGTCTACGTGAAGGCCCCCTTCAATCTGCAGAACATGGTAATGAAGGATCGGCAGATGCTCGAAAAGGCCTTCAAACCCTACGGTACCGAAGTGAAATGGCACACCATCACCTCGGGCGCCAAGCAGGGCCAGGCGATGGCGGCGGGCGCAATCGACGTCTCGGCCGTCATGAATACGGCATCGCTTCTGATGGCCAACGGTGCCGGCAACCCCGTCTTGATCGCCAACGGCGTCTCGCACCCCGCGGACACCTTTGCGATCGTCGGCGCGAAAGGCGAGCACTACACCGTCAAAGACCTCAAGGGTAAGAAAATCGCAGGGCCCCGCGGCACAGTGCTGCATCAGCTCCTCATTGCGGCGCTCGTAAAGGAAGGTATGTCGGCCGGTGACGTCACCTTCGTCCCGATGGATATTCCGGCCGCGATGACGGCCGTCGTCGCAGGGCACGCCGACGCCGCGCTTTTGGCGGCTTCTGCCGTCATCAAAGCCCAGGAAGCCGGCTGTGAAGTCATCACGACCGCCAAGGGTCTCGTCAACGTCAACCTCGTCATGACTGCCCGTGAGGGATTTGCCAAAGACTATCCCAACGCCCTGAACCTCGTCGTGAAAACGCAGCGGAAAGCCCTCCAATGGATCAACGGGCACTGGGATGAAGCCGTCGCGTTGGGGGCGAAGGAACACGGCATCCGTCTTGACGACGCCAAGAAACTCGCACAGTGGTCCAACTACTACGACACGCTCACGAACGACGACATCAAGGGGCTCGTGGACGACCAGTTCTTTCTCGTTGAGAACGGCATGATGGCTAAAAAAGTGAACGTCCGTACGTTGGTGCTGCCGACGGCGCTGCATTAATTCCGTTTCCGCATAATCAGCCGCAGGCCCCCGGTCGATTCCGGGGGCTTTTGCTGCCAATCATCGGTATTTTGCTGATATATCGTTGTTATTTATAGAAATTTATTTCTACCAATCGTTCAGGCAGATTGGACGATTAACTCAATTTTCCAAGCTGTTCGTCCAACATTTTCGCTGCCGTCTCACAAACGAAAGTTCCAAGAACAAAATTATCCATTCATTTCAATGGAATAATTCCTAATCTACTCGAACGGCAGATTGATTTTCAGAAGGGGCACTCCGGCACTAGCAACTGCGCTGAACGCAACGGCTTGCTTTTTGTTCGCCTACGAACTATTATTCCGCTCATTCGGGAAACTTCGATTTTCCATTCTTTCAGTTTTATTGTTCGTCTACGAACAGTCAGGAGAAACAACCATGTCCGATTTCAAGAAACTGCACCTTGATCCCGCCGCTCCCCGTACGGAACTGCATGACGCGCTGGGACTTACCGGTGCCGAAGTGTCCGTCAACGTACTTCCCTCCGGCGCCGGTGTCCCTTTCGTGCATAACCACACCGCCAACGAAGAGGTGTACGGCATCATTTCCGGCAAGGGCGAACTCTACCTAGACGGCAAAGTCTCTGAAGTCACCGCGGGCGATTGGTTCGTGATCACCCCCGAAGGCCGCCGCGCCCTGCGTGCCGCCCCTGATTCGGCCATGACCTACGTCTGCATCCAGGCCACCGCCGGAAGCCTCAAAGGCTTTACGATGACGGACGGCAAGCTCTGCGAAGAAAAAGCCCCCTGGATGGCATAATCAACCGTCTTTAACTTCCTCCTCGCCCTGAAGGACGAGGATTCCCTACTGAGTCACGGGGCAAGCCTCGTGATCTCTTCGATGGGTTCC
>UQUM01000060.1 GCA_900544255.1 uncultured Sutterella sp.
AGTCTCTCGCGACTTCAATCTTCAGTACCCACGCTTATCGGTTCGTCTGTTCGAATTTTTAAAGAGCGTGTCGCGTCATTCGCGACAAGGTTCGATATATTACAGAAGTCGAACCAGTTTTGCAAGTGGCGTAGCAAACTTTTTGTTTTTCGCTCCCAGAAGCGTTGCCGATTCTTCACGAATCGCCAGCCCCTCCTCACTTGTCTTCGTCGTTGCTATCGGCGAAGGGGGCGCATTATGGGAGTCTAAAAAACAAATGTCAAGCGCTTTTCACCCGCATCGCCGATTTCTCCGAATACACCCATGAATTTTCAGGAAACTTTTTTCAACCGTTGATCGGCGCCCGATCGTCCTTACTGCGAATGCTTCTAAACATTACAAAAACGCCGCAAATTCCCCGACTTCTTACATTTCGTTGCTTTCGTTCACACCCCGTTTCAGCATTTCGCCCGCTGTTCCCTTACATTACGTTCCTGAGAAAAGCGCCGACTGTGGTTGCTTCCTCTCAGAGTGATTCTCCTTTGGTTACCTTGGGCAGAGGTCTTAAAAAAGACTTCTGCCATTTTTTTTGCCATCGAAGCGTCAAGCCGCCTACACTGCGGTTTCCCCTTTTCTTCTCATGAGGATTTCGGACGTGATTTCCGTCAAGCACGCCGTTCTGGCGTTTTCTTCCCTTTCCGTTCTCGCCCTTACCGGGTGCAGCGCCCTTACCACCGGAAAAACTGCCGTGGCCGATACCCCTTCTTTGAAACTCACCGACACGAGCTGGATGATGCAGCTTCCCAAAGGCTCACAGTGCGAAGTACCGCCGATGATCGAATTTTCCGACGGCCAAGCCACGGGCGACTTGGGCTGCAACCGTTTTACGGGGAACGTTGTGATCGACGGCGAAAAGATTCGCTTTGACCAGGTAGCCGTTACGATGAAGATGTGCGCCCCCGAATACATGGCGCTTGAGAGCGAAATGCTCAACCTTCTCAACAATGCCCGTTCCGCCAAGCAGACGAAGGACGCTCTGACGTTCTTTGATGGCGACGGCAAGGCAATCATCACGCTCATTCCCGAAGTCGCCGGCTCCTGTAATTAACGTTGTCCGGATAAACAAAAAAGCGCAGTTCCCATTTTTTGGGCGCTGCGCTTTTTTTTGCGGACTCAGATCAGCTCAAACTTACTTATAAAGCTGAGACACTTCATCGCGGCAGAAGACTTCCTGCTGCTTAATGAGTTTGCCGAGTTCCTTGTTGTCCATGAACTGCATCGAAAGCCCGGCCTTCTTATGCTGTTCGATGGTCTGCGGATCATTCATCGTCTTCTTAAAGGCATCGACGTAGAACGCGATCACGTCGTCAGGCGTCCCCGCGGGCGCGACGAGCGCACGGGCAGAACCGTACCAATTGGGGTAGTAGCCCAATTCGCCCAGCGTGGGAACGTCCGGGTACTCGGCCAGGCGCTTCGTGTCGAACGCGCCGAGGATACGCAGTTCAGGCTTGTCGCCGGAGACGAGTTTGGCGACGTCGGCCACCTTCGCGCAGGTGAACTGCACTTCGCCCTGACGCAGGGCGAGCAACTGGTCAGCCGTGCCGCCGTAAGGAATCGCCTTGTACTTAAAGCCCGCGGACTGCGCGAACAACTGCGCGGCGGTGTGGTTCGAAGCCTTCATGCCGTTCGTGGAAGCGCGCATGTTGGACTTTGCCTTCGCGGCCGTCACGAGTTCCTTCAAGGTCTTATAGGGGCTGTCGGCACGCACGACCACTACGGACGTTTCGATCAAGTGGTTCACGATGGGAATCACCTTCGCAGTCGTAAAAGGAGCACCGGGCTGCGTGGCCAATGTCGTAAAGGTCGGCAGATTGATAAAGCCGATCGTCTGGCCGTTGGGCTTGGCGTTCACGAGCTGCGTCCAACCGATCTTACCGTCGGCGCCCGGGAGGTTGTTGATGATGAGGGTACGACCCACATACTTTTCGGCATCCAGCGCCAAAAGGCGGGCGCCCGTGTCCGTACCGGAACCGGCCTTGTAGGCCACGATGACGTTCACATCACCCGTGGGCTGCCAGGCAGCAGCAACGAGCGGAAGAGCCATAACAGCCGCTGCAGCGAGCGACAAGAGTTTTTTATTCATAAAGAACCACCTTTCGGGTTAAAAACTTTTCCGGAACCTTTCGATCCCGGAAAACGGGAGAAAACTATTTCGTACTGTCGCCGGCAATCTTCTTTTCCCACTTCTCCATGAGAATCGGGCTCAGAATGCCGAGCACGCAAAGCGCAATCATGACCCAGCAGATGGGGGTCGAGAAAAGCACCGTCCAGTCGCCGTCGGAGAGCATCAGCGAGCGGCGCAGGCCGTTTTCACCGATGGGCCCCAAGATAAGCCCCAACACCACCGCCGCGGCGTTCAGGCCGAACTTGCGGATGAGGTAGCCGATCACGCCGAAAATAAACATAATCACCACTTCGACGAAGTTATTGTGAATGGCGTAGGAGCCGACGACGCAGAGAATGAAGATCGACGGAATCAGGATGGCGTCGGACAAACGGGCGATCTGCGCAAAACCGCGGCAGCCCAAAAGACCGATCCCCAGCATAAAGAACTGTACGAGCACAAACCCCGCGAAGAACGTGTAGGTCATCCCCGCGTACGTCGTAAAGAGTTCGGGCCCCGGCTGCAGACCGTGAATGATGAGGCCGCCCATCAGCACGGCCGTCACGCTTTCACCGGGAATGCCGAGCGTCAGGGTCGGAATGAGCGAGCCCCCGGTGACGGCATTGTTGGCAGCTTCGGAACCCGCCACACCTTCTATGGCGCCCTTACCGAAATCTTCCTTATGTTTGGAAAAGCGCCGTGCTTCGTTGTACCCCATGAAGCACGCAATGGAAGCGCCTGCCCCGGGGAGAATCCCCACCACGTTGCCGATCACCCAACTGCGGAAGATCGTCGGAAGCGTGAGCTTTAAGTCGCCTTTGGAAAGCCCCAACCTATCAAATTTCGCCGCCCGACCGCGCTGCGTAATTTTCGCTTCGGCCAAAATCAGGACCTGCGACATCGAGAACAAACCGATCAGAGCGCAGGTCACGTTGATACCGTTATAAAGCGTCGCCTGACCGAACATGAAGCGTTCCACGCCTTCCATCGGATCCATGCCGATCGTGGAAAGGAGGAGCCCCAGAACGCCCGAAATCAGCCCCTTCAGCAGAGACTTCGACGACACGCCGGCAATTACCGTCAAACCGAAAATCGAGAGCCAGAAATATTCCGGGCTCTTAAACTGCATCGCCAGTTCCGCCAAAATCGGCGACAGGAAGTAAAGCGAGAGACAGCTCAGCAACCCGCCCATGAAGGACGCAAAGCACGCCATCGAAAGGGCTCGGGCCGCCTGGCCTTTCAGAGTAAGCTGATAGCCTTCGATCGCCGTTGCAGCCGACGCAGGCGTCCCCGGCGTGTGAATCAGAATCGCACTGATGGAGCCGCCGAAAATAGCACCGCAGTAAATGCCGCCCAAGACGATAAGGCCCGTCGCAGGATCCATGCCAAACGTGACGGGCAGCAAAAGTGCCACCCCCATTGCGGCGGACAATCCGGGCAAACAGCCGATCGTGATGCCCAAGGCCGTCGACACGAGCATCGCAATGAGATTAAGGGGCGTCAGGGCGTGCAGAAACCCCGCCGCCATCAAACCGAACGTTTCCATGCGGGACCTCCGTTAGGAAAAGAGAACGCCCGCAGGGAGCGGCACTTTAAGAAAGAGCGTAAAGACGGCGTAGACCAACGCCACCAACGCTACCAAGGTCATCAGAATCCACTTTGAGGGAACCTTGAAAAAGAAAAGCGTTCCTACAAGGTAAAGGATGCTCGCGGCGTAGTAGCCCACCGAATACATGAGCACCAAAAAAAGAAGGCAGCCTGCCAAAACAAAGGCAAACTGCCGCGGTAAAAGGGTGCTGAAAATCGTCGGAAAATCGTTTTCCGTCTTGGTAAGCACACCGGCAGCCCACGCTTTCGCGAGCTGCTGAATGAGGAAAAGGGTATTGAGAAGCGCCATCCCGATGATGAGACCCATGGGATAGGTCTGAGCCTCATCGGGCAATTGAACGGTCATCACAAAAAAAGCCAGTGCAATAAGGTATACGGCACTGACGACACAGATATCCGATCGTTTCATAGATTGACTTGGGGGTTGGAAAGGATATGACCTCTTTTAGAGAAAGATGCCATCCGATTTGGACGGAGAAGCACACATTTCTTCCCCGATCGGCGCGCATTCTAACGCGTCCAAAGGGGTTCCCCTTAATTCTTTCGGCGTACTTTTTCCGATTACGTCGAAAAATCAAGGCTAAGAACCTGCTTCCCCTCCCTTGTTTTCGTCTGAAAACGACGAAGGGCGGCCGATTTTCAGGCAGTTTTTAACGTCAGTGCGCCGCTTCCCAATTGTCCGCCGTTCCTACTTCGGCAATGAGCGGCACCGACAAGGAAGCGACGCCCGCCATCAGTTCGGGGACTTTTACTTTCACGATGGCAACTTCGTCCTCAGGCACTTCCAGAATCAGTTCGTCGTGCACCTGCAGCACGAGACGGCTCTTTAGGTTCTCATGCTTAATCCACTCAGCCACCGAGATCATCGCCATCTTGATCAAATCCGCTGCCGTGCCCTGCATCGGCGCATTGATGGCCGCGCGCTCGGCGGCCGCACGGATATTGGCGCGGGAACTGCGGATGTCGGGCAATTGCAGCCGCCGCCCGAACGCGGTTTCCACGTACCCCTGCGCCTGCGCTTTTACGCGCGTCGATTCCATGTATTTTGCGACTTTCGGGTACCGGGCAAAGTATTGCTCGATGTAGCTCGCGGCCACCTTACGGTCAATGCCGAGATTCTGCGCAAGTCCGAAGGCACTCATTCCGTAAATCAAACCGAAGTTGATGACTTTCGCCATGCGGCGCTGATCGGGCGTCACGGATTCCGGAGCGATACCGAGCACTTCCGCCGCAGTGGCCCGGTGAATGTCGGCACCGGCTCGGAAGGCCTTTAAAAGGCCCTCATCCCCAGAAATATGCGCCATGATTCGGAGTTCAATCTGCGAATAGTCCGCCGAAATAATCTTACAGCCCTCGGGCGCAATAAAGGCTTCGCGGATGCGGCGCCCCTCTCCGGTTCTCACCGGAATATTCTGCAGGTTGGGCTCTGAACTCGCGAGACGGCCCGTTACCGCCGTCGCCTGTCCGAACGTCGTATGCACCCGGTGGCCGGCGTCGGTCAATTCCGGCAATTTGTCCGTGTAGGTACCCTTTAATTTCGCCAGACGCCGGTAGTCCAAAATGAGTTTCGGAAGCGGATAATTGAGCGCCAATTCCGTCAACACTTCTTCGTCGGTGGAGGGCGTGCCGCTCGCCGTCTTCTTTTTCACCGGCAATCCCAATTTGTCAAAGAGGATCGCCGCCAATTGCTTGGGACTGGCCGGGTTAAATTTTTCACCGGCCACCGTTTCAATGTCGGCCTTGATACGCCGGATTTCGGCATCCATTTCTGCGCTTAAGGCCGCTAATTTTGCTACATCCACCAGCACCCCGGTGCGCTCCATTTGCCCCAGTACCCGACTCACGGGCAGTTCCACCGTGCGATAGATGCGGGAGAGTCCCGCGTCGGCCGCAATTGTTTCCCGCATGACGCAGCCCGCCGTACGGATCACTGCCGCGCGAAGCGTCATAACGCTCGCCGCTTCGGCGACCGAGAGCGTTGCCGCCCGCTTTTTCTGAGTCCCCTTGCCCAACAAGTCTTCGTCGCTCGGTACCAACGTAGCACAGGTTCTTGCAACCACCGACGCGAGGTCGTGCTTTAAGTGTGCCTCGAGCACATAACTCATCAGCATCGTGTCGTCCGCGTTTTCCACGACCGGCAGTCCGAGGTTGACCAACACGTGACATGCATACTTTACGTCGTGCATCAGTTTCGGCGCCGACGATGCCAACCAATCGGCAAGCGTGTTTTTAACGTCCTCACTCCCGGCGTTGACGCCGGCGGCATGCGCCAACGGAACGTACCAACGTTCCAAGGGTGAGAAGGCAATCGCAAGTCCCGTCGGAGTTTCGGTCAAAAAGTGTTCGCCGTCGGTGAGAAGCGCCATCGCAACGGGGGGCATCTCGGGCGTTCGGTCGGAAAGCTTCGCCTTTAACAGCGCCAATTTGTCCGCCGTATCCGCCACGATAACGTCCGTCTTGTCCGAACCAGTCGGCGTCACAGCAACCGCCTGAGGCACGGGGACAGCGCCGAAAAGATCGCCCTGCTGCGCGTCAACGGACTGCTTTTCCACGGGCTTTTTCGCTGCTTTCTTACCGAGGGCCGAGCGCATTTCCCAATGCTCATAAAAGGCCGCAAGCTTCGTTTCGTCCGGCGTCGCAAACGTCAATTCCGTCACGGTTTTCGGTACCGGAGCCGCCAAGTTGATCGTCACGAGTTTCTGAGCCGTCGGCAGGAACGGAAGCCCCGCCCGCAGGTTTTCACCGATCTTGCCCTTGACTTCCGCGGCATGCGCCGTGAGGTTGTCAATCGAGCCGTAGGCATTGATCCACTTCGCGGCCGTCACCGGGCCGCACTTCGTGATGCCGGGCACGTTATCCACCTTGTCCCCCATCAACGCAAGATAGTCAATGATCCCTTCGGGCCCGACACCGTACTTTTCCTTCACCTTCTCGCGATCGAGAATCTCTCGGGTCATGGTGTTGACAAGCTTAATCTTGTCGTTCACAACCTGCGCAAGGTCCTTGTCCCCCGTGGCAATGAAAACTTCCCACCCGGCGGCTTCCCCGGCTTTTGCAAGGGTCGCCAACACGTCGTCGGCCTCCACTCCCTCGATCTGCAGCAAAGGCCACCCCTCCAACTTCACCATTTCCAAAATGGGTTTAATTTGGCTTCGCAGTTCGTCAGGCATCGGCGGACGATTCGCCTTGTATTCGGGGAAAATTTCATGACGGAAATTCTTTCCCGGTGCGTCAAACACGCAGGCCGCGTAATCCGGTGCTATGAGGGTCTTCACGTTTTTGAGCATGCCGTGAAAGCCCTTGACGGCACCCGACGGCTCACCCCGGCTCGTCGTCAAAGGCGGCAACGCATGGAATGCACGAAACAGGTAGTTGGAACCGTCGACGAGAAGTAAGCGGGGCATGATGAAAACCACGTAAAAAAGGAAGGTAGTCGCACTTTAGCCGTTTTTCCCGAACCCCGCCGTTTCCAAGCGTAAAAAAGCTCCGCAGCACCCGAAACTCAAGGCATAATGAGCTTATTGGAATATTTCTTTGTTTACGCACCATGAAAAAACTCTGTCTGATTACTCTCATGACTCTCACGGGCGTTGCCGCGGCGGCTGATACCGTCGCTCCGCCCCCCGCCTACACAGGCCGCGCCGAACTGCCTGCCGTCGCCGACCGTGTTGCGCCTGCCGCTGCCTCGGATGATGCCGCGCGCCTCGAACCCAACGAAAACGACATGAAGCGGGCCCGCGCCCGAGCGCGTCACGACGAAGAAACGCGTCATGCGCAGCCCGAACCCTATATCAGCAAACGGGGCACCAAAATTGAGGAACGGCACGATCAGAACAACCGTCTCACCGAAGTGCGCGTGACGCCGGGTACCACGGAAATTCCCTACACCATGAAAAACCGCGGCGACCGCCCGATCGACAACCGCCCGGGCGCCGATTCCCGCTCGACACTCGACACCCCGAAATTTATTCAGTTCGGCTGGTAATCATCTGTTCCCGCGAAAGTCGGATTGACTTACGAAGCCTTCCTTGTCTGACTTTGGCAGGATTTTTGTTTTTTAACCATGAACAACACCGTTTCCCGACTTTCGTTTCTTGCCGGTTTCAATTGGCTCCAAACGGCGCTCACCGCCTGCCGCCGAGAACCCTTTGCCTTGGGGGCCATCGCCGTTTTCTATATGACGTCGATGGGGATTCTCTCGATGCTTCCCTTCATCGGAACACTCGTCGTGTCGCTTTTCATGCCGTTCGGAACGGTTCTTTTGGGGCGCGGCGTCCGAGAGACACTCGCCCGTCGCACGCCGAGCTTCCGCCTCCTTGTCGATATCTGGAATGACCGGGCGCTACGCCAAGTTTTAATTCAGATCGGACTCTTTTTTGCCGTGGGTCTTTCCACGGTCAATCTTCTTTTTGACCTTCTCGCGTCCGACACCATCGCACAGTGGGAAACATTGGAAAACGGGCGTCTCGATTGGTCGAGTGTCGCCGAAAACCTGCCGTGGACTGCGATCATCGTGACACTCGTCATCTATCTTCCGGTGTTGGCCGCGACGTGGTTTGCACCGCTTCTTGCGAGTGAAAAGCGTATGTCCTGCGGCAAAGCGCTTTTTTACTCCTTCTTCGGGTGTCTGCGCTCCTTAGCGGCCATCATCGTTTTGGGCGTACTTCTCACCGCCGTCGTCGGGCTCGGTTCCGTTCTAGTTGCCTCCCTCATTTCGGCCCTCGGGCTTGCGGGCAGTGAAATGTTTCTCATCGTGCCCTTTGCCTTTGCGACGTCGACAGTGCTTTATTCCGTCTATTGGCCGATGTATGTCTCGCTTTTCGGCGACAGTCGCGTGTAAGACTCAGTTCTTTCACAAGCCGCCGTCGGAATTTCCTGCGGCGGTTTTTTTCTTTCTCACAGTTGTTTCACGGTCGCAATCAGAGCATCCAACGCCTCCGGCCGTGTGAACCAAGCCGTGCAGAAACGCACCACCCAACGTCCGTCATCCAACACCCGACATTTTTCAAAGCGGTAGTTCCGCCCCAAAATCATCGCCTGCTCAGGCGTTAATCGGAAAAATTGCTGATTGGTAGGAGAATCGCCTTCCGGTTCAATACCGACCGATACAAACGCTTCCCGCAAATGCCGTGCCATCGACACTGCCTGTCGTCCGATTTCAAAATAAAGGCCGTCCGTCATCAAGGCACGAAACTGAACGCCTACAAAACGCCCTTTGGCAAGCAAGGCTCCCTGACGCCGCATCACTGCGGCAAAATCCCTTTTCAGTGTCTCATTGCGGATCACCAACGCTTCTCCTCCGAGTGTTCCGCATTTGGTGCCGCCGATCACTGCTGTCCAAAATAGACTCTGCTATAGAGTTTTGAACATATATTGATTCTTTATTGACTTCCTCCTCGCCCTGAAGGACGAGGATTCCCTACTGAGTCACGGGGCAAGCCTCGTGATCTCTTCGATGGGT
>UQUM01000061.1 GCA_900544255.1 uncultured Sutterella sp.
GCTTGGGAGGCTCCATTTCGTACTCGGTTTGGATGGAAACGTGCCATCCGTCGGCTTGTCGGGAAACCGTCACATTCCTGGCCTTGCCTTGAATGACGCGGCTTCGCTTGTATTTGACCCAACCGATGCTCGGCAGATAAATCTGCCGACGTCCTTCGTCAATCTTGAAGCCCTGCGGGAAGCGGAAAGAGTCCGCCGTCACGAACTTCTTGTGCTTCTTCGGGAAGGCCGACAGTCCTTTGAAAAACTTCTGGAAAGAGCTCGTCAGATCCTTCAGCGATTGTTGGAGAACCTGAGAGTGCGTTTCCCTAAGCCAGGGATTCTTCTTTTTCCAAACCAACAGTTCGGAGCAAAGCTTCGCATAGCTGAGACGGAAGGCAGGATCCGCTGATCGACGCTCTTCGTTCCATGCAAGCCCTTGGTTGTACACCCAGCGCGTGCAACCGGCGAAGCGGGACATTTTCCTGTCCTGAGCTCCGTCGGGTTTCAGTTTGAACGAAAAGCCTTGGCGAATAATCATGCCTATATGATACTAGCGTTCATCGAAAAACACGCGGCTTATATCTCCGCCCTGAAGGACGAAGCTTTACGCCGCAATTGGGTAAATGAAGCCCCGACACCGCAAAAACGGTTCGGGGCTTCATCGTAAAAGGAATGGAAGAATTACTCGGCGTTCGTTTGGGCCTCTGCTCGGGCGCGGGCCGTACGACGTTTGGCGCGTCGGTAGTCACTTTTGAGCTTAGCGTCGTAGGCTGCGACCTTGGCTTCCGCAAGGTCGATCAACAGAAGCGCCAGCAGAAGCGTCGGAAAGAGGCCGTAGGCGACAGCTTCCGGCGTAGCGCTTGCGGTGGCTCCCAAGCGGTAACTCACGCTTAAGAGAAACGCAATCCACCAGGCCTTAAAGGGCAGATTGCCGGTTTTGAGGCGCAACGCGTCGCGCACGGCCGTCACGCGGTCTTCGCGCGCTAAGGAAGCCCGAAATACCCAGAGAAAGGCGATGATGTTGGCAAGTGCCACAAAATTAATCCAGTCGGTAAACGACATGTTTCAGAGCCCGAGTCGGTTGAAAGTCAAAAAATTGTACGAGGACGTTATTCTTCATCGCTGAAGAGACCGCCCGTCGGTGCGGGAAGCGTTGAGACGCAGCGGAAAACGAGAATACCTTCGGTGCCCGGCGCATCCTTACGCTTCTGGGTGACGGCGTCCAAAAGCTGCGCGCCCTTACCGTCTTTGCCGCAGTAAGCCTGTGCCTTTTCATTTAAATGTTCCCGCAGACGGATCGTACGGTCTTCCCATGGCCAGACGGCTTTGATCTGCCACGTGTCACCCACGACGTTTTCCATCGTTTCAACCCGTCCGGCGTAAAGCGCGGACTCTTCGGAAAAGTGTTGGCATCCGGCAAGAAGCGTCAGAACGATGGCAGAGAAGAGGATACGTTTCATCAGGTAACCCTGTAAAGGAAAAAAGTTCAAACAGTTTAGCGGGGGGTGGGCATTTGTGCCAACGAGTTCTGAAACCCGATGCGACGGGCGTCGTCAAAGACAAAGTCGGCGTTGTCCGTCACGAGGATGGGGGGCGCCGAGACGATCCCCGCACGCAACAGCGACCGATGATGACGTCGGCAGAGGTCGACGTCGGCCGCCGTCGTCGGAAAAAAGACGGCGGCCGTGTCGGAAGCCTTCTGAAGTAAAAGCGGTGCCTCGACGTAGTTGGTGTCGAGAAAATGCGCGAAGCGGATTTCGGGAAAAGCGTCTTTTAAGGCAAGATAAACGGCGTTGCGGGTGAGTGCCGTACGAAGCTCGGACGTAACTCCCGTGACGGCGTCTGAAAGCCATACGGAGAGCCCCGGTGCATTCCAACAGAGTTTGGGGCGCTGTTTGGCGCGGCGCGGTGCGGGTGCCGTCGCCGCGGGCAAGAGTTCAATCACCCCTGCGTCGGTGAGAAACGCGCACCAGTCACGGGCGCAGGGGCCGGAAATACCGCATCGGGCGCCGAGCCCCGCCCAGTTGAGTCCCGTGAAGGAGGCTTCGGAGAGGGCTTTCATAAAGCCGAAAAAAACATCGGCTTTTCTTACGCGCAGCACGGGGAGCACTTCGTCGGCAAAAAAGCGGTTGAACCATTGCGTCCATAGTAAGGCGGGTTCTCCGGGAATCGAGAGTCCGGCGGTTGCCAACGCTTGATCCGTCGCAGCCGACCAGACGAACGTTCGGTCGGTGAGCGTCAGAGCCCGGGGGGCGGAAAGACGGTGAGTCGTAAGACGGATGTCGAGCTGGCGGCATCGATTCTGCAGCGCCGAAAGACGTGCGGCCCCGAAATGACCGGCCAAGGTGAGCGACGGAATTTTCTGCGAGGCAAGCAACGGCAGCGCGGCGTCGACGGCGTCAAACGCGACGTGTACGTGATCAACCCAGAAGCCCCCGGCGTACTGCAGAAAGAATTCGTCCGGTGCGGCATGAAAGAAACGCCAAGCCCGGATGTCGGCGAGGTCGACGCGGGGCGACAGGTTGAGATACCGGTTTTGAGAGGCTTCGCGGCCGATTTCGGTAACGTAGAGCGTGAGAGTCGTATCAGTCGGCATGAGTGTGGCGGCGGTTCATCCGCGTCTCGAGCGTTTTTTGGTGGCGGAAGTAGAGTACCACGAGAAGCGTCATCGTGACGAGCCAGCTGACGGGGTACACCATCATGAGCGTATCAAACGTTGGAGACGCGGGAAAAACCGTATACACCCAAAGAATGCGGATGGAGCAGATGCAGACCAGCGTTACCATGGCCGGCGGTAGTGAATAACCGTAGCCGCGCATGGCGTCCGAAACCGTTTCCATCACAACGCTGATGAGTTCGGGGAGGACGACGTACCAGATGCGCACGATTCCGAGCGCGATGACGGCTTCGCTGTCAGAGAAAAAGCTTAGCATACGGTGCGCAAAGGCAATGACCACTACGATGAGAAGAGCGGTCGCAGCAAAGTTGATCCACATCGAAACCCAAGTGGCGCGGCGGCAGCGCGCAAGGTTGCCGGCACCGTAGTTTTGGCTTACGAAGGTGGTGGCGGCCAGGCCGAAGGCGTTGATGAAGCAGTAAACGTTGATTTCGATCGTGAAGGCCGCGACGGAGCCAGCCATGGCGTCGGCCCCCAGATTGTTGATCGCCTCCTGAATGATCATGTTGGAAAGCGAGAACACCATACCTTGAATCCCGGCGGGAAGCCCGATGCGTACCATGGCGTTTAAGGTCGGCTTGTCAAACTGCAGCAGACGGGAAAATTCCAGATGCAGCACGCCCGGCATCTTGAGCTGCTTCACAAAGAGAATTCCCGCCGCGAGACCGTTTGCGAGCGCCGTGGCAAGCGCGACACCCGCCGCGCCCATCGGAATCACCACTACGAAAAAGAGGTTTCCGGCGATATTGAAGACCGTGGCGACGATGAGGGCCATCAGAGGCGTATTCGTATCGCCTTTGCTGCGGAAGACGGCTGCGAGGAAGTTGTAGACGGTGATGAAGGGCAGCCCCAGGAGGAATACCCGTAGGTAGTTCGACGCATGTTCTACTACCGAATCCGGTACGGAAAGGAGGACCATGATTTCGCTGCAGAAGATTTCACCGAGCGTTGCGATCACGAGTCCCAGGATCAAGGCAAGCGCAAACGCGGTATGAACCCCGCGGTTGGCGGCAGCCTCATCCTTCATGCCGATGAAACGGGCGACGATGACGTTGGCGCCCAAGGCGAGCCCCATCGCAAGACTCACGACGGTACCGATCACCGGAACGTCGGTACCCACTGCCGCCATGGCTTCGTTTGAAACGAAGCGGCCGAGTACGGCGACGTCGGCAGCGTTAAAAAGCTGCTGAAGGACGCCGGTGAAGGCAAGCGGAACCGCAAAGAGAATGATTTTGTCCCAAAGGGAACCCGAAAGCATGTCCAGGGACTTGCGGGCAAAGAGCGCCATAGGTGGTCTCGGAAAGAATCTATGGGTAAAAATTGTAAAACGGACCGTCAGGGGAAGGAACCCCCGGGGATCGTTGTGAGACGATCAGGCAAAAAAGATGTTGATGTTTTTAGCGACTGAAAATGAAAAAGCCCGCCGGTGAAAGCGAGCTTATTCATTGTTCTCGAAAGAAAATCTGGTGCCCGGGACGGGAATCGAACCCGTACGCCAAAGGCTGCGGATTTTAAGTCCGCTACGTCTACCAATTTCGTCACCCGGGCAAAAACCGAATGATCTCCTTTCGGAAGGTAGGGATTCTAACCGAAAGGAGGCGGTTTGTGATAGCGTTTCGCTCAATTTGACGTTGGTCGGATGTCCGTTTTCGGTAGATAGGGCATCGGATCGGGTTTTCATGGAGAAAATGATGACGGCTGTACTTATTAAAAATGCCGACGTATATGCGCCGAAACACCTGGGGCGTACGGATCTTCTGGTGGTCAACGACAAGATCGTGGCGGTGGGTAAGGATCTGACGGTCTCGCTGCCGGGATTGGAAACGATGGATGCCGAGGGGCGGGTTTTGATGCCCGGCGTCATCGACGAACACGTACACGTGACCGGGGGCGGCGGCGAAGGCGGTCCCGTGACGCGTTGCCCGGAACTGATGTTGTCCGAATTGGTCGACGCCGGGATTACGACGGTGGTCGGGGTGTCGGGTACCGATAGTGAAACCCGCAGTATCGCCAACCTTCTCGGGAAGGTGCGGGCGCTGGCGACCGAAGGCGTCACGAGCTACATGTGGACGTCCAACTACGCCTATCCGGTGACGACGATCACGGGGAGCGTTCGTCGGGAAATGCTGACGATTCCGGAAGTGATCGGGGTGAAGATTGCGCTCGGGGATCACCGCTGCAGCTTCCCGAGCGAAGACGAGGTGATGCACCTTTTGTCCGACATCCGTGTGGGCGGCATGATTTCCGGCAAGACAGGATTCCTGCATATTCACCTCGGGGATATGGGGGATCAGGCTTTTGACATTCTCGATGCCTGCGTGCGGCGTGGCATGCCGATTCGGCATATTCGTCCGACGCACTGCTCCCGTAAGGACAGAACGTGGGAGCGGTCGCTCGCGTTTGCCCGGGCTGGCGGCGTCATTGATCTTACGGCGGGTCCCTGCATCTTTAAGAATGCGGCTGAAGCCGTGAAGAATGCCGTCGCCGAAGGCGTGGATCCGTCGCACATCACGATCAGTACGGATGCGCACGGTTCGATGCCGCGCTTTAACGACAAAGGCGAAATGGTGGGGCTCGACGTCTGCCCGGTAAATGCTGCTTGGGCAGAATTTCAGGCGCTCGCTGCGGATCTCGGGTTTGAGAAGGCGATTCCCTTCGTGTCGACAAACATTGCGAAGAATCTGGGACTTCCCGGAAAGGGGGTCATCGAAGAAGGGGCCGACGCCGACTTCCTTATTCTGAACGATGCGTGCGAAGCAGTTGATATGGTGGCGCGCGGCCGCTTTATGAAGCGTTCGGGCGAAATCATTGTGAAGGGCGTGTTTGAAAAATAACGCGGACTAAGAGTTGGGACGGCTGCGGGTGTCATCATCCGTTTGTCGCCGTCCCGACGGATGAGGGGACGGTGCCGTCGGCGCCGATATAATCCGCCTCCGTTTTTCGACGCCGGGCGTCGTTAGTTTTGATGGGAAGGAGCGTGAGCGTGCGTCCTGTTTTTGTTTTGGATGTGTCCGAAGCGGCAATTGATCTTCTGAGCCGGGAGCGGTTCATTGATGATTACTGCAATGTGCTCACGGCGAACGGACGCAGTCTGCCGGAAATCGATCCTGATGAGAGTCCGGAAGAGACAGACATTCGACTCTATCACGCGGCCGTAACTGAAATTCAAAAAGATCCGGCGATTCGAATTGCGGATACCGCCGCAAGTCTTACGACGCTCATTACGCAGTACTACCGGGAAGCCCTCAAAAAAGCGCAGACGGTTGAAGACTATGCCGAAGCCGCGAAGCTGCACTTGGCGCTTTTGGACGAATTGTCCGCTGTCCTGCGGCGTCTTTCCGTCATTCGGCGCGCGGAAAACGAAGCCCAGAAAACCCATTCAAAGGAGAAACGCTGATGCGTCTTGCAGGTAAACATATCGTCATTACCGGTATCAATTCGGAACGTTCCATTGCTTACGGGATTGCAAAGGCGTGTAAGGCAGAAGGGGCAGAGCTCATTTTGACTTACAACAACCCGCGGTTTGAAGCGCGTCTCAAACAATATGGGGAAACGTTCGAGGCGCCGGTGGTGACGTTGGATGCGGCGGACGATGCTTCGATTGACGCTGCCGCTGAAGCGGTCAAAGCGATTTGGCCTGACGGCGTGGACGGCGTGCTGCATTCGATTGCATGGGCTCCCCGGGAAGCCATTGCCGGGTCGTTTTTGGACGGCATTTCCCGCGAGGGGTTTCTCGGGGCGATGAACGTGTCCGTTTATTCTTTTGCGGGGATCATGAAGGCATTTGCGCCGCAGATGACGCGGGGCGGTGCTTTTTTGACGCTTTCTTACCTCGGATCTGAGCGCGTCGTCCCGAACTACAACACCATGGGGGTCGCCAAGGCAGCGCTTGAAGCGACCGTGCGGTACGCTGCGGCCGATTTGGGATCGAAGGGAATTCGGGTGAACGCCCTTTCCTGCGGGCCCGTGAAGACGCTTGCCGCCGCCGGCATCAAGCATTTCTCGAAGATGCTCAATGAGAATGCGGCGGTGGCGCCGATGCACGCCAACATTACGCTCGAAGACGTAGGGACGACGGCGGCGTTTTATTTTTCGGACGCCGCCCGGATGACGACCGGTCAGACGATCTACATTGACGGCGGTTTTGAAATAATGGCGCCCGGAGCGGCGAGCTGAGCGTAACGGACGGAGGAGACTTTCATGGCAAAGGCAGTACGGATTCCGCTGCCGGCGGACATTAAAAATTGGCCGGACGATCCCAAGATGAAGGTCTTCCTGTCCAACGGGACGCTCTACGGCGGCTATCGACTGAGAAAACGCGATCCGCAGACGCATCGTCAGCACGAACAGAAGGTGTATTCGGGGCGGATCATCGACAACGTCTACTACCCCATGGAAGAATTTCGGGAGAAATTCACGCGCACGGGGGAACGGCGGGAAAAGGTGGCGGCCGAGGCTCAGGTAAAAGCCGCAGGGCTCCCACCCGAAGTCGCGAATCGAGTCATCAAGCGTGATGCGGAACGTCAGATGCTGATGACGAACATCGCCGACATGTTGGGTGACTTCGGCGGGACGTTGAATGAAGCGCCGGAAAAAATCAAACCCGCCAAAACGGTCAAAAAGTCACCGAAGCCGTCCTCCGAGAATTTGCCGGATGCGTTTGAGGCGGGGGACGCGGACGCTGTTACGGATATTGATGGCGTGCAGGTTGCGGACGTAAAGGCTTCCGGCGCGGGAGCGACGCTCGTGAGTTTCCCGACGGAAACGGCGTGCGCCGCTATCCTCCGTTTGGGTAAAACTACACCGGTTTGGGGTGCTGAACGCGTGTTGACGACGGGGCGCCTTGCCGGGTCAGTGTTTCTCACGCGCGAAGCGGATGCGGCGGCAGCCGTCGCACGACTTTGGGATAAGCAGGATTTCGGTGTGGTGGCGACGCTGCCGGGGGACGATCGCCCGCGGCTGACCGCGAAGGATCTTTTGGGCGGCTCCAAAAAATTCACGGCCGGTCAGTCGGGGGTGGGACTCGGACTCGCGATGGGGTTGCAGTCGGCATCGCGATCGACGGACGGGGTCGGGGTCGGGGTTTTGGTAACCGGAACTTCGGCGGGTTTGGCAGACGCCGTATCCGGCGAAGCGGTATTGCTCGCGGTGACGGATGCGGTTTTGAATGGAGTGGAACTCGAGCAGACGGCGCTTTCGGTGTTGGACGGCTTTTCTCAGGCAGGATGGCTGACAGAAGGCGTCGTGGTGCTCGTCGTGAGCACGGGAACGTCGGAAAGAATTCCTGCCCTGACCAAGATAGCGGCTGCGGCAGCCGAGGCGGCGAGAGCCGCCGGGCGAAAGGCGAAAAAACGTTGACAGGGTGCCGTCAATCACGAATCGGTTGTCCGCTAAAGAAAACGCCAACCGATTTCTTTGACGAAAAATCAGTGGCGGATGTGTCGTCGGCAAAAATAAACCGCAACAAAATTTGACAAGCGGTGTTTTGCCTTCCATAATGCACCCCCTTCGCCGATAACAACGACGAAGACAAGTGAGGAGGGGCTGGCGATTCATGAAGAATCGGCAACGCTTCTGGGAGCGAAAAACAAAAAGTTTGCTCCGCCACTTGCAAAACCGGTTCGACTTCTGT
>UQUM01000062.1 GCA_900544255.1 uncultured Sutterella sp.
GGCTCCAGTAGATGAGGAGCCTCCAATTATACCAGAACCAGCTATTTAATGGCTTTATTTGCAGAACGTTATACTAGCAGCCGCATTACCCCTCTCACTCTTGGCGCTGCCTTTCTTCGCGGAACTTGCGGGGCTCGCGAAGTTGTCGTCCCTCACGGCCGCCGTCGCCGTTTTCGTTTTCTTCAGCTTGTTGTGGATCGGTGCTTTTCTTCTCATCGTCCGGTTTCTGCCCCGCGGCTGGCGCGTTATTTTGTCCGTACTCGTTCTCGTCGGTGCCGGAGCCGATGCCTTCACAACGCTTTACGGCACGGTGATGACGCCGGACATGGTGCGAAATGCGCTTTCCACCGACTGGCGGGAAGCGACCGAACTCGTGGGACTGCGTTGGGCACTGCGTACTTTGGTATTTGCCCTTCCGGCACTCGTCACGGCGTTTGCCTTTCCGACGGTCGTCCGTCCCGTCGGACTCACGATGAAAGACCGCCTGCGTTGGAGCGGAACGGCTTTTGCAGTCACCGTTCTTGCCGTTGCTTTTTTACTCTCGCAATTTTCAACGCTTGCTGCCTTCATGCGAAACCAGAAGGAAGCGCGTTACCTCATTGAACCCCCGGCCGTCATCTATAGTTTCGTACGCACCCTTGTTTCGGACGGCACGCCGAAACGAAAAGAACGTCTCGTCATTGATGCGGCTCCCACGCTTGTTACGACTGCGTCCGACAAACCGCTCCTCATTGTGCTGGTAGTGGGCGAAACCGTCCGAGCCGCCAACTGGGGCTTAAACGGGTACGAACGCAACACGACGCCCGAACTCGCGCACCGCGGCGTCATTAATTTCACCGACGTCACGGCCTGCGGCACGTCAACCGACGTGAGTCTCCCCTGCATGTTCAGCCGCGTGGGCCGCAAAGACTATGACCGCGACCGTATCCTCGCCGAAGAAAGCGTCCTCTCCGTCATCGACCGCGCGGGCGTCACCGTCCGCTGGGTCGACAATCAGTCCGGCTGCAAGGGCGCGTGCACCGACGCCATGGAAACCGCCGTCACCCGTAATACCGCGGACTGCCGCAACGGCGTCTGTTGGGACAAGGCGATGCTCGGCAATATCGATGCAGCCCTTAAAACCGCCGCGTCCCGGGAACTATTGGTGTTGCACACGATGGGAAACCACGGTCCCGCCTACTGGCGCCGCACGCCGCCTGCCTTCCGGCCGTTCGGCAAAGGGTGTCTTAAAGACGATTTGGGCGAATGCCGCCCCGAAGACGTCGTCGTGTCCTACGACAATGCCGTTTCCTACGCCGATCAGTTCCTCGCGGCCGCGATCGACAAATTGTCCGCCGTCAAAGACCGCGACACCGTGCTTCTTTACGTGTCGGACCACGGCGAAAGCCTCGGCGAAAAGGGCCTGTGGCTGCACGGCGCCCCCTACTGGACGCATCTTTCGGAACAAACGAAAGTCCCGATGATTCTCTGGATGAACGACTCTGCCCGACGGCGCTTCAACGTCACCCGCCACGCTGGGAACATCGACGTGCCGGTGGCGCACGACAACCTTGCCGACACCCTTTTTGAACTCACGGGCGTCAGAACCCGAGCGGCACAACCGCAGGAAAGCCTTCTTACCCACCTGCGTTCTGAGCGCTGACCCACGTTTCTTCCGGCAGCCGAGTTATTTTCCGAGACAATTTCGGCTGCCGGCATCCCGTTCCGAGTCCGTATAATTCGCGCCGTTTCTTCTTTTCCATCAGGATTTATGAGCCGGCCGTGCCTATCCTTTGAGGCCGCACGGCGCGGGCGGAGTGTCGTCGAGTGAAATCATCCAAAATCAGATCGTCTTTCTGGGTAAAGAGTCTTCTGTGGCTCATGGGACTCGGCGTGCTCGGCGCCATCTGCGCCGCAAGCATCGTCGTGCTCGTCTTCTCCATCATCTACAAACAGCTGCCTGCGATTGATTCCCTCACCGACTACCGACCGAAGATTCCGCTTCGCGTCTACAGCGCCGAAGGCACCCTGATCGGCGAATTCGGCGAAGAGCGGCGTGACTTCGTGCATCTCAAGGACATGCCTGCGTTTGTGAAAAACGCGGTGCTCGCCGCTGAAGACAACGGTTTCTACCAGCATTCCGGCATTGAATTTTCCGGCATCGCCCGCGCTGCTCTCTCGAACCTTCTCACCGGTCGCAAAGGTCAGGGCGGTTCCACCATCACGATGCAGGTCGCACGCAACTTCTTCCTGTCTTCGGAACGTACCTACACCCGTAAGATCTACGAAGTGGCGATGGCTTACAAAATCGAACGCCACCTTACCAAAGACCAGATCCTTGAGGTCTACCTCAACCAAATTTACCTGGGGCAGCGCTCCTACGGCTTTGCGGCGGCGGCCCAAGCCTATTTCGGCAAAAAGTTAAATGAACTCTCCGTCGGAGAAGCGGCGACGATTGCGGGGCTCCCCGTCGCACCCTCGTCCTACAACCCGATCGTGAACCCCAAGCGCGCCACCATGCGCAAAAACTACGTCTTGGGCCGTATGCGCGACCTGGGTTACATCGACGAAGCCACCTACGAGCACGAAAAGGCGGCTCCCCTCATTGCCAAGAATCAAAAAGCCGAAGCAGACGTTGCAGCCATTAAATCCGTACACGCCGAATACGCGGCCGAACTCGTCCGTATGCTGATGCACGACGAATTCAAGGATGAAACCTATACCCGCGGCATCAACGTCTGGACTACGATCCGCGACGCCGACCAGCAGGCTGCGTGGAAAACCGTGCATGACCACCTGATTGCCTACGACCGCAAATACGGGTTCCGCGGCGCTAACACCGCGATTGACATTTCGGATCCCGAAACCCGTGCCCAAAACGTCGCCGTCGTTATTTCCCGGCTCCCCGCCGTGGAGGATCTCGTGGGTGCCGTCGTCACCGACATCCGCACGACACAAATGACGGAAACGATTCCGAATAAGAAAAATCGCCGTGCCAAACCGCAGACGAAGACCCGTACCGTAAATACAGTGACGGTGATGTTCTCCGACGGCACGACGACGGATCTGGACTATCAGACGGAAGCCTTCGCCGGCAAGTACCTCACGGATAAAGGGGGGGACCGCCGCTTGAAACCCGGTTCCGTCGTGCGCGTCATGAAGACGGACAAAAACGAATGGACGCTCGCGCAGGTACCGCAGGTACAGGCCGGTTTCGTGAGCACGGAATTCATGACAGGTGCCGTGCGGGCTCTGGTGGGCGGCTTTGACTTCAGCCTCAACATGTTTAACCACGTGACGCAAGCCCTGCGTCAGCCGGGATCTTCCTTTAAGCCCTTCATCTACTCGGCAGCGCTCGACAAAGGCTTTAATCCCGCCACGATCATCAACGACGCTCCGATCTTCATCGATCCGCGTTTGACGGGCGGGGAACTTTGGGAACCGCGAAATTTCGAAGGCCGTTTCGACGGCCCGATGACGATGGCGACGGGGCTTAAAAAATCCAAGAACCTCGTTTCAATCCGCATCATGCAGGCGATCGGCGCACGCTACGCACAGGATTACGTCGGTAAATTCGGCTTCCCCGCCTCCCGTACGCCTGCGCAGCTTACGACCGCGCTCGGTGCCGGCTCCACCACGCCCTGGGAAATGGCGGGCGCTTACTGCATTTTTGCCAACGGCGGCTACCGAGTTCCGCCTTACCTCATTACGAAGGTGACGGATGCCGAAGGCAAAGTGCTGATGAAGGAACACAACCGCAAGGCCGGGGATGAAACCATTCGCGCCATCGATGAACGCAACGCCTTCATTATGCATACGATGCTGAACGGCGTCGTCACGAGCGGTACCGGGGTTCGCGCCTATCGGGAACTGAAGCGTACCGACATGGGCGGGAAAACCGGGACGACAAACAATTCCTACGACGCGTGGTTCGCCGGGTACGCAGGCAACCTCGTCGCCGTAGGCTGGATGGGGTACGATCAGATGAGGCCCCTCGGCAACCGCGAAACCGGCGGGGGCCTCATGCTGCCGATGTGGGTAGACTACATGAAGACGGCCTTGGCCGACGAACCGCTTTTCCGCCGTCGTCAGCCTTCGAGCGTCGTCCTCATCAACGGGAACTACTACTATGCCGACAGCGTGGACGCTACCGTGCGCGACGTCCCCTTAAACGGCAAAATCGAAGAGAAGAACCGCGCCCGCGACATTCTGAGGGATCAGATCTTCTGAGTCGTCTTACTTCGGGCCCGTCACTTTGACGGGCTCTTTCGTTATATAGGATACGGCCTCCGACAGGAGCGTCCAGAAATCCGCCCGCCCTCGGCTTTCCTGCCAAGTGCCGTTCTCATACGAAAAATGGTACCCTCCTTTAAGGCTCGCCAACCACACCTGCTGCGTGGGAGTATGAAGGTTCACCACCACCTGATCTCCGGAATCGGCTTCAATGGTGAGAACGTTTCCCGCACGGTCGCATTCCACGTCCGCTCCCACGTCGTCCAACGCCGTTTCAATCGCCGTCATCAGACGTTCGGCGTATTCAATAAATTCTGTTTCCGTCATAATTCGTCTTTTACTGTTGAAACACAGAGGGAGTTTCCCATGCTGCGCAAAATCGCCGCTATTGTATGCCTCACCGCCGTTGCCGCCGCCCTTACCGCCTGCGGCATCAAGGGCCCCTTGTACTTGCCGGATTCGACGTCGCCGGCCCAAACCGCTGCTCACTGATTACCGGCCTTACATCATGTCGCACTCTGCCACTTTACCCGGTCTCTCCCGCCGCGACGGCACCCTTTTCTGCGAAGACCTCGCGGTTCCCGATCTGGCACATCGGTTCGGTACCCCGCTTTACGTCTATTCCCGCGCCGCGCTTGAAACCGCCGCCCGCGATTGGCTTGCCGGCATCCGCGGTACCCGCCACCGCGTGTTTTATGCGGTGAAATCCAACTACAGCCTGGGGGTTTTGAAAGTTTTTGCGCGCTTGGGGCTCGGTTTTGACATCGTAAGCGCGGGCGAACTCGCGCGCGTCATCGCCGCGGGCGGTGATCCCAAAAACGTAGTTTATTCCGGCGTCGGAAAAACCCGTGAGGAAATGCGCACGGCGCTTAAGGTCGGCATCTGCTGCTTTAATCTCGAAAACCCGCAGGAACTGGAGCGCCTTGAAGAAGAAGCGGCAAAATTAAATACGGTGGCCCCCGTCTCCTTCCGCGTCAATCCGGACGTGGACGCCAAGACGCATCCCTACATCTCGACGGGGCTCGAAGACAATAAATTCGGCGTAAGCCTCTCGGACGCCCCGGCGCTTTACAAAAAAGCCGCCCGGATGCCGCACTTGCGGGTTTCCGGAATCGACTGCCACGTGGGCAGCCAGATCACCGCTATCGAACCCTTTGAAGAAGCCTGCGACATCATCGGCAACATCGTGCTGGATCTTAAAAAAGACGGCATTGAACTCGACCACATCGATTTCGGCGGAGGCTTAGGGGTGCGCTACGGCAACGAAACGCCGCCTTCGGCCGAAACCCTCGTGAAACGCATGACGGAACTCACGTCCCACAAGGGACTCGGGGATCTCACGCTCTTTTTTGAACCGGGACGGTCTCTCTCAGCAGAAGCCGGGCTTCTTGTGATGACCGCGCAGTACCTCAAAACAACGCCCCACAAACGCTACTGCATCACGGACGCAGGGATGAACGACATGCTGCGCCCCACGCTTTACCAAGCGAAAATGACGGTGGTGAACACCGTCACGCACGAAGGCGATGCGGCCACGCCGACGGACATCGTAGGGCCCATCTGCGAGTCGGGCGACTGGCTCGCCAAAGACGAGAGGATTGCCGTTCGGGAAGGGGACATTCTCGCTATGACCTGTGCCGGCGCCTACGGCATGACGATGTCGGGGAACTACAACGCCCGTCCGCGCGCCGCCGAAGTCCTCGTGGACGGAGAGAAAGCCACGCTCATCCGCCGACGCGAAACCATCGCCGACCTGATGCGGGGCGAGTCGCTCCCCGAACTCTAAAAACTGATAAACTTAATCAACGCCGGAGGGTTTGTGACGAACCTGCCGGCGTTTTTTGTGTCTATTGCCGGCGCATCCGTCCGTGAAGCGTCAGGGAGTCTCCCATGCATATCGAAAACGAACTGAAACTCGACTTCAAGGATGTTCTCATCCGCCCCAAGCGCTCCACTCTCACGAGCCGCAATCAGGTCGACATCACCCGTGAAATTAAGTTCCGCCATTCGCCGGAAGTCTTCAACGCCGTTCCCATCATCGCGGCCAACATGGATACGACAGGCACGTTCGCAATGGCACGCGCCCTGGGGCATCACAACATGATGACGGCCCTTTGCAAGCACTACAGCGTCGAAGAGTACGTCGAATTCTTCAATAAACTCGAAGTCAAGTCTCAAGCCTTCTACTCCCTCGGCATCGGGGACGCAGACTATGAAAAATTCAAGGCGGTAATGGCAAAGGCTCCGGGAGCCATCCGCTACGTCTGCATCGATGTCGCCAACGGCTACACCGAAGCCTTCGTGAGCTTCGTGAAGAAAATGCGCGACACGTATCCGGATCTCGTCATCATGGCCGGGAACGTCGTCACCGGCGACATGACGGAAGAATTGGTGCTCGCCGGCGCCGACATCGTGAAGGTCGGAATCGGTCCCGGCTCCGTGTGCACCACCCGCAAAATGACGGGCGTAGGCTACCCACAGTTGTCTGCCGTCATCGAATGCGCGGATGCCGCTCACGGCTTAAAGGGCCGCATCTGCTCGGACGGCGGTTGCACGCGTCCCGGGGATGTGGCGAAAGCCTTCGGCGGCGGCGCGGATTTCGTAATGCTGGGCGGGATGTTCGCCGGTCACGAAGAGTCCGGCGGCGAAACCGAAATCATCAATGGAAAAAAGATGCGCGGTTTCTACGGCATGAGTTCCAAGAACGCTATGGACAAATATTCGGGCGGTGTGGCCAAATATCGTGCGGCGGAAGGGAAGTTCGTTTGGATCGAAGACCGCGGACCCGTTGAACAGACCTGCCAAGACATTCTGGGCGGTGTGCGCTCGGCCTGCACGTACGTCGGGGCCAAACGCCTTAAGGAACTCACTATGCGCACGACGTTCGTGCGGGTATCGCAGCAGTTGAACGAAGTGTTCGGTAAATCCTGACCCCGCTCTACTGCCCCATCCTTAAGAAGGCCCTGTCCGAGAATCCTCGGCAGGGCCTTTATTTTCAGCGCAGATCGCCGAAAAACATCTCTGCCGTACCGAAGCCTTCCGTGGGTTTCTTTTTAAACTGAGACTGCGTATAGCGGCGCCAGCGGCCGATGACGTAGGAAAGGTAGACCCCGGCGACGGCCGACACGTTGGTATCGGCGGCAATTTCCCGATCAAGAATCGCAAGCTTCAGAGTCTGCCTCACACTCATCTCCGCTTTGTCAATGACGTGGTTCATGTATTCCAACACGACGGCATCTTCATAAACCAGCGCCTCTCCGGTCAGAAGCCGCGTAATGCCGGGGTTTCTCTCCGCGAATTGCAGCAGAGCCTGAACCTTCGCGAGCGCCCG
Source organism: uncultured Sutterella sp. (assembly GCA_900544255.1). GTDB lineage: Bacteria > Pseudomonadota > Gammaproteobacteria > Burkholderiales > Burkholderiaceae_F > Duodenibacillus. Next base: position 7,544 of record UQUM01000062.1, read on the forward strand.
CATCCGGTGCGTCGTTCCGCTCACGGCCTCCGCCGCCGCAAACATCGACGCAAACGACGTCTCGCAGAACGCCACGATTTGCCGCAAGATTTCAGCTTTATTCGTGAAGTGACGATAAAGCGCAGCCTCAGACAGTCCTGTGACGGCCGCAATTTCTTTCGTCGTAAATTTTTCCAAGCGCGGTTTACCCAAAAGCGTCACTACTGCCGAAAGGATTTCCTGCCGGCGTTCGTCGCCTTTTTTATAAACGCGCTTTGCGGGCGCTGCCTCTCCCACGGCAGCGTTATCCGGTGTATCGAGGGTTTCGGTCGTTGTCATTGTGGTATCCAAAAACGGGCGCTCATGCTACCGAGTTGCCGTCATTTTTTCCAACCGCAAAATAGACAAAACCCCCGAGACCAAAGATCTCAGGGGTTCTGAAAGGATTAGCCCGGCAGTGTCCTACTTTCACTGGAAATACAACCAACTATCATCGGC
>UQUM01000063.1 GCA_900544255.1 uncultured Sutterella sp.
CTCGGGCTCAAGTGAATTCGGGGCGCCTCTTTGAGACGGGCTCGGGTCAGCAGCAGGAACCCATCGAAGAGATCACGGGGCTTGCCCCGTGACTCAGTAGGGAATCCTCGTCCTTCAGGGCGAGGAGGAAGTCAATTGGCGTTATTGACGGCGTCGATCAATTCACTTTCGACCGTCACCAGGAATTCATCGTCCTTTAACGCGGGACTTGCGACGAGGAAGACGTCTTCGGCGCGTTCGTCCAGCGTTGAAATCTTCGCGGTTTCAATCGCAATGCCGTTTTTGGCAAGCACCCAGGCAATCGCAAACAAGAGTCCCAGCCGGTCGTTGCCGGTGATCTGCAGCACCCAATTTTTGTGCGCTTCGTCTTCTTCGAAGTTGACGATCGCGGGCACCGGGAAGTTTCTTGAGCGTCGGGAGAGTTTTCCGGTTTTGGGTTCGGGAATGGGTTTCGCGGCGGAGATGACGGCGGCAAGTTTTACTTGGATGCGGCTGATGAGAAAATCCACATCCTTTCGCTCTCGTTTGTCCCGAACGAGGAAGGTATCCAAAGCCCAGCCGTGCTGCGTCGTGTGAATGCGCGCGTCCAACACCGAGAGTCCTTCAAGGCCGAAGTAGTGCACCACACGGGCAAAGAGATCCTTTTGGTCCGGGCAGTAAATCATGATTTCGATACCCGCGCCGCCGATCACTGGCCTCGCGCGCACGATGGGGTAGGGAAGGTTCGGCGTCCAGGCCGTTTCCTTCGTGTGCCAGGCGATGTCTTCAGGGCTATGCCGCAGGAAGTAAACGATATTGAGTTCCTTCCAGAGCTGATCCCGAATAAAGGTGGGGATGCCGGCTTTGTCGACGAGCACCGCGGCTTCCGCGCGATGTTTGGCAAAGACCGTGCTGCGCGTGGGTTCTTTGTTGCTTGTGAGCACCGTGAGCGTCGCGCGGTAGAGATCCTCGAGAAGCTGCTGCTTCCACGCGTTCCAGACGCGGGGACTCGTCGCCCGGATGTCGGCGACGGTAAGCGCAAACAGGCCATCCAAACGTTCTTTCGTCTTCACCACGGCTGCAAACCGCTTTACCACCTCCGGATCTGTCGTATCTTCTTTTTGCGCGACGTGACTCATCGTCAAGTGATGCCGCACGAGAAAAGCGATGAAGTCGGCATCTTTGTCACCGATCTCGAAATCGCGGCAAAAGCGCAGCACTTCGTTAGCACCTAATTCGGCGTGGTTGCCGCCGCGGCCCTTCGCGATGTCGTGAAAAAGGCCCGCGACCGTCATGCGCCACACCCCCGGGAGCTCATTCATCGCCTCCGAGCAGAGCGGAAATTCATGTGCGTAGGAAGAATGCGAAAACCGCCGCAGGTACTTGACGACGAGCAGCGTGTGCTGATCCACCGTGTAGATGTGAAAAAGATCGTGCTGCATCTGTCCCACGATCGGACGAAAGACCGGGAGAAAACGGCCGAGAATCCCCCACGTATTCATGTTTTTCAGACAGTGATACGGCCCGTGGGCGAGCTGCAGAATCTTCAGAAAGAGCTTTTTATTGACGGGGTCATTGCGGTAGGCGGCGTCAATCGTGTAGCGGGAATGCCACAGCACACGTAAGAGCCGAGTTGAGAGTGCCTTTAATTCCCGGTGTTGAGCATAAAGGAGGAATGTGCGGAGAATGGCATGCGGATCCGCAAAAAAGGCGGCTTCGTCCGTGATGTCCAGTAAGAGTCCGCGTGCGCAGAAAACGCCGTCGATGGGTTTCACCGGTTCTTTGGCAAGTCGATCGGTAAAGAATCGGTCGGCTACGGCCTGGATGAGGATGGCGTTGAGCTGCACCACATTTTTGGCGTTGAGGTAGTAACGCTTCATCAGTTCTTCGCTTGCCTGCAGGCCGTCGGTATCCCGGTACCCTGCCGAAAGAGCGAGCGCGCGTTGCACGTCGAAGACGAGGCGGTCTTCGTGGCGCTTGGCGATAAGGTGCAGCCGTATCCGCAGCGACATCAGAAAATGCAGGCATTCCTTCAAATGGTAGGACTCGGTTTCGGTGATGATGCCGTTTTGGGCGAGTTCCCGCCAACTTTCGCCCCAGTCGGCGGCTTTGGTGCACCAAAGAAACACCTGCAGATCCCGAAGGCCCCCCGGGCTTTCCTTGAGGTTGGGCTCCAACGCGTAGGCGCTGTCGTTGTAGTGCTGGTGGCGCTGCTGCATCTCCAGGAGTTTTCGACGGTAAAAAAGTCCCGCATTCAGATTTTTGCGGAAGTCGGCGTAGACCGTTTCAAAGAGCGTCTTGTCGCCCGTGAGGTACCGCGCTTCCAAAAAGGCCGTGGCAACCGAAATATCGTCCTGGGCCGCCGTGAGCATCTCAGATGGGGTTCTCACCACACTCCCGACCGTAAGGCGCAGATTCCAGAGTTCGGTGACAAACCGTTCGACGCTTGCATCCGTCGCCGGGGTGTGATTTTCCGGCAGCAGTACGAGTACGTCGATGTCGGAAAAGGGAAACATTTCGCCCCGACCGTAACCGCCGACCGCGATGACGGCGCACGTTGACGGCACACCGGCAATTTCGGCGTAAGCGATGAGGGTTCGGTCAAGGAGCGCTGTGTGATGTTTCAGATAGGTGGCAACGCGTCCGTCGCGAAGAAACGCGTCGGCAAGCGTTTCACGTTCAGTAAAGAAAATCGCCGGTATACGGGTTGCAGGCTGTTCGGACGTCACGACACGCTCCTCGGTAAAGAAAAATCACCGAGAAAGTCTACGGCATTCCGAGAAAAGAAGATTTTTCGAAGGTGAAGCTTGGGGAGAAACGCAGAGCTGAGATATTGCTGAGATAGCGAAGCCGCATTTTCTTCCGATATCGGTCGCAAGGGGCTTGCCCTGACGTCTTTTGAAAACGGTTGACAAGAAAAAGCCCCGAGTCTGCAACACTAAGGTCTTAGCGTCGTGTTGAGCGCGTCATGGCTCAACGGAAGCGTCACTGTTAATATCGAAGCAAAGTTCCCCTTCAGCGCAACGGCCTTGATCCTCTTTGCGTTTTTCGTTCGCTGACAGGGAGCCGTCGGTTTTAGGACCGGCGGCTTTTCACTGAGAGTTGCGATTAATCAAAGACGGGTTTCTTCCAGCCCTTCACCCATTCGGGAGCTTCGCGCGAGCCTTTGCTCACCGTCAGGATGTCGTAGCCGGTTTCCGTCACGAGCACTTCGAGTTCCCACTGCGCAGAGAGACTGCGGTCTTTGGTGACGACGGTCCAACCGTCGTTGAGATCCATGATGTGGCGGCGTCCGGCGTTGATCATGGGTTCGATCGTAAAGATCATGCCGGGCTTGAATTGAGCCGTGGGGTGCACCGAAGGGGAGTGGCTCACGTGCGGTTCGCCGTGGAAAACGTGCTGACCGATGCCGTGTCCGCCGTATTCCTTCACGACTGAAAGCCCCAGCGAATCACAGTAAGCCTGGCAGGCGATGCCGATGTCGTTGAAGGTGTTGCCGGGGCGTACGACTTCAATCGATTTCCACATGGCTTCCCAGCAGGCTTCCGACAGGCGGTGCCCCGCGATCGTGGGTTTGCCGACTTCAAACATACGGGAGTTGTCGCCGTAAAAGTCGTCTTCGTCGACGATCGTGACGTCGATGTTGGCGATGTCGCCCGCCTTCAGAATCTTCTTCTCGGACGGAATGCCGTGGCAGATGACGTGATTTACTGAAATGCAGGTGGCGGCAGGATAAGGACGGCAGTCACCCGGCGCGTAGTTGAGGCACGCCGAACGGCACTTTAATTCGTCCTGCGTGTATTCGAGCATCAGCTTGTCGAGTTTCGCGGTAGAGACGCCCACTTTGACGTAGGGCGTGATGAAGTCGAGCAGTTCAGAGGCTTTGCGGCCGACGCGGCGCATACCTTCGATTTCTTCCGGGGAATTGATGTGAATTTGGTTCTGATCCATAATGACTGATCTCTTAATGTTGGCGTTCGTAGGTATAGGGAAGAGGGAGAGGCGTGAGCATCATGCCCTCAAAGGCAAGGGGCTCTCCCACGGTATCGTTTGCGATCTGAACGAGCATCGCGGCGCCCTGCGGGGCCGTGCCGCCGTAGACGACGGTACCCGCTTCTTCACCCGCGGCAGTCTGAACGACGGTGCCCGCGGGGAGGTATTTGTCTGCCCGATAAAGCGCGGCGCGCCGCGGCGTCTTACCGATGTGCTCGACGCGCGAGACGATTTCTTGCCCGGTGTAGCACCCTTTGGTAAAGCTCACGCCGCCCGTCAATTCCAAGTTGATGCCCTGCGGCACAAACTGATCCTTCACCGGCAGGAAGACAAAGACGTCACCCGCGGCGGCAGAGGCTGCCCAATAAAGGGACTCGAGCGCCGCGTTTTCTTTAGGCGCTTCGTCGGCGGGCACGAGTACCAAGGCGCGACCCGCCGGAAGTCCGAGAGCGTTAAGCGCTGCGTCGGTACCGGACGTTTGAGTAAGGCAAGGCGCAGTGGGTTTGCCGATGATGCCGACTGCCTTGAGGGAGGTATCCAGCGCCACCTTGACGCGGCTGCGCAGTACGTACATCCGGAGGCGCTTCATGACGGCTTCAATATCGTCGGCGGGGACGACGAGAAGAAAGTCGTCGCCTGACTTTACCAAGCGAAAGACGGTAAGAAGTCGGCCGCGGGGAGAACACCAACCCGCGGTAAGAAGGGTATCCGCCGTAATTTTCGTCACGTCGTTCGTTAATTGCCCCTGCAGAAACGACGCCGTGTCTTCGCCCGTAAGGCGCAGAACGGCGAGTTCAGTGAGCGGGGTGCTGTAGGTTGTCTGAGTCATAAAATATCCGAAAAGGCGGATTCGGCCGTTTGAAAGGGAGGACCGATCGCCGCGTGTGCGCGATTTTACTCGGCGCGGCCGCCTCTTTTTGTAAAAACAATACAAATTGCCGGGAGTCAACGTAAACACCCATTAAAATCCCGCCGTTCTTCTTTTTCTTTTGACGAATTCCGGTGTTGACCCGTTACGAACTTCAGATTTATTGGAGCGCCTTGCGAGACCGTGCGGCAGGTTGGGGAAAGCTTTGTCTGGCGCATCCGTGGATAAGCGCCGGGGCTTTTTTCCTTTTGGCAGGGACTGTGGCGGCGGTAGTGGCCGTGAAGAGCCTCACGGTGGCAATGGATACGCCGGTGCTTTTAAAAGCCGGTGCCGAGGGGAGCGTCGACGTAGAGATTTCGGCGGGGACGTCCGTGCGGGGGGCGGCGCAGCTCATTGCGGAAAAGATGGACGTCACGCCTGAGACGATGATGAAGGCGTTTCGTCAGACGGGAAACCGCGTTCAGGCCGGACGCTACCGCTTCGGCAACAACGAAACGCTCGCTTCCGTGACGGATCGACTGGCGTCCGGGGACGTGGTAAAGGGCACCTTCCGTGTGGCCGACGGCATGACGGTGTGGCAGTTAAAGAGTGCGCTTGAAGCCAATCCCGATATCGAACTTACGCTCAAGGGCAAGACGGAAGCGGAAATTCTCGCGGCGATCGGCGCCGAAGAGAAGTCGCTCGAGGGCCTTTTTGCGCCGGAAACGTACCACTTCAACGGCGGTATGACGGATTTGGCGATTCTTAAAATCGCGTACCAACATCAAAAGAAGATTTTGTCTGAAGCCTGGGCGAAGCGTCAGTCCAATCTGCGGATTAAAACGCCGTATGAGGCTTTGATTCTCGCGTCCCTTATCGAAAAAGAAACAGCGCACCCTGAGGATCGGGGGCTCGTGAGTTCGGTGTTTCACAACCGTCTCAAAATCCGGATGCCGCTTCAGACCGATCCGACGATTATTTACGCGTTGGGCGAAAATTTTGACGGGGTGATCAGGCGCAGTGATTTAAACCGCCCCGGCCCCTACAATACGTACAAAAATTACGGTCTGCCGCCCACCCCCATTGCCATGCCGGGAGCGGCGTCGATTGAAGCGGCCTTAAATCCCGCCAAAACGAAATACCTTTATTTTGTGGCACGCGGTGACGGTACCACACAGTTTTCAACGCGGCTTGAGAGTCACAACCGGGCCGTCAACCAATATCAGCGAGGCGGTCGCTAATTGCCCGGGAGAACCAATTCATGATGAACGAAACAACATCGGCGCGGGGTTGCTTTATTACGTTTGAGGGAATCGACGGCGCCGGAAAGTCCTCTCAGATCGACGCCGTGGAAGCCTTTCTCAAGGGGCGCGGCATTGAAGTCGTGCGCACGCGGGAGCCGGGGGGAACACCCGTGGCGGAAAAAATCCGTGGGTTGCTTTTGCACGATGTGATGGGCGCGGACTGTGAAACCTTGCTTTTTTTTGCGGCACGTGCCGAACACATCCGACAGGTGATTCGCCCGGCCTTGGCGCGCGGTGCCTGGGTGCTGTCCGACCGGTTTACGGATGCGACGTACGCGTACCAGGTGGGCGGCAAAGGCTACCCCGCGGAACGCGTGGAACTTTTGGAAAAGATGGTACAGGGTGAATTGGGGCCGGACAAAACGGTACTCTTTGACCTCGATCCGAAAATTGCTGCCGAGCGCCTTGCCAAAGCCCGTGCGGCTGACCGTTTTGAATCGGAAGGTCTCCCCTTTTTCACCGGCGTTCGTGAGGCGTACCTCACCCGTGCCCGCGCCAATCCCGAGCGGTTTGTGATTTTGAATTCGGCGGAACCGTTGGAAGTCGTGCGGGAAAAGATTCTGAAGGAGGCAGCGACATGGCTTTAGCGCTTTACCCCTGGCAGCAGCCGTTGGCGGAGAGCCTTAACCGTATGCGGTCCGAGATGCCCAACGGGCTTTTGATTTACGGGCCTCGCGGTATCGGTACGTTTGATTTGGCGGAGCGCTTTGCCAAAAGCCTTTTGTGTCAGTCGCCGGCGGCGGACGGCACGCCCTGCGGTCACTGCCGCGGCTGCAGACTGACGGCGGCGAAGACGCACCCCGACTTAGTTTATGTATTAAGTGAGGCGGAAGCTCTTCCTCGGGAACTCCCCTTTACGGAACCGGACGGTGCCACGAGCGACCGCAAGAATCTGTATCGCGAGATACTCATTCACCAGACGCGAAACCTCCCGGAGATTTTCAGTCTTAAAACGAATGAAGGGGGTCTGCGCGTAGTACTTCTTTATCCCGCGGATCAACTGCGCGCGGAAGCGGCGGCCGCGGTCTTAAAGAGCCTTGAGGAACCGCCGGAAAACACGGTCTTCATTCTGGTGGCGGATTCGATTGATTTCGTGCTCCCGACGATCCGTTCCCGCTGTCGGCTTTTGAAAGCGGAACCGCCGACGCACGCAGCGGCGCTTGCGTGGTTGAGAACTCAGAAAGTGGCCGATCCCGAAACGGCCCTGACGGCCGCGGGCGGAATGCCGCTTACCGTTTTTGAAACGGACGAAAAGCGCGTATTGACGCTCGAGCAGCGCGCGAAACTCTTGGGGTTTCTGAGGTTGGGCCGTAAGGCGAACGCCGCGGCCGCGGTGGCCGCCGTCTCACGCGACATGACGCTGCAGGCGGTGAGCGTGTTTCTTTCGCGCTGGGCCTGGGATTTGGCAGGCGCCTTATCGGGCGTTCCGCCGCGGTATTTTCCGGGCGAACACGCCGTTTTTGAAACGCTTGCAGCGGAGGGATTGAACCCCGCCGCGGTCTTTATGTGGGTGAACAGCGTGCGGGACGTGTGCCGGGTGAGCGACCATCCGTTGACGGCACGCGTGGTGATTGAACAACTGTTGCTTGCGTATCTGCGGGCATTGCGGTCAACCACCCCTGCCTAAAGGCAGAGGCTTGTGAAAACAAGCCTTAGTTGACTAGCCCGAGTGAGGAGAAATCCGA
>UQUM01000064.1 GCA_900544255.1 uncultured Sutterella sp.
TTGTCACTTAAACTTTACCATCAGACCCTTTTTTCATGCTTAACGCCCGCTAATCAGTCGATTGCGGGCGTTTCGTTTTCCTGCAGAAAGTTGAACTTTCAATATTCAGGTTAGGCTGGGGAGTACGTCAAAGAGGGCGCTTTCCGACAGAACGGTTGTTTCCTGCAATCGAATAGGAGGCAGGGTCACTGCCGCTCTTAAGGCGTCATCAAAAGAAGCGTCGTCATCAAAACAATGCTGATAATGATTGAAAGCGAATTGACGGTGCAGGACAAAGCCGTCTCCCGCGCGTCTTTAAGGCAAAGACTCGTAAAGATCGTGCAGATCGCCGAGACGGGCGCCAACGTGAGAATGGCGAGCACGCGACGGATTTCCTCCGTAAAAGGCGCCCAGTGCCAAAAGACGTACGCAAGGCACCCCGCCATGGCGTAGCGGATGAAAAGCGTCTTCAAGATTCTCAGGGCATCGTCTTTTTTGAGCTGCAGCTCAAACCCGATTCCCAGCATCAGCATTGCTAGAAACGGGTTGGCCGCCCCGACCATATCCGCAAAACTCACGGCCACCGCAGGGAGTTTCCAATCGAAGGCGGCGAGCACCACCATCGCGATGTAGGTATCCATCGGCACGGACGAAAACATCCGCTTGAAAAAGAGTCGGACGGTCGTCCCTTCTCCGTCCCCGGCGACGGCCGCCGCCATGGAGTACGTAGCACCCGTGCACATCACGGAATTTCCGGCGTCAAAAAGGCAGGTCGCAACGACGCCCACCGGTCCCAAAAACGTTTGGATGAAGGGCAGTGCAAAGCACCCGATGTTGTAGCCCGAGAAATTAATCATGTTGAAGGCCTGGTCGCGTCGCCCGCCCGCAAAGCCCACCATCCACCCCAAGAAAATCGGGATGAGGTTGCAGACGACGCCCAGCACCACCAACCAAAAAAGCGTGAAGTCCGGCGTAATCTTAGAAAAATAGGACACGACGGCGCAGGGAATCGTGATCTTGAGTACGACGGATGCAATAAGGCCGAAATCCGACGCCTTAAAAAAGCCCGCACGTTTGAGACCATACCCCAAGGCAATGATGAGGACGAAGGCCGCCACCCGTGTTAAAACCGCTTCCATACCGAGAGTCCAGAATAAGAAAGCGCAAGCATAGTACGGCGCACGCAACTGTGACCTGTCACTTTGCTAAGGGAAACAACTCAACGTCCGCACTTACTACGCCAAGGCGAGCGCGGCTTTGAGCTTCTCCAAATCCGAAGCGAACGTAAGTAGTTTCAGACGTTCTTCCTGCGCCAAACCCATTTTCACCATGTGGCCCAACTGCAGCCGCAGCCCTTCGTAATACCCGTCAAGGTTGAGCAATACGCACGGCGCCTGCAAAAAGCCCAGCACCCGCTGACTCATCACTTCGGCAATTTCTTCCAACGTCCCCGTGCCGCCCGGGAAAGCGACAAACGCGTCCCCCAACGCAATCATCTTCGTACGGCGCTCGGCCATGTCCTTGGTGACGATGAGTTCGGTGAGGTTTTCGCACTGCAGGCTCCGTTCGATAAAAAACTGAGGCTCAACGCCGATCACCTTGCCGCCTGCTGCCAAAACACTCTGCGCGAGTACCCCCATGAGCCCGGATTTGGAGCCGCCGTAGACCAACGTATGCCCTGCCGTCCCGATCCAAGTCCCGAATTGCCGGGCGGCTTCGGTAAGACGACGGTCGTTGCCGAAACCGGCCCCCAGGTAGACGGTAATGTTCATCAGTTCCTCCCAACTAAAAACGGACGCATCTTAACCGCGCAACGCATTGCTGCAAAAGAACGACGGGAGCAAACCCGTTTCCTGTGTTTCACTCCTCCTTTCGGCTCAGGACGCCTTAAGCCCGACGCCGTTAAAATCATGCTCACCAAGAACGCGGCTTCGCCCCAGACGGAGCCCAAACCGACAATACTGATAATGAAACCCCTAGAAGAACTCCTGCGACAGACGGAATTTTCGGACGAGGACATCGTGCGTCTTTTGGGCCTCACCGCCCCCGAAGACTGCCTCGCCTTAAAACGCGCCGCCTATAAGAAAACGACGGACGTTATGGGCGACCGCGTCTTTTTCCGCGGCCTCATTGAAGTCTCCAACATCTGCACCGCCAATTGTCGCTACTGCGGCATCCGCAAGGACAACCACGACGTCAAACGCTACGAAATGACGGAAGACGAGATCGTGGAGCAAGCCGTGTGGGCCGCTGAAAACGGTTACGGTTCGGTGTGCCTGCAGGCGGGCGAACGGCGCGATGCGAAATTCATCGACTTCATCACCCGGTGCCTGAAGCGGATTCACGCGGAAACCGTCTCCGAGGAACTCCCCGACGGCGTCGGCATCACGTTAAGCCTCGGCGACCAGGAAAAGACCACCTTTGAAACCTGGGCTCAGGCGAGCGGCAACCGCCGCAATCTGCGGTACCTCTCGCGCTTTGAGAGTTCGAACCCCGACCTCTTTAAGCTCCTGCACACCGCGCCCGGCAAGAACCAAAAGAACCTCGAACACCGTTTTCAGTGCTTCCGATGGCTCAAGGAATGCGGTTATCAGCTGGGTACCGGCGTCATGATCGGCATTCCGGGGCAGACGTTGGAAGACCTCTGCCGCGACATCCGTCTTTTCCAGAAACTCGATGTGGACATGATCGGCATGGGGCCGTACCTAAAAAGCGAAGGGGGCGATCTGAAAGAACTGGGGCAGATGGACCCCAAGGCGCTGATGCAGTTGTCCCTCAACATGATTGCGGTCGTGCGTCTTGTCTTAGGGGACGTCAACATCGCCGCGGCCACCGCTCTGCAGGCCATCCGGGACGACGGGCGCGAAATCGGGATCGAATACGGCGCCAACGTCGTGATGCCCAACCTGTCGCCCCAACGTTTCCGGGCCGGGTACCAGCTCTACGACAACAAGCCCTGCCTAAACGACGAACCCACGCAGTGCGGGGACTGTCTCGAAAAGCGCATCGCAAGCCGCGGCCGCCGCGTGGGGTGGAACATGATGGGGTCTTCGCGCCACTACCGCACCCGCACGGGGCAGACGGCTCAGGAAGCGATTCCCGAAAGTACCGCTCAGCGCGACGCCCTCAACGAAAAAGCGCTGCGGGGGCCGCAGGGGCAACGCCGGATTTTCTTTAATACGGTCGCCGTCTGATAAAATATTGCACCCAATTTTTAAGGAGGGCCGTTTTTAACGGCCTCTTTTTCTCTTTTCATTTTTAAAGGCCATCGATCAGCCATGCGTGCGAGCCGTTTTTTCATCTCGACCCTCAAGGAAGCGCCTGCCGACGCCGACATTCCCAGTCAGGAATATTCCGTCCGTGCCGGACTCATTAAGAAGATTGCCGCCGGCGTCTACACCATGATGCCGATGGGGATGCGGGTTCTGAACAAAATCGAAGCCATCATCCGCGAAGAGATGGTGCGCGCGGGCTCGATCGAACTGTCGATGCCCATCGTGCAGCCCGCGGAACTGTGGATGGAATCCGGCCGCTGGAATAAGTACGGCCCGGAACTTCTGCGCTTTAAGGATCGTCACGACCGCGACTTCGTGATTCAGCCCACGAGCGAAGAAGTGATCACCGCCATCGGCCGCAGCGAAATCACGAGCTGGCGTCAGATGCCCGTGAACTTCTTCCAGATCCGTACGAAGTTCCGCGACGAACGCCGTCCCCGCTTCGGCGTGATGCGTGCCCGCGAATTCGTGATGAAGGACGCGTATTCGTTCGATAAGAGCGCGGAAGACGCCGGCAAGAGCTACGAAATCATGTTCGAAGCCTATAAGCGCATCTTCTCCCGAATGGGGCTCGTCTTCCGTCCGGTACGCGCCGACACGGGTTCGATCGGCGGCTCCCGTTCCAACGAATTCCAGGTGATTGCCGACGTCGGTGAAGACGTCATCGCCTACTGCCCCGAAAGCGACTACGCCGCGAACATCGAACTCGCGGAAGCGCCCTCCCTCATCGCCGAACGCGCGGCCGCGACTGAGACGATGACGAAGGTGGCGACCCCGGGTAAAGAAAAATGCGAAGACGTGGCCCCCTTCCTCGGCATCGACCTCATTAAGTGCGTGAAGTCCGTCGTGCTCGCCGCCGACCGGACGGACGAAAAGGGGAACCCCCTCCCCGCCAAGATCGTCCTCGTCTTGCTGCGCGCCGATCATAAATTAAACGAAGTCAAGGCCGGAAAGCTCCCGGAATTAAAGGAAGGCTTCCGCATGGCGACCGAAGCCGAAATCGCTGAACACTTTGCGGGCGCGACCCCGGGGAGCCTCGGCCCGGTCGGCGCCACCGACGTCGTCATCTATGCCGACCGCACCGTCGCCAATATGGCCGACTTCTGCTGCGGCGCCAACGTTACCGGCTTCCACTACACGGGCGTCAACTTCGGGCGCGACCTCGCCGAACCCCTCGTCGAAGACCTCCGCAACGTCGTCGAAGGGGATACGAGCCCCTGCGGCAAGGGGAAACTGAAGCTGCAGCGCGGCATCGAAGTCGGACACGTCTTCTACCTCGGCACGAAGTATTCCGAAGCGATGAACGCGACGTTCCTTGACGAAAACGGCAAGCCGCAGCCCCTTGAAATGGGTTGCTACGGTATCGGCGTTTCCCGCCTCATCGGCGCTGCCATCGAACAGCGTCACGACGACAAGGGCATTATGTGGCCCGAGCCCATCGCCCCCTTTGAAGCCGTCATCTGCCCGATGAACTACAAGAAGAGCGAAGCCGTGCGCGAAGCTGCGGACAAGCTCTACGAGGACCTCAAGGCCGCGGGCGTAGACGTCATTTTGGACGACCGCGACATCCGCGCGGGCGTCATGTTTGCCGACTGGGAACTGATCGGCGTACCGCACCGCCTCGTCGTGGGCGAACGCGGTCTGAAGACGGGCGACGTGGAATACGTCGAACGCACCAAGATGGACGAAAAACAGATGCTTAAGGTCACGGAAGCGGCGCAGACGATTGCCACCAAGGTGACGGCGGCAAAGGCTCACTAAGCGCATCAGCCCGGCGGACGCGTGTCCGTCGGGCTTTTTTCGCATTTTGTGCGACACTTTCTGATTTTTTCGGCAAAATACGATTTTGTCAGCAGCGCCCCCCCATCATCAAACCGCTGCACTACTTTTCGGGAGAATGATTTTGGAATCCCTCAAGCCTTTGGTTCGTGTTATTGACGACGACGATGCCATGCGCCGCTCCTGGGCCTTTCTGATTGAAGGCGAAGGCTGGGATGTGGTGACGTATTCCGACGCACTCGACTTTATTGCGAGCAACGACGTGCAGCGCCCCGGTTGCCTCGTCCTTGACGTCCGCATGCCCCGCATGAGCGGCCTGGAACTTCAGGACAAAATGCAGGAACTCGGCATCGATCTGCCCATCATCTTCATTTCCGGCCACGGCGATATCGACATGGCCGTGCGTACCTTGAAGCAGGGTGCCGTTGACTTCCTGCAAAAACCTGTGGACGATCAGCGTCTTCTCACCGCCATCGGCAACGCCGTGATGAAGAATCTCAACCACCGCCGCACGGAAATGGAACTCTCCGACTTCCGCAAGTCCTTGGAGCAGCTCACGCAGCGAGAACGCGAGGTGATCCGCATGGTGGCGCAGGGCATGAGCAACAAGCAGGTCGCCGAAAGCCTCGGCATCAGCGAAAAAACGGTGCAGGTGCACCGCGGATCGGCGTACCGCAAGCTCGATCTTCATAACGCCGCGGAAATCGCGCGTCTGCTGTTGCGTTCGGGCGATCCCCTTTAATCCGTCGATTTTCTCTATAAAGGCAGAGCGGCCGCGTGTCCTCTGCCTTTTTCTTTCAGTTTACCGATCATGTCGCTGCAACTGCGTCACAGTTTTCTGCTCTTCGTCACGGCCGCCATCTGGGGCACGGGGTTCGTCGCTCAAGCGCTCGGGATGGAACATATTTCCCCTTTTGCCTACACCTGGGGGCGAAGCGCCATCGGCTGCGTCTTTCTTCTCGTGCTGATGCCGTTTCTGGATCGGCTCCGCGGCATCCGACCGAAGCCCGGGGAACCGAACCTTTGGAAAAATAAATCGCTTTGGATCGGGGGCACGGCCTGCGGGCTGATGCTTTTTATTTCGGAGTCGCTGCAGCAGTTCGGGCTTCTTTACACCGAAGTCGGAAAAGCGGCCTTCATCACGGGGCTCTACATCGTCTTCGTGCCGGTGATCAGTGCACTGCGGGGCCGCGGTTCCTCCGTCACTCTCTGGCTCGCCGTCTTCCTTGCTGTCCTCGGCATGTGGTTTTTATCCGTTAAGGAAGGCGGTTTCTCGCTCTCTTTAGGCGACACGCTGGTACTACTCTGCGCCGTGTCGTTTTCGCTGCACATCCTCGTCATCGATCACTTTGCCCCCAAAGGAGACGGCGTACGGATGAGCTGCATTCAGTTTGCCGTGGGAAGCGTCGTCGGGGGCGTCTGCATGATGTTTTTTGATCCGCCCTCCCTGCAAGACCTGATGGCAGCAATGCTCTGCCTCCTATACTCAGGGTGCTTGAGCAACGGCGTTGCCTACACACTGCAGATCGTGGCACAAAAGGGAATGAACCCGACGGTGGCAAGCCTCATCATGAGTCTTGAGAGTGCCGTCGGCGCCTTGGCCGGATGGCTTATTTTGGGACAGGTACTCACCGGACGAGAGATCTTAGGATGCGTCATCATGGCCGTGGCCATCGTCTTGGCGCAAATTCCGAATAGTTGGCTAAAAATTTGCAGAAAGACAAATTGATAATCTCCTCAATAAGATGAGATTCTTTCGAGGATTTCGAAAACAATACCGCTGGAGGCTTGCCAATGCTTTCGGTAAATTCGGTTTTATTCTCAGAGAAAACACACCGAACCGATCGAAGCGCAGCTGAGATGGATTCAGAAATTATTGGTTTGAAACCGGTGGAATCAGTGCGTCCCTCATCTTCTATTTTAAGAGTTATGCCCTGAGAGACCCGGCCGAATTTCAAGATCCGAAGCAACTGTCCCGGGAAGTCCTGTCCGCTTCTAGGGGGACTGTCGAATCTGTCGGACATCGCCCTTTTGACTCAGGCCGGTTACCTGACCATTAAGGATTACCACGACGGCGAATTTTCACTGGGCTATCCCAACGAAGAAGTCAAGGCAAGTATGGGGGCACTTTATTCAGGGATGCTTCTCAAAGGAAAAACACTCTCGGAAGTAAAAGCAGGGAACATCGTCTCTCTCATGGCAAAAGACACGCCGGACGCCGTCATCACGGGATTCAACCGCATGTTCTTGGCGTTGGATCATGTCAGATACCCGGTCGTTGACGAAGCCGCCTGCCGCGGTTATCTGCAGGCCATGCTCTGCGGCACCGGCGTATATGCGAGAGTCGAAGTTCACAATGCTTTGGAGCGTTCCGATTTGGAAGTCGACGCCGGGAATCGCCGGTGGATTTTCGAACTCGAATACCTGGCAGCATCCGCTTCAAAAAGTGAAACCCTCAAAACGCAACTGCTGGCTGAGGCGGTGAAAAAAAAACGATTACGCCGTTACGGCGAACAGGCCATTTCCGGCCGGAAACTCGTGAGAATTGCCGCCGTCTTCTCTGCAACAAAACGCCAAATCGTTTGCTGGACGACGGTGCCACTGCAATCCTGACCAGACCTCGTTTTCCGAATTTTCCGCGGTACGAACCCGCCTAATTTTCTCAGCGGTTTCATCTAGTACATCGTTCGTGAAATACGTTAATTAATTGATCAATCCTCTTATCCCTCGTTGTGAGCCTGCAATAAGCGAG
>UQUM01000065.1 GCA_900544255.1 uncultured Sutterella sp.
GGGGGTGGAAGGGGATTATTGTCCTCTTCATTGAGAAACATCAAAGCCCTGCTGATCTATGAGAGCGGGAGTTTAGGTGACATTCACGCCCGCAGCCTTTTAGATCTTGTCAACGCCCGTCGGTTTCACCCTTCGGGCGTTTTCTTTGTCGCTGATTAACGCTGACCGGGAACCTTTCCCACGACGCCCTTCACGAAGTAGTTCATCTTAAGAAGGTGCTGATCGTCAGCCGCCTGCCCCGCCGGAATCACCGTGCGGCCGTCGTTCGTCACCACGGGCCCCGTGAAGACGTTGAATTCCTTCTTTTCCATCTTGGCATAGGTGGCGTTGATGTCGTCCACCACAGTCTTGGGAGCCTTATCCGTAATGGCGGAGAGCCGCACCATGTGCAGTTCGGCACCGCCCCACACGGGTTCCACCTTCCATTTGCCGTCCATCACAGCTTGAATGCGTTTGGCGTAATACTCATCCCAGTGATGCGTTACCGCGCCGATCAACATCGTCGGGGCCGCGGTCTTCATGGGCGAGTGGTAGCTGATGACGGGCACCTTCGCGCCTTCAGCAGTCGCCGCCACAGCCTGCGAATTAGTGTGGTGCGTAATAATGTCGCAACCCTGACCGATCAAGGTCTTGGCGGCATCGGCTTCCTTCCCTGGGTCGTACCAGGCGTTCGTCCACACGACGCGCACTTCGATGTTGGGGTTCACGGACTGAGCACCCAACGTGTAGGCGTTGATGCCCTGCAGCACTTCAGGAATCGGCACCGCGGCAACGTAGCCCAACTTGTTGTCCTTCGTCATCGCCCCTGCGAGTTTCCCGGCGAGATAGCGAGCCTGGTAGAAACGCGCGTTGTAGTAGTTGAAGTTCTTCGCGGTCTTATACCCCGTGGCATGTTCAAACTTCACGTCCGGGAATTCACGAGCCACCTTGAGGCCCGGATTCATGAATTCGAAACTCGTCGCAAAGATGATGTTGTTGCCCTGCGCCGCGAGGTCGCGGATCACGCGTTCGGCGTCCGCCACACCCACCACGTTTTCAACGTAGCTCGTCTTCACCTTTCCGCCGAACTGCTTTTCAATCAATTCGCGGGCTTCGTCGTGCTGCTTACTCCAACCTTCGTCGGCACGCGGACTCGGATAAAGCCAGGCGGCTTTGATTTGGGCGTCAGCGGCTGCGGCGTGCCCCCCGACCAGTGCACAGGCAGCGGCGGCGAGCATCATCGTGATGCGGGTTTTCATTGGGATTGTCCCCCATTCAAAGACTAAAGACCAGGATGCACCGCGATCCCTAAAAAGCGGCCACCCCATCCGAATTTCTGCTAGGCGGCATTTTAGCGAAGTCCAGCTCGTCACTACTTCGGAAAAAGCCGAATTTCGGCCGTCGGCCGTTGCCCATTCCCATTTTTTCACAGCGTTGTCTCCTGCTCCATAAATTCTGACAGGTTCTGTTTCGTTCTTTCGAAGGCAATGACATTGACGCGGCAACCGCGACGCTCAACGTCAACCGGGATTCGCTGCTCATTCTGAAAACGAAGACACTCGACGGAAAACTCACCAATCCGACTGCATGACGAGACACGGATGATTCCGACGCGGAAAATGACTACTGACGACGTTTTTAGCTGAACGGTGTATTGCTTGTATCGTAGACAAAGCGGCTATTTTTCGCCTTTAAGAAGAATCCGCCGTCTTTTGCGGTATTCTTGCGGTTCTCGTTTGTTTTACGCTTGACGTCTCATGAAATCGCCTATTGTGTCTGTCCTTACGGAAGCCGTTTTCCTCGCCGCTTCCCATACGCTGGCCGCACGCACCTTCGAAACCTTCTGGAAGAAAGTCTCACCGAAGTTATCCGAAGGCGTGGACTACGTGGACTCCCACGACGGCGACGTGCTGCATGCGGATAAGACGTTTCTGGAAATCATTACGCTGCGGGACGCTGAAATCACCCGCATCGTGAATGCCTGCCTCAAAGACTTCATGTCGGGCCGCATCACGGATGCCATCAATCAGGTAAACCGCATCGAAGAGCGTCTCACGAAACGTCGCGAACAAATCAATGCGTGGAAGCTTGCGCTCATCTCCGCGCCCGCTTCGTCGCTCTTACCCTTGAAACTTACGCGCCGCCGTTTGGAAGGCCGCATCGCGCGGGAAAAGAAAGCGATTGAAGCGGACGAAGCGACAATTCTCAAAATCAAGGCCGAAGCCTTGGCGGAATTTGAGAAAGCGGGGGTACCGCTTACACCTGAGCAATTGGACGGTCTTCTTTACTCCGCTGAAGGTACGGACGTCGCCCGCGTCATGGCGGCCGCCGACAACATCCGCAGCATTGAAAAGAAGCTTGCCGAACAACTGGCAAATCCCGATTCCACCTCCGCCGAAGCCAAGACTTACACGGGCTTTTTGATGATGTGCTACCGCATCTACCTTGAAGCCGTGGAACGCGCCCTCGTCGCGGTCGACAAAACCTACCTCGTGAAATTGAAGGCCGTCAAAGAAAGCGCGGGCGAACAGTTGCTGCAGGCCGACCGTCTGATCGGCAAAGCACACAAAACGAGCCACGCCGCGAAGACGAACCGCGAAATCAATGCGCGCACGATCGAGATGGCCGAACTCTATGAAGCCCATCTCATCAACCGCCGAGAAGAATTGCGGCACCTGAGGGAAGAAATGCTCGTCAACTTCGAACTCGCCGTCAACACCTTCCGCACCGTCAAAGTAGGGGCCGAACTCGTCGACGTGATGAAAACCTCGGAAAACGACCTCCGGAGCGTCTTTGAATTTGAAGCGCCGCAGTTCTCCGCCTTTTACGACAAGAACCTCCGGAGCGAATTCGATAATCTCACGCGCAAACTTAAATCCTGACTCCGGCTCGGCGCTACGGGCCCAAAAACGAAATTCCCGTCTCGGCTGAGGCGGGAATTTTCGTTTCGGCGTCAAAGAATGACGGGTTCGGGTTCGAGCGTGACGCCGTAACGGCGCTTTACCGCGGCCTTCACTTTTTCAGCCATTGCGAGGATGTCTTTCCCCGTGGCGTTACCGTAATTCACCAACACAAGGGAATGCTTTTCCGAAACCCCGGCATCCCCCTCGCGCTTCCCCTTCAGACCAACGGCGTCAATCAACCGCCCGGCCGACAACTTGGCACGCCCGCCCGCCAAGAGGTACGTCACGAGTGTCGGATCGTCTTCAAGAAGATGCACCATCTTCACCTTGGTAACGACGGGGTTCTTGAAGAAACTGCCGGCGTTGCCGATCTTCGCGGGATCGGGGAGTTTTTTCGCCCGCACGGCCTTCACCGCCGACGCAACTTCTTTCGCAGACGCCGGCACCTTGTCGCCGAAAACGGCCGCAAGTTCCTTATAGGCGACGCGCGGTTCGAACACCTTCGGAAGCGCGAGCGTCACGGAAAGCACCACCCAATCCGTTTTTTCCGTCTTAAAGATACTCGTACGGTACCCATAGTCACAGTCGTCTGCCGACAACACGCGCACATCACCCGCCGCCGGATCAAAGCACTCGACTTCCGAAATCCGTTCGGCGATCTCAAGCCCGTAGGCACCGATATTCTGCACGGCGGCTCCCCCGACCGTTCCCGGCACCGACATCAGATTTTCAATACCGCTAAATCCTTTGTCGACTAAAGAAGCGACGGTTGCCGTCCAATCCGCGCCCGCCCCGATTTTGACGAAGGTGTAGGCATCGTTTTCGTCAACAACCGAAACAGATGTGTCGATGCTCTTTAACATCAGTCCGTCAAAATCCTGCGTAATGAGCAGGTTGGAGCCGCCTCCCAAAATAAATTTCGGCAGCGCCCGAAAACGGGGATCGTCGTAAAACGCCTTCAAGTCGTCAGCTGATGAAAATTCCCCGTACCAACGGGTGGTCGCCGCCACATGAAACGTGTTTTTGTCTTTGAGAGCAACGTTTTCCTTCACGTCGAAAATACCTGCCATTACTGCGTCTCCCGTTGTGAAAACCGTTTGAGGACAGCGCTCTCAATACTTTCCGTATCAAGCGCGAGATCCTTCATCAACTGTTCTTTGGTCCCGTGTTCAACGAAGCGGTCGGCAATCCCTTCCACCAACACAGGAACCGTGAGTCCTTCATCCGCCAAGATTTCCAAGATCCCTGCGCCGGCCCCGCCGGCTTTGACGCCTTCTTCGGCCGTCACCAAGAGGTCGTGGGTCTTTGCGGCTTCAATGACAGCGTCCCGATCCAAGGGCTTCACAAACCGCATGTCAACTAACGTGGCCCCTAATTTTTCCGCAAGCGGTTTTAAGTCGTAAACCATGCTGCCGAACGCCAAGAAGGCCACACGGCGTCCCGCAGGTGCCGTAGCCGTCAAAAGCGTGCGGGACTTGCCGACTTCAAGCGTCGTCAGTTCGTCACCTCCCAAAATGCCCGGCCCCTTTCCCCGGGGATAGCGCACCGCCGCGGGCGTTCCCAATTTCACAGCCGTCGTGAGCATTTGTCGGGTTTCCGCCTCATCCGAAGGCGCCATCACCGTCATGTTCGGAATCGAGCGCAGAAACGCCAAATCAAACACCCCGTGGTGCGTTGCGCCGTCGGCACCCACAATGCCGCCGCGGTCAATGGCAAACGTCACCCCAAGGTTTTGAATCGCCACGTCGTGCAGAATCTGATCGTAGGCGCGCTGCGCAAAGCTCGAATAGATCGCCACCACCGGATGCATTCCGGCGCAGGCAAGCCCTGCCGCATACGTCACCGCATGCTGTTCGGCGATCGCCACGTCGCGGTAGCGTTCAGGAAATCGCTTTTCAAATTCCACCAAGCCGCTCCCCTCCCGCATCGCCGGAGTAATGGCATAAAGCTGCGGGTCGGCTTCGCCCATGTCACACACCCACTTACTGAAGACCTGAGTGTAGGTCGGATGCGACGGATCCGCGGGCTTTTTCTCGATGCCCACCTTCGGATCAAAGGGCGACACCCCGTGGTACGTCGTGGGATCGGCTTCCGCAGGGGCGTAGCCCTTCCCTTTCAACGTCTTCACATGCAGGACAATCGGCCCATCCAACTTTCTGAGATTCGTGAGGAGCTTTACCAATTCCACCACGTCATGCCCGTCGATGGGGCCGAAGTAGTTGAGGTCGAACGTGGAGAAAAGCGAAGACGGAGGACTCAGGAAATTCACCGTCTGCTTTTCCATGCGTTTGGCGAGTTCCCACAAGCCCGGCCAGCCTTTCAGGGCGCGTTTACTTAAATCCCGCGCCTTCCACACGGGCCCCGTCGCGACGAGTTTGCCGAGGTTCCCGGACAAAGCCCCCACCGCTGGCGAAATCGAGCAGTTGTTGTCGTTGAGGATAATGAGAAGCTTCACGCCGTCCTTATAAATCCCGGCGTGATTCAAGGCTTCTACCGCCATACCGCCCGTCAAGGCACCGTCGCCGATCACCGCGATGTGCCAACGGTCGTTTTTTCCGGCCAAGTGATCCGCCACGGCCATACCGAGCGCCGCCGAAATCGAGGTAGAGGAATGTGCGGTGCCGAAACTGTCGTAAGGGCTTTCCGAACGCTTGGGGAACCCGGAAATGCCGCCGTAATGCCGCAGCCCCGCCATCGCGTCCCGTCGCCCCGTAATGATTTTGTGGGCGTAGGCCTGATGCCCCACGTCCCAGACGATGGGATCCTCCGGGGTATTAAAAACGTAGTGGAGCGCCAACGCCAATTCCACCGCCCCAAGGCTGCTTGCCAAATGTCCTCCCGTTTTGGAGACACTCTCAATCATGAAGCGGCGGATTTCATCCGCCACCATCGGCAGCGTCTCCACGGAAAGCGCCCGGAGATCTTCCGGCGAATCGATGCCGAAAAGAAGCGGATACTTCGTCTTCGCGTCCGTCGTCATCAGTGATCTCTCCGAATAATGTAGTGCGCAATATCCCGGAGCCGCGCCGCAGGTTCAAAACCTTCATCCAAGGCTTCCTGCGCTTCTTTGCCTTCCACCGTTTCCGGATCAAGCTGCATCAGCTCTTCCGAGCGTACGGCATCAACGGCATCCAATGCCTTAAGGGCCCGGGCCTCACAGTCTTCTGCGAGCGCCTTCGCCTTCGCGAGCCCCAGGAGCGACACGTACGTGGGCTTATCTTCCTTTTCGTCCTTACCGGCCGTTTTTCCAAGGGTAGCGGTATCCGCAGTCACATCGAGAATGTCGTCGATCACCTGAAAGGCGAGCCCCAGCGAATCCGCATAGGTCTTCAATTCCCCGCGGACTTTTTTCTCAATCTTCGTCCGTCCGGCAAGCGCCCCCATGCGTACGGCCGCGGTGATGAGAGCGCCCGTCTTCATTTCGTGCATGCGCTCGAGTTCGTTCGCCGACAGCTGACAGCCCACGCTTTCCAAGTCAATCATCTGTCCGCCGCACATCCCGGCCGAGCCCGCCGCACGCGCGAGTTCCGCGATGATGGCGACTTTCTGTTCGTCGGCAATGCCGAGGTTGGCGAGAATGGAAAATGCAAAAGGCTGCAGGGCGTCGCCTGCAAGCAGCGCCTGCGCTTCACCGAACGCCACGTGACACGTGGGCTTGCCGCGCCGCAACGTATCGTTGTCCATGCAGGGCAGATCGTCATGCACCAAGGAATACGCGTGGATCGCCTCAATCGCAAGCGCAATGTCGGTCAAGACTTCCTGCGGCGCTTCGGTGACGTCGCCCGCGGCGTAGACAAGAAGCGCCCGAACGCGTTTTCCCCCGCCCAAGAGCGCGTATTCCATTGCGTCATAGAGTTTGATGAGCGCAGGCTCTTTCACCCGAAGCTTCACGGCCTTAAAGACGAGCTTTGCCCGGCGTTCGAAATGCCCTCGATGCGAAGCGGCCCAGCCTTCGAAATCCGTCGTCTTTTCACTCATTTTCTGCTCCTTCCGATTCAAACGCCGAAAGATGACCGTCGCTTTCCAACTTCTGAATCCTCAGTTGCGCGTCATCCAATTTGGCACGGCAGAATTTAGCGAGTTCCGTTCCGCGGGTGTATGCCGCGAGACTTTCTTCGAGCGACAGTCCGCCCGCTTCCATCTTGTGCACAATGGCTTCGAGCTCTTCAACGGCCGCTTCAAAGCTCATCTCTTTCTTGGCTGTTTTAGTCGTCATGATCCACACGCGTTTTCTGGGTTCGGTTCACACAAAAAAGCGGACGCAGAGCGTCACTCCGCCGCCCGCCGTCCCGAATAGACCGCGTTTTTTCTAAAAAATTCGATGGTTCGATTGTAACGCAGACCTGGGGCGATTTCGGCCGGTGGAAAAAAGCCGCTTGCCTGTCGTCGTGCCGCCGCGTGCAGATTTACGGAAAACGACTCACACGAAAAGACGTCCGAACGATCGGAATTTGGGATTCGGAAAGGGAGAAAAAGAAACTGGAGCGGGAGACGAGTCTCGAACTCGCGACCTCAACCTTGGCAAGGTTGCGCTCTACCAACTGAGCTACTCCCGCGTCGCTTGGGACACATCGGTCAAATCCGACGTGCGTGATTCATCCACTTTCATGGAGCGGGAGACGAGTCTCGAACTCGCGACCTCAACCTTGGCAAGGTTGCGCTCTACCAACTGAGCTACTCCCGCGTC
>UQUM01000066.1 GCA_900544255.1 uncultured Sutterella sp.
CCGAAAGGAGCTTGTATTTGTAGGTTCTCATGGTTGAAATGATACAGCGGATCTTCCGTAGTTTTGAACACAACAACTTGGGCGCCTTATATCCTCCTCCTGAAGGAACAGGTTTTACGGCGCGTGTGATAACCCCACGTCGACCATCGTCAGCAGTGCCGAACTTCTCGATTGGATTGCGTCTCGCCCGGCCCGTACGGTCTTCGTCGCGGATGAAGCGTATGCGGAATTCGTGGCCGATCCCACGTTTAAGTCCGCGAAGTCCTTGGTGGACGCCGGGTTTGAAAACGTCGTCGTGCTGCGGACGTTCTCGAAGATTTTTGCCATGGCCGGGATGCGTTTGGGGTTCGCCTACGCCGCGTCCGAGACGATCACCCGCGTGAAGAAGCACGTAGCCTACGACATCATGATGTCGGTGCCCGCGATCGAAGCGGCGCTCGCTGATCCGGCGTTCCTCACGTATTCCCGGGAACAAAATGCCGAGGCCCGTATGATTCTGACGTCGGCTTTGGATAAGCTCGGCATTGCGTATTTGCCGAGCCAGACGAATTTCGTCTTCATGAACCTCAAGGCGCCCTTAAAGCCCTTTGCCGACCGGATGAAGGCGGAAGCAATCTGGGTGGGGCGTCCCTTCCCGCCCGCTTTGACATGGTGCCGCGTGTCCCTGGGAACCCCCGCGGAAACGACGTACTTCGTCAAAAAACTCTTC
The DNA here is from genome assembly GCA_900544255.1 of uncultured Sutterella sp. Classification (GTDB taxonomy): domain Bacteria; phylum Pseudomonadota; class Gammaproteobacteria; order Burkholderiales; family Burkholderiaceae_F; genus Duodenibacillus. The sequence goes on from UQUM01000066.1 coordinate 710, forward strand.
GAATTCCGTGAAAAAGGCTGGGTGTAGCTGCCCGTGAAAAACGCCCCGACGGCGACAAAACCTCGGGGCGTTTTGTCGGAAGGTGACGGGTTACTGCTTTGTCATCGTCGTCGGCGACATCGCGGCCTGATCCGAGAAGAGGGTGGCGACGTCGATAGCGTCCATTTGGTAGACCGACCCGCAGAATGAGCAGGTCACTTCGATTTTTCCCTTTTCGGCAATGATGCTCTCGGCTTCTTGGCGCCCGAGGCTCTTTACGATGCGGCGGATGCCGTCCGCGGAGCAGCGGCAGCGGAATTCGGGCTTGAGGTCTTTTGTTACGACGGGATTCAGTTCCCAGAAAAGGTGACGCGCGAGCGTGAGAGCATCGTCCTTCAGAAGTTCGTCGCGCGTGACGGTTTCGGCGTAAACGGTGACGGACTTGAGGGATTCTTCGGGCGTCAACTCCGCATTGCCGCCGACGCCGCCGGAACTTGCGACATGCTGCACGAGAACGCCGCCCGCCGTCGTTTCGTCCGCAGCGAGCCACAGACGCGTCTGCAGCTGATCGGACTGCGTGAGGAACGATTCCAGCGTTTCGGCGACGGTCGCGCCCGTGAGCGGGACGACGCTCTGATAGGGCTGCTCGCCCTGCGCGCGGTCGGCGGCGTCAAGGATCATGGCGCAGCGGCCCGTGCCGTCGCAGTTGACGAGGTCTTTGAAGGTGGCGTCGGCGGGGACGTTTTCGGGCTTCACGGAAAGTTGCGCCGTAGCGCGCACCGTGAGGCCGTTTCGCACTTCGACGAGCGCGAGACGCACGGGGCCCGCGCCCTGGATCTGCAGTACGACGGCACCGGTGAACTTCAGGTTGCAGGCCATCATGAGAGCCGCTGCCGTGAGTTCGCCCAACATATTGCGCACCGGAGCGGGGAGGTGCTGATTGCGACTGATCGCCTGCCAGCAGTCTTCAAGGTGAATCACTTCCGCGTGACAGTTGCGGTCCGCGAAGAGAACTTTGACAATTTTGTCGTCGGCCATGGTGTTCTTTCAAAGGAAGAATCAACGATCCCGCAATCTTAACGGACGCGAAGCCCGTACAATGAGCGCAGACATTAAAAAACGAAGGAAATTTTGTGACAATTGATCTTCATATGCACAGTACGGCAAGCGACGGGGAACTCGCGCCTGCGGCGCTGATGCAGTTTGCCGCCGGTTTGGGCGTCACGACGATTGCGCTCACGGATCACGATACGGCCGCGGGCGTAGGGGAAGCCCGTGCGGCCGCCCATGGGCTCGGCATGCAGTTTTATTCCGGCATTGAGGTGTCGTGTCAGTGGGGAAAGCGCTGCATTCACGTGGTGGGGCTCGGTATTGATGAGGACGATGCGGCGCTCGCGGCGGCTGTCGAACGCTTTGCGCAGCAGCGGGCCCGGCGGGCACGGGATATTGCGGATAAATTGATGGCGCTGGGGTGTCCGGATCTTTGTGAACGGGCCGTCGAAATTGCGCCCAACAAAGCCGTGATTTCCCGTAATCACTTCGCCCAGGCGCTCATCGAAGCCGGCGTCGTCAAGAATCAGCAGGAGGCGTTTGATCGCTTCCTGGGGGACAATGCGCCGGCCTTCGTGATGGCGCCGTGGCCGGAATTAACGGCGGCGGTCGACCTCATCCGCGGTGCGGGCGGGGTGGCGGTGCTGGCACACCCCGGGCGCTACAGCTTTAAAAAAGACTGGATGTTGGATGGGTTGGTCGAGGAATTTGTGAAGGCCGGGGGACGCGCCGTCGAGGTGGTAAGCGGCAGTCAGCCTGCGGAATTTACGCCGCGGTGCCTTGATTGGGCGCGGAAGTACGATTTGGCAGTGTCCGTCGGGTCGGACTTTCACAGCCGCAAGGGGATTCGTCCGCTTCCGGGACAAGCGGGCCCGATGCCCGAAGGCATGACGCCGGTGACGGCGCTGTTGCCGTAGGTAATACAAATGAGATTGATTCTCGTTTTTACGGCGTAAAATCCTGGAACTTTCTTTTTGGGAGAAACTCCATGTACCAGATTACGGTAGGCGTGGAAGGCATGGCCTGCGAAATGTGCGAAGCCCATGTGAACGAAGCCGTCCGCAAAGCCTTTGACGTGAAGAAGGTGACGTCGTCTCACGGCAAGAAGCAGACGGTGATTTTGTCGGAGACGCCGCTCTCGGAAGCCGAAGTGCGTAAGACGATTGATGCCACGGGGTACCAGACGACGAGTTTTGAGTCGGCGCCTTACGAAAAGAAGGGGTTCTTCGCGAAGCTCTTCGGTTGAATCGCTCTCGCTGCGTCAGTCCGTCAAAACTGCTCTTCGGGGCAGTTTTTTATGTCTGCTATTTGCCAATGACAAAACAATGGTAATATTTTGTCATTGGCAAAGCAATTTGTCATTGTAGTGTGAAGTCGACAAAAATTGACGGAGAACGGGGATGGCAGAGCACGAAATGTGGATGCAGGGTGAATCTCAGGCGGTTGAATATAAAGAACACTTTGACGGCAAGGCGGATCGAAGCCGTTTTATGCGGACGGTCGTGGCTTTTGCGAACGGGGCCGGCGGAAAAATTGTCATTGGCATTGAAGACGGCACCGGACGGGTAGTGGGATTGCCCGCCGAGGCGAATCTCCCTCAGCTGATGGATGCCGTCGTCAACGCCGTCATGGATCAATGTGCGCCGATGATTTCGCTGCAGGTTCGTCTGGAATCGTATCAGGGAAAAAACGTTCTCGTGACCGATGTTTTTCCCGGCAATCTGACGCCGTATTTCGTGAGACGCTTGGGGCGCACCGACGGCGTTTTTGTCCGCGTCGGCGCAACGACTCGTCCGGCAGACGATGCGGTACGGCGTGAGTTGGAATTTCGGGGCGCCCGCCGATCTTTGGATGCGGAACGTTCGTCGCGCGGGGGCGAACTGACGGCGGAACGGATTGACGGACTTTGTGATCGGCTTTACCGCGAGGCCGCGAAAAATGCGGCGAGTCTTGCGTTCTCCGAACCCGTACTTCGACCCGGTCTGCCGCAGCTGAAGAGTTGGCAGCTCGTGACGGAAACGGACGGCCGACTGTGGCCGACGTACGGCTTTGAATTGCTCGAGGGAACGGCGGAAGATATGCCGGGGGCCGTCGTGCGCTGCGGGTTATTTTTAGGGACGAGCCGGGTTGCGATCGGCGACACGAAAGTGTTCAAGGGCGGGCTCATCGAAGAATTTCATCAGACGATGGAATGGATTCTTTCCAAACTTGAAACCCGATGGGTGATTGAAGGCGGGGAACGTTACGACGTGCCGGAACTGCCGCCGGAGGCGATTCGTGAACTCGTCATGAATGCCCTTTGCCACCGAAGCTATTTTGCGGCCGATGAACCCGTGACGGTGGCGTTTTATCGGGATCGGCTGGAAATTACGTCGCCCGGCGGACTGCCGGCGTCGCTGAGTCTGGCGCAAGTTTTAAAGGGACACACGGTTTTCCGCAATGCCGCGCTTGCCAACGCTCTGCTGTATTGTCGGTTGATAGAACGTTGGGGCAGCGGTATTCCTCGGGCTTTCGCCGCCATGGAACGCTGGAAATTATTACCGCCCGGAATGGAAGATATGGGCACGGCGCTGCGGGTGGTACTGCGCCGTCCGTCGGCCGATTGGGACGCTTCACGGGTTCTGCAGCCGCTCAAAGGTGAAGAACCGTCTGCACTGGATAAGGAGACGACGCAGGAGGAGGCGGTGCTCGCAGCGATTCGTCGGAAACCGAAGGCGACGCTGCGGGAATTGTCCGATGAAATCGGCATCAACCTCACGGGGCGTCAGATTCGCTACATTGAAGACAAGCTGAAGGCGGCGGGGCGCTTGGAACGAAAAGGGCGCGGAGGCGGCTACTGGATTGTCAAGGACTGAAAAAATCATCCCCGCGCGAGGCGGGGATGCGGAAGTGGATCAATGGCGTTTTTCTTCGCCGATGAGATGCAGGCTGTCGCAGCGCTTTTGGTTGTGGCGGTGGCGCAGAATCACGAGGCACATACTCACCGAGACAAAGAGGCCGAAAAGCGTCATCGTCAGCGGCACCGAGAGGTCGCTCTTAATGAGAAGCGAATAGATGCCGAGCATCACGAGAATCGACGAATTTTCGTTGAAATTCTGCACGGCGATGGAGCGCCCGGCACTCATCAGCACGTGGCCGCGATGCTGCAAGAGGGCGTTCATCGGCACGACGAAGTAGCCGGCACAGACCCCCACGAGAATCATCATGAAGCAGGCGAGGACGACGGCCCAGCGGATCGCGAAGGGGCCGACGACGAGTTCGCCCGGCACCATTGAGGCTTCAAAGTAACTCATGCTCGTGACGAGGAGTCCCATGATGACGCCCATCGGCAGCACGTTAAGCGACTTCTTCAAGGGGACGGTGGCCGCGGCCAAAACCGCACCCAGAGCGATCCCCACGGAAACGACCGCCTGAAGAACCGCCGCCTGCGAAAGATTCATCGCGAGCGCATGGTCGGCCCACTTAAGCACGAGGAACTGCAGGACGGCGCCGGCGCCCCAAAAGAGCGTGGTGACGGAAAGGGAAATCTGTCCCAAGGCGTCTTTCCAGAGCAGACCGCAGGAACCGATGAAGTTGTGAATACTCTTTAACGGTTCGAAGGATAAGTGCGGGTAACGGGCGCTGGTGTCGGGAATGGCGAGATTCACAAGCGCAGCCGCTGCGTACACGAAGACGATGAGCGCAATGGCGGCTTCGGCGTGATTCGTGACGCCGAGGGCGGTGAGGTGGAACGCGTCGGTGAGCCACCCTGCGACATCGGGGTGCACGAGAACGCCCCCCAACACCACGCCGAGGATGATGGAAACGACGGTGAGCCCTTCAATCCAGCCGTTGGCAATCACGAGTTTTTCCGCTGGGAGGAGCTCCGTGAGAATCCCGTATTTGGCAGGCGAATACGCCGCGGCTCCGATCCCCACGACCGCATAGGCTAAGAGCGGGTGCGAGCCGAAAAGCATCATGAGGCAACCGACGACTTTGACGGCGTTGGTGATGAACATCACGCGGCCCTTGGGCATTAGATCGGCAAAAATTCCCACCCAGGCCGCCAAGAGAATGTAGCTGATGACGAAAAAGAGTTTTAGTAGGGGCGTCATCCACTCGGGGGCCGAAAGGCTCGTCAGGAGCGCAATGGCGGCAATAAGAAGCGCATTGTCGGCTAAGGACGACAAAAACTGCGCCAGCATAATGGTATAAAACCCGCGTTTCATAAGGAATAAGCCCTGTGTAAAGCCGATCGGTAGAAAACCGAGGGAGTTTACACCGACACGGTGGGGATTCCGCAGTGAAAAAAGCAGAAAGTGATTGCGCCCGTTCGGGCAAAATCCTTTAGGATTCGCCTTTCGGCCCTGTGCCGGTCTTTTCAGTCATTCAGAGAAAGAAGTAAGAAATGCCACGTCCGATTTCCGTCACCATTCACATGGATGCCCTGCACCAGAACCTGGAACGGGTCCGCGAAGCCGCGGACGGCCGCGACGTTTGGGCGGTCGTGAAGGCCAATGCCTACGGCCACGGGTTAAGTAATGCCGTGAAGGCGTTTGCCGAGGCGGACGGTCTTGCGACGATTGATATATGTGACGCCGCCAAGGCACGCGCCTGCGGCTGGACGAAACGCATTCTTTTGTTGGAAGGCTTTTTCGAGCAGGACGACATCCGGGACTTGGAAAAGTACGACATTGAAACGATCGTGCACTCGCAGTGGATGATCGACGAACTCAAAAAAGCGGCGCCTTTAAAGAACGTACGAGTCCACATCAAAGTGAATTCCGGCATGAACCGTCTGGGTTTCATTCCGTCGGAAGTGATGGCGGTGCGCGCGCAGTTGGAAAAGATCGAAGGCTGCCGCGTGATGGGGATCGTCACGCACTTTGCCAACGCTGAACCCACGTATCAGGCCGAGGGACCTGCGTCCGTGCGCAAACAGATGATGCGCTTAGGGAAGCTCACGGGGTTGCCGGGCGTGTGTCTTGCAAATTCCGCGGCGTCTTTCTTTCACCCGGAAGTGGGTGGGGACGCGATCCGTGCGGGCGTCGTGCTTTACGGCATCAGTCCGGATAAACATTTGACGAGCGAAGAACTTCGGATTCGTCCGGCGATGACGCTGTCCGCCCGTATTATCGCAGTGCAGGAAATTGCCTCCGGCGAAGCCGTAGGGTACGGCAGCCGTTGGGTCGCCAAGCGCCCGTCTCGGATCGGCGTCGTTGCCTGCGGGTACGCGGACGGATATCCCCGCGCCATGCCCGACGGGGCGCCTGTGTGGGTGGAAGGTAAACGTGCGCCGCTCACGGGGTCTGTGTCGATGGATATGCTTGAAATCGACATTACGGACGTGCCGGAAGCGGATGTGGGCAGCGTCGTCGAACTTTGGGGCGAACACATCAATGTGAACGAACTCGCCGATCTCTGCGGCACGATCGGTTATGAACTGCTCTGCGCCCTTGCGCCCCGCGTGCCGGTACGTGTGGACGACAATTGACGTACTCCCCAGTCTAAAGGCTGAGGATTCTTGGATCAAACGCCGGATGCCGACTTTCGTCGGTCTAACTCCGGCTCTCCTTGACGGGCGATC
>UQUM01000067.1 GCA_900544255.1 uncultured Sutterella sp.
TCACCGTGGGGGTACTTCTAGCAAATGACTACTTTTATGCGACCGAAATGTAAACGCTGATCGCGTCCTCTAACAGCAGCATGCTGGCATAGTTCTTTCCCAAATCGAAAACCTGTTCGATTTCCTGTCTCGTGTAGTAGATCTCCAACACCTTGCTTGGCGCAATGCTCCGTTTGGAGACCAACATGAAAATGCCGGCCTTTTCGATCTTGCTTTCGTAGCTTTCGGTACTCAGCGAGCCCTCTGCAACCTTCTCAATCAGAGACAGTTGTTCAAGCGCCGATCGTTGCAGATCAATGCAAAGATATGCGTAGGCTGAGTGTCCCGGTTCAATGACCTTTCCGTTCTTGCCGATCTTCTCATTGAGTTGGCATGAGACCTTCTTAATTCTGACCAGACGGTTGTTTTGCTTGACCAATACACCATTTTCCTTGGTGTCCGCCAGATGCTCCTTCACAATGGATTTGAACAGGCGGCGGTTGGGCTGAAGCCTGGCCAGGAAGGAGACCTGTTTCTCATAAAACGTATTGACGTTTTCTTCAGACAGGTAGCCGGCATCGGTAATGGCAAAGTTGGTGTCCACCCCCATCTGCTTGAGTTCCAGAATGGTTCTCTTGAGGGTGTTGATGTCAATGATATTGCCTGGAACACAGCGCACGTAGATTGGCAAGCCGGTTGTTTGCTGAACCACGTAAATTAGCCGAACCTCATTGTTGATGTCGCCGTTGTGGTTGCTGATCGCCGTCAAGCTGAAGTGGATGCTGTTGGGCAGGCCGGTACTGTCGATCAAGATGTGCCTGAGGAAAAAGCCGGTGCGCAATGCTTCGCTCCAGCCACTGACCGGCATAACAGTTGCTCAGGGTGCTGACCAAATAGAAGCACACCATGGCCTTGAGAGCATCCAGTCGATCTTTGTATGCAGATTTCAGAACAGGATACAAGCCAAGCTTGTCCATGAATCGATCCAGCAGATAAACGTCCCCGAAGACAAAAGAGACCAACTGAGCCGGGACCTTCAATCTGGATTTGCGCTTTGGCATTTCAACGTCAGGCGGAGCGGGAAGATAGCTTCCCGTTTCCGGATCGTACTGGAACAATCCACGTGAGCGGCTGTAAAAGACAAGCCGCTCCTTATCAACAACTCGCCCCAAGGATTCGCCGTAGGTTTTGACAACTTTTTGCCCGACGCGGGTAACTGTGCAGAGCGTGCCGTAAGTGTGACCACCCTGAGTCTGAAAACTGATCGTCATAGTGACTGCCTGACGTATGCATATGCTGCATTATACAATATACTATACATACACGGGCAATTTTTAACCCCTTGCTGCTCTGAAAATCCTGCGATACAAGGGGTTAAGAGGCGACGGACGAATCGGTTATGGACGTTTCATAACTTATCCCCGCGAAGTCACGTTGAATTTTTTCCAGTAAAACAGAGGAGGCGAATCGATTCTCATCAGAAAATCTCATTGTTCGTTGTGCACAACGAATGACGAGGTCGCAGAAACGGATACCATTCAGGCATTCGGTTGGCTTTGACTTGGCTTGAGTGATGCAGGAGTGCCTGTGAGCACTGCCGAGCGAAGCATCATGACAAGGGGCAGGATATTATGGAACAAAGCGACGATCTCAGAAGATGGCGGCTCTTTGCAACGGTTGCAAAGACGGGAAGCATTTCTTCCGCATGCACCATTTTTCAGACCGATGCGGCAAATCTTAGCCGACAGTTGGCGCAGTTTGAGAAGTCGCTTGGAGTGGGGCCCTTGCTTGATCGTTCCGTGCGGCCTCTGGTACTCACGGAAAATGGAAAGGCGGCCTTCGAGTGCGCCTTGAAAATGCTTCAGCTGCGCGACGAACTGACGCAGAATCTCAAATGTGATCCGAATGCCCTGTCAGGAGTCGTGCGCGTGGGGCTGCCTCCGATGGTGCTTCGAGATCTGCTGACACCTTTTTTGGTGTCATTTTCTGAAGCCTATCCCGACATCGATCTGCGCGTGGACGAATATACGGGAGGCCTGCCGATAAATTTCGAAAACTGGCGGGGCGATCTTTTTGATCTCGTCGTGTCCTACGGTCCGAGTCCGTCGAATCACAATGCCGTTCAGATTCGCTATGGCCAGGGTTTGTTCCTCTCTTGCGCGTCGCCGTCTTATCTTCGCCGCTTCGGGATCCCGAAGACGCCGGAGGATCTCGCGGATCATGTCGGAATCGTGGTGGCGAACGGCTTGAGACAGGCAGCACCTGCGCTTGTGAAGGACGGGCGGTCGGTTCCCATTCACTTCAAGCGTCTCATTCACTTCAACTCAGCGTCCGCAGCAAAGACTGCCGCTTTGCTCGGATCGGGGATTCACGTCACTCTGCCTTCGCTTCATTGCTACCGCGAGGTCAGGGACGGCACGCTCGTGCCGCTCTTGAGGGGTTGGGAGCAACCGAGTCTTCCTCTCTATATGTATTCGCGACCGGAATGCGTGAAACTTGCGCGTGTACGGCTTTTTGTTCGCCGTTTCAGGGAGGTGATGTTTGACTTCCATCATCAGTGTGCCGAAGTGCTTGATCCTTGGGTGACGGATGCATCCAAGGACATTCTACGTCCGGTTCCATTGAACGCTGACGAAGCCATGTTGTAAAAAAACGACAAGATCGTATTGTTCGTTCTGCTATTTTCATCAAGTTCTTCCGCCGACATAATGGCTGAGCCTCAGTAATTATCTGAGGCGGAAAAGGAGAATCTTTATGAAAAAGGCATTGATGGCTGCGGCGCTTTTCGCTGCGGTGACCTCGGCATCAGCAGCGACCGTTTCTGTCTACGGCGTCATGGACATGGGCGTTTCGGTTTCCAAGAAGAGCGGCGCTACGGGCGACAATCGCTGGAACCTGCAGATGAAGTCCGGCATGCGCAACTCTTCTCGCTTCGGTCTGAAGGGGGTTGAGGACCTTGGCAACAACTACAAAGTTGGTTTTATTCTTGAAAGCCAGTTCCAGGGCGACTCGGGTGCGCTTCAGACGTCAGGCATTCTTTGGGAGCGCGAGTCGTCGCTTTGGGGCTCGGGCGATTTCGGCAAGGTGACCGCCGGCCGAGTCGGCTATCTCAAGGGCGTGGTGGGCTCGACGGCCCTTTTGAATTCCTACCGAGTGAATCCCTTCGGTTCGCAGATGAGCAATTTCGTGACCGGCTTCAAGGCGTACACGACCGGTACGTCCTGGTACTGCAACAACGGCATCGTCTATGAAACGCCGAACATGGCCGGGCTGAAGGGATACCTTCAGTATTCGAACGGCGTGTCGAGCGAAGGTGAAAAATACCACGACAAGGATCGCTATGCGGCTGCGGCCGTGCGCTATATCAGTGGTCCGCTGCTTTTGCAGATGATTGCTGATACGACGATGCGCGGTCATCAGGAGGCTCAGTTCAGTGGCGACAAGTATCGCGATGCCATGTCTCTTGGCGTTCAGGCGGCATATGACTTTCAGTTTGTGAAGGTCTTCGGCATGGTCGAAGGCTTCAAGGACAGCGCCCTGAATACGATAGGCCAGCATCTCAGCGGCGACGGTCAGCTCTATGATGGCGCGGGTGCAACGCTTGTAGCACAGTGGCCGGTCGGCAACGGCAAGATGAAGGTGGGCGGCGGCTTCCTCAAGGCTTCTACGGTTGACGGAACGCCTGCGGACAAAGACTATGACGTGACTCGTTTCGGCGTGAGCGTGGGCTATGACTACGTGGTTTCAAAGCGCACTCAGCTTTATGCGAACTACGGTTTCGCGCAGCAGAATCAGGAGAAGACCTCCGATGATACGGTGAAGCGCAACCGCGGCATGGAATTCACGGCCGGCATGGTTCACTACTTCTGATCTTCTTATCGCTTCGGCTGACCACCGGAGACGACAAGTCCCGGTGGCGGCCATTTCGCAATGGATGCCGCTATGCAGACACTTCTTCCTTATCTGGCAATCCTCGTCGTGATTCTCACGGGGTGGGGCATTGCCAAAAAGCTTCAGGTTACGACGCTTCTACTTTTCGCCGGGCTTGCTCTGAATCTGCTGGCCATTCTGGCCGGCGTTGACAACATTCTTCCGCGCGGCGCAAAGACCACGGGTTGGATCGGCTTCGATCTTTTTGAACTCTTGCGTGCGCTCTCTCGCTCGCAGATCGCCTCCACCGGCTTCATCATTCTGGTGGCGGGCGGCTTTGCCACCTACATGGACAAGATCGGTGCTACGAACAAGCTTGTTGCTCTCTGCACGAAGCCCTTGTCCAGGCTTTCCGCACCGTATGTGATTCTCGGTGCGGTGTTCCTTCTGGGACATTTCCTTGGCTTGGTGGTGACGTCCGCTGCTGGTCTGGGCACGCTGCTTGCGGTTTCCGTTTTTCCGCTCCTTTTGGGCGTGGGCGTAAGTGCCGTCGCAGCGTCGGCGGCAATCGCATCGGCGCTCGTCTTTTCCTATGCTCCGTCGAGTGCCATTGCCGTGCTGGCAGCCAAGACGGCAGGCGCCGAGCCGATGACTTATCTCATGCAGTACCAGATTCCTGTGGCTATCCCGGCTGTTCTGACGGTGCTTGTTCTGCATATTCTTGTTCAAAGGTATTTGGACAAGAAGGACATGGCTGAAGGCAAGATCGAGGCTTTTGATATGGCTGAAATCGAAGCCAAGAAGACGGCTTCCTCCGATACGCCCTGGTTCTATGCTCTGCTTCCGCTCGTGCCGCTGGTTCTGCTTTTCGTTTTCAACAAGATGGTTTACAAGACCATCGTTCTTGATGTCGGCACTGCCATGTTCATCGGTTGGGTCTTCGCAATCCTGGTTGATCTGGCAACGCGCCGCGATCTTGCCAAGGTGTTTGCCGACGGTCATGCGATGTTCAAGGGCATGGGCAGCATGCTGACGAACGTCGTCGGCCTGATCTTTGTGGCTGCTCTGTTTGCCGACGGTCTCAAGAACACGGGGCTCGTTGCGCTTCTCATTGAAGGAGCGAAGTCTCTGGGCTTGGGCATGTCTGGCACGGGCTTGGTTGTGTCCGCCGTGATTGCCCTGGTGACGCTTCTGACGGGTTCCGGTGTTGCGTCCTTTACCGGGCTGGTTCCGATTGCGCCGTCCGTGGCCGCCGGTCTTGGCGGCGATCCGGTCGACCTCGCCATGATGATGCAGCTCGCAAGCGAAATGATGCGTCCCGTGTCGCCTGTAGCGGGCATCGTGATCATCATGGCGGGTTTTGCCAAGACAAGTCCTCTGGCGATTGTTCGCCGTACCTGGATTCCCTGCACGGGCGGCTTGATCGTCTCCCTTGCTGCAACGATTTTGATGATGTAAGGAGTTTGTGATGACGTTGGGTTTGATGTCCACCGGTGCCGCAGGCAAGGCTGAAGATCTGCTGCCGTGGCCCGGAATTTCCGGACGGGACGAGTTCTTTTGGATTACGGAAGTCAACAAGGCGACCTTGCTTACGAATTTGACCAAGGGCCTTCTCACTGAAGACCAGGCCGCGCGATTCGGTCGTGCCGTGAAGGCGGTAGCTGAAGAATGTGCTGCAGTCGGAAGCGCTCGTCCCAAGATGTACATTCGCTACGAGCCGCTGGTTGTCGCTAAGGCGGGGCTTGAGGCTACTCTGATGCATGCCGGCCGCAGCTCGCAGGACATTCATGCAACCTTCCAGCGCGCCATTCTGCGCGACGAGACGCTGAAGCTGCTCACTGCCCTGGCGTCCGTTGTGACGGGACTTCTGAAGATGGCAGAAGAAAACCGCGATACGTTGATTCCTTGCTATACGAACGGGGTCGCCGCACAGCCTTCCAATATGGCGCATGTTCTGCTGGCTCATGCCCAGGCCTTCCTGCGCGACATGGAACGTTCGCTTGCTTGCTATCGCCGCCTGAATGAATCTCCGATGGGCGCGTGCGTTCTGAACGGTACGGGCTGGCCGCTTGACCGCGACGGAATGGCTGCGTATCTGGGCTTTGACAAGCCCGTGGCCAATACATTTGATGCCGGCCAGGTTGCCGGCACCGACGTGTGCGTGGATGCGGCGCTTGAGCTTGTGCATCCGATGCTCCATGTCGGCCAGTTCATTGCTGAACTGATGCAGCAGTATGCGCAGCCGCGTCCGTGGATTCTCGTTTCCGCCACCTATGCCTCCAGTGCCATGCCGCAGAAGCGCAATCCCGGTCCCCTGATCGACATTCGCCGCGATGCCGCGGTGGTGCTCTCCGAGCTCAATTCTGTCGTGATGCGCACGCACAATCTTCCCACCGGCATGTATGACGCGAAGGATGAAAAGCTCAACCGCGAAATCGTGGGTGATGCCTCCTCTGTCGTCGAACGCTTCGCTGCCGTGCTCGGCATGCTTCGCATCGACAAGAAGCGCGCGCTGGAAGAGCTCAACCTCGACTGGACGGCCACTCAGGAACTCGCCGACGTTCTGATGCGCCGCTACGGGATTCCGTTCCGCGTGGGTCACGGCTTCGCGAGTCGCCTGGTGACGGTCGGCCGTTGCGAAGGCTACACGCCGAAGACCTTCCCGATCGAGAAGGCCAGGGCCATCTATGCCGAGCTTTACGCAGAGCTCAAGCAGGACGTTCCTGAACTCCCGGCGGACTTCCCGCTTGACGAAGCCGGGCTTCGTGCGGTGCTCGATCCGGCTCACATCATTCTTGAGCGCGCCGTTGCCGGCGGTCCGCAGCCGGTGGAGCTCGAAAAACTGTTCAAGACTGTAGAGAGCGAACTTAAGGAGCGCGAATCGAACGTAATGATGCTCAAGGGCAAGATCTCTGCTGCTCAGAAGAAGCTGAATGCCGATTTTGAGGCATTGATTGCCTAACGGGAGGTGCAAATGAAGATCTCGGAAACGGTTGAATTCCTTCATGAAGTCGGAGGTGTGACGATTCGTCTCACGCGTCAGCAGGTCGGCCGGGATCTTCTGGTTCTTTTGACCGGGGGTGATGCGCCGCATGTTGGTTCCGTCATAGCAGCGGCGCCTCGCCCGAGTCTCCGAGGAGTCGGGATGTCCGCTACGAGCAACGTCATCAACCGAAGCGGACATTACGACGAAGTGCCGGGTCGTCGTGTCGCCGAGCGTTTGGCGGCTTCTCTCAATGCATACCTGACAGCTCCCGACGACTAAAGTCGCGGGGTTCCAAGTTACTTCAGAGCTTCTG
>UQUM01000068.1 GCA_900544255.1 uncultured Sutterella sp.
AACATCAAAGAGCGCGGACGAAGCTCGTTAGCCTGTGGGGAGTCTGAGAAGAATGCTCAGGCTCAAGTGAATTCGGGCCGGTCTAAAAAGCCGGCGCCGAATCAGCAGCAGGAATCCACCGAAGTGATCAGCAGCGCAAGTTGCTGACGCAGTAGAGAATCTCCGTCGTTCACGGCGGAGAGAACGTCAACTCAGGAAAAACCGAGCCAACGGCCGGCGTGGAAAATCAGAAGCGAAACCAGCCAGGCAACGGTACACTGAAATGCCACCATGCCGATCGCCCAACGCCCGCCCAATTCGCGTCGGACCGCGGCAATGGCCGCGAGGCACGGTGTGTAGAGAAGGCAGAACACTAAGAGCGAAAATGCCGAAAGGGGCGTGAGCAGCGAGTGAAGCGCCGCCGTACTGCCGAAGAGAACCGAAAGGGTGGACACCACGCTTTCTTTGGCGAGAATGCCGGAAATCAGCGCCGTAGAAATCCGCCAGTCGCCGAAACCGTTGGGTGAGAAGATCGGCGCGATGAGGCCCGCGGCGGCAGCGAGCATGCTGTCGGCGGTATCCGTCACCATGTTGAGGCGGAAGTCGAAGGTCTGCAGGAACCAAACCAGAAGCGTGCCGATGAAAATGACGGTGAAGGCACGTTCCAAGAAGTCTTTGGCTTTGTCCCACATGAGCCGAAGAACGTTGATGAGGCCGGGGAGCCGGTAATTGGGCAGTTCCATGACAAAAGGCACTGCTTCACCGCGAAAGAGCAGACGCCCGGAGACGAGAGCCGCGAGAATGCCGATCAGAATGCCGCCGAAATAAAGAGTTGCCATGACGGCTGCGCCCTGATGCGGGAAAAACGCCGCCGTAAAGAAGGCGTAAATGGGCATTTTCGCCGAGCAGCTCATGAAGGGCGTGAGCAATATCGTCATGCGTCGGTCTCGTTCCGAGGGGAGCGTACGAGTCGACATGACCGCAGGAACCGTGCAGCCGAAACCGATCAAAAGCGGCACGATGCTGCGGCCGGAAAGCCCGATTTTCCGGAGCAATTTGTCCATCACGAAAGCGATGCGTGCCATGTAGCCGCTGTCTTCCAACAACGACAGAAAGAAAAAGAGCACGGCGATGACGGGGACGAAACTTAAAACGCTTCCCACACCGGTGAAAACGGCGTCAATGACGAGCGAATGGATGGCTTCATTAACGCCGATCGAGGTGAGCCCCTCATCAACCCAGTGGGTGAGGGCGTCGATACCGTCTGCCAAGCGATCTTGGAAAAAGGCGCCCACGACGTCAAACGTCAGCCAGAAAATCAGAGCCATGACGGCAACGAAAATGGGCAGTGCCGTGAAGCGCCCAGTCAGAAATTCATCGATTTTTCGACTTCGGGCGTGTTCCTTGCTTTCATGGGGTTTGACGACGGTTTGGTCGCAGAGTCGGCGGATAAAGAGAAAGCGCATGTCGGCGACGGCGGCGGCCCTATCGAGTCCCCGTTCGTCTTCCATCTGCTTCACGATGTGCTCGATCATCTCGCATTCGTTGGCATCGAGCTGCAGTTCCTGCCGTACGAGGGTATCTCCTTCAATCAATTTGGCGGCAGCAAAACGGAGCGGAATTTGCGCTTGGGCGGCATGATCCTCTATGAGGTGCATGATGCCGTGCAGTGCCCGGTGAACCGCACCGCTGTGGTCGTCCTTATCGCAAAAATCATCTGCGGGCGGTGTTTCGCGATGCTGCGCAACGTGCACCGTGTGCGCGACGAGTTCATCGACCCCCTGATTTTTTAAGGCAGAAATCGGAACGACCGGGATTTTTAAGAGTCGCTCCATTTCATTGATGTTGATCGTGCCGCCGTTGCTTTCGAGTTCGTCCATCATGTTAAGCGCAAGTACCATAGGAACATCCAGTTCCATTAACTGCATGGTGAGGTAGAGGTTGCGCTCAATGTTCGTGGCGTCGACGATGTTGATGACGGCAGTGGGCTTTTCCCGCAGGATGAATTCGCGGGAGACGATTTCCTCGCTGCTGTAGGGCGACAGGGAATAGATGCCGGGAAGGTCGGTGACTTCGGCAGCGGGCGCGAGTTTGAGAACGCCGGTTTTACGGTCGACGGTGACGCCCGGAAAATTGCCGACGTGTTGGTTGGAGCCCGTGAGCTGGTTAAAGAGCGTGGTTTTTCCGCAGTTTTGGTTGCCGACGAGTGCAAACTGCAAGCGCGTTTCAACGGGCGCCGAGTGTTCCTCTTTGTAGTGAGGTTGAAAGCTTTTACCTTCGCCGTAAGCCGGGTGCGGCGTGTCGCCAAAGCGAGGTGCCGCCGTCGTCGAGTGAGGTTCTTCGTTTCGAGGGTTCTCGATTTCGATGCGCGCGGCATCGTCCAACCGCAGCGTCAGTTCGTACCCGTGCAGCCGCAGTTCCATCGGGTCGCCCATGGGAGCAAATTTCACCAAGGTGACTTCGGCACCGGGGATCAGCCCCATGTCCAAAAAGTGCTGACGCAGGGCGCCGTCGCCACCCACGCGGGTGACGACAGCGGTTTGGCCGACGGAAAGATCGCTCAGAAGCATGGAAAAAGGGGGCGAAAAATTGAGAACGGGTGCAATGATAACGGAGCATTATTGAGAACTGCAGGAAAACAATGCAAAAAGGCCCGGGGCTCTGGTGAAGCCGCGGGCCTGAGACGTATCGACGTCAGCCGATACGGTGAAAGAGATGGTTAGAAGCGGTACTGACCCTGAATGCCGAGGATGACGGCGTCAAGACTCTTGTACTTGCCGAGCTTGTTCCCATTTTCCTTATAAAGATCACGGTTGCCGATGCCTTTGAGGTAAGAGAACCCGCCGTCGATCTGGAAGTTCTTCGCCGCATGCCAAGTAGCACCGACGGACAACCACAAACGATCGGTGTCGGGAATGACGGCCATGCGTTTCTTGTTGTCGCTCACAGGATCCTTTTCGTAAGCCACGCCGCCGCGCACCGTCCAGGCGTCGTTGAGTTTGTAGTCGGCGCCGACGGAGAAGAGCCAGGTGTCTTCCCAGTCATTGTCGTAGGTCTTGGATGCAAAACCATCATTTTCGATAGTGAGCGCTTTGAAATTCGACCATTTCGCCCATCGAATCAAAGAAGACAGACGAAGATTATCGGTTGCTTCCCAAGTTGCCGTGAACATGATGGTATCAGGGGTTTTGACGGTTGCCTTGGAATCAAATGTTTTGGCAGGTAGCGGACTAATTGAACTGGGTTCATAGTCAAAGTCCCCTTCAGCGTCGTGTGTAATCGAAGATCGATAAGACAAACCGAACCGAAGTTTCTCTGACAAAGTCAGCATTGCCCCAAAATTCCAGCCCCAATCCCAACTGTCGGCATTAATTTTCCCATTGCCAACGTTGTAACCAGCCTCATTAAGAAGGCGGGCCCCCAACTTCGCCTTCGCATACTGCAGCGAAATCCCGCCGCCGACGCTCAAGAAATCGTTGACTTTCCAAGCTACGTTGGGGTTGATGTCAAAAGTGAGAATGGTGGAGGTGTAACCGCGTTCGGCGCCTTCCCAACCCTTGTCGTAGTCGGTGCCCATGCCGAACGGCACCGTGAGCCCCAGCCCCAGCCACACGTCGTCCGTCAACTGGTGCGTGATGTAACCCGCGGGAATTGCCTGGCCCTTGTAGCGGCCGTTTTCGCTCGCACCGAGATCGCCATCGTATTCCGCGTTGACTTCAATCCACACGGAGCCCGCCTGCATCTGCGTGCCGGGGAGAAGCGTCATACCGGCGGGATTGTAGTGCACGGCGGACAGGTCATCGCCGACGATGCCTGCGCCGGCGTAGGCGCGGCCAGCACCGAGACTCGATTGTTCTGTGAGCTGAAAACCGGCGGCCGAAGCGGTCTGCGCGGAAAGCGCGGCGGCGGTCAAAAGAGCAGCGGCAGCGAGGCGACCGGCGTAACGAATAGTGGACATGGGGTTCCTTCGGTAAAAAAGTCTTGTCAATGACGGTGAACACCATGTTCCCGTCGTGTTGCCACAAATTCTGATGGGAAAACTCGTTGTAAAAACACGCAAAAACCTGCGGGTATCCCCATGGGGGACGGTATCGGACTAATCCGCTGGATGATGTGGCTTAATCCGTTTTCACGAAAAATACCCGGTGTCGATGCGACTGAAATATGCTATGGCAACGACGGAGGCCTCGGTTTGAGAATGTGGGCACCCTCAACCAGCCAGGAAATCGGACACGCTTTGGCACCGGTTTTGAAGGTGACTGGGAACGCCGTGACGGCACGCCGTATGGCGGACAACATGGATATCGACGTGTCGGGAATCGTCGAAGGTACGCTCACCACTAAGGACGCCGGCGAAAAGATTTTGGGCGAAGTGCTGGAGGTGGCGGGCGGTCGTGTGACGAAAGCGGAAGCCTACGGTTTTTCCGACATCGCGGTCGATCACGTGTGTCGGTTTATCTGAGATGAGCGGTAGGGATGGCAATGTTGGTCTTACGACGTATCAAGGAAAAACAACCGGAGAAGTCGTCGCTGCAGCAGTTGTCCGCCGTTTTCCGGTGGGGCGAACTGTTGGGATTATTGGGTTGATGTGATCCGGGGTGTTTGTATTCTTGAAATCAATCATTCTTGATTTATAAACATAAACGTAAAGAGGCCGGCGGAAACGGCAAAACCGCCGGCCTCTGTTGCATTTGTGTTTGGACTTCCATGGTAAAGGGCGTATCGTCCTAAGTTCCCCTTTTTTATAACAAAAAAATCCCTATGAACTGGCTGATGACGCTTCTGACGGACCCGAATTCCGTCGAGCATGTGCTTTTTGTCTACGCGGCGGTGATTGCGCTCGGCATGGCGCTCGGACGCATCAAGGTGTTCGGCGTATCGCTGGGAGTGAGTTTCGTCCTGTTTGCCGGGTTGGCCGCAAGTTACGTCGGTATCACGGTCAATCCGACGGGGCTTGCGTACCTTCGGGATTTCGGGCTGGCGCTCTTTGTTTTTTCGATCGGGCTGCAGGTAGGGCCGTCGTTCTTTTCCTCCTTTAAACGCGGCGGGATGCAGTTAAACCTTTTGGCGCTCCTCGCGGTCGCGGCAAGTCTCGTCGTCACGATCCTTCTTTATTTTGCGTTCTCCGACAAGATTGATCTCGCGCAAATGCTCGGCGTGCACTACGGAGCCGTAACGAATACGCCGGGCCTGGGTGCAACTCAGGAAGCCTTGGCGGTGCTGAGGTACCAGGGGGACGATATTGCCGTGGCGTACGCCTGCGCGTATCCCCTGGGGGTGGTAGGGATCATCGGGACGGCGATTGCTCTGCGCTTTATCTTCCGCATCAACGTGGCGGAAGAAGATCGGGCATGGGAGTTGGCGGAAAAAGCCTCGGACGACGCGCCGATTTACTTTCAGGTGAAGGTGACGAATTCCGGCATCAACGGCCAGACGATCCGCAAAATCCGTGACTTCATCGGCCGTCCCTTCATCTGCAGTCGTGTGATGCACGCGGGCGAAATCACGAGTCCGAACCCGGACACCGCGATCTATATGAACGATCATCTGCGGATTGTGGCGGGTAAGGAAGCGAAGGCTCCGATCGTTGCCTTCTGCGGTCAGATTGACGACGGGCCGGACTTGGCCGCCGAGCAGTCGCCGCTGATTTCCCGGCGGGTGACGGTAACCAAGGTGGCAGTGAACGGAACGACCTTGGCGGATCTGCATTTGTCGCGCTACGACGGCGTCAACATCACTCGGGTGTTCCGTGCGGGGATGACGCTCTTTCCTTTCCAGCAGCTTCATCTGCAGATCGGGGACGTAGTGTACTGCGTGGGTCCCGAGAAGGCGGTGGAGCGCCTTGCGGTGACGTTGGGGAATCAGTCCGGCAAACTCAATGCGCCGAATGTGGCGATGATTTTCCTCGGAGTGTTGGTCGGCGTTTTTTTGGGAGCGGTTCCTATTGCGCTTCCGGGAATGCCGGTACCTTTGAAATTGGGTTTGGCGGGCGGCCCGCTTATCGTGGCCATTTTGTTGGGGTACTTCGGGCCGCAGCTGCGAATCGTCACCTATATGACGCAGTCTGCCAACCTCATTCTGAGGGAATTGGGGATTGCGCTCTTTTTGGCGAGCGTGGGTCTTGCCGCCGGTAATCGCTTCGTGGCGGCCATTGCGGGCGGCCAGGGCCTCATGTACATGGCGTTCGGCTTTGTGATTACCGTCGTTCCGATTTTGGTGGTGGGGATCGTCGCTCGCCTCAAATATAAGCTCAACTACCACGCCATCGTGGGGCTGATCGCCGGTGCGACGACCGATCCCCCGACACTGGCGTTTGCGGGTACGCTCTCGGAAAAGAACATTTCGACGATTGCGTATTCAACGGTGTACCCGTTGTCGATGTTCCTGCGGATTTTGTCGGGGCAGTTGGTGTTGCTGTTGCTTTGGTCGTTTGTTGTTTAGAACGCAGTGCGCCGATTGAAGTTCGGGTTGCGGATGAAACTATATGGCTCACTCAGAAGCAGATGGTGCACCTGAACTTCCCGGATCGCTTGCCACTCATCGATACTCCTATATCTTGTGAGTTGGCAACTCTCTGATTTTTTTCGTTCTTTTGTTGATCCGTCCTATGAAGGTGGATTTTTTTGTGCTAAAATTGAGTTGTTAATAGACACTCAATTTGTG
>UQUM01000069.1 GCA_900544255.1 uncultured Sutterella sp.
GCGGGACGATCGTCCGTCAAGGAGAGCCGGAGTCAGACCGACGAAAGTCGGCATCCGGCGTTTGATCCAAGAATCCTAAGCCTTTAGGCTGAGGAGTACGTCAATGTGCGGTTCTTGGGATGAATGACGCATTTCAGCGCCGGTGAAGACGCGGGCGATACAATCCCAACCGTTTGAACAAATCATTGGGAACTGCCATGGACGTCGAACTTTTGGAAGCGATTTACCGCAATCATCCTTCGTCGGAAAAGTCGAATTTCTTAGCCACCTGTTACGCGATTATGGGGCGCTGCGGGATGGTGAAGGGGTTTCGAAAAAACAGTTGGTGGAATAACACCCTTTGCCGACGGCAGCTGGCGCAGCTCTTCACCGACAACAAAATGGCCTTCCGAAGTCTTCTGAAGGAGCAGAGTTTTTCAGACTTTCTGAAGGTGCACAAAGATTTTCCGAAGACGTGCCGTGAAACGTCGGACTATTTTCATAAAAACTACGGTGCGCCTCAATTTACACCGGACGACGTGAAGGCGGATTACGCCGACGCCGTCGTCACGAAAGCGTTTGATGCGTGGCTTGCGGACTACTGTCAGAAGAACGAACCCACGGAAGACTTCCGCAAGCACTTTCCCCGGATTTTGTCCTCGGTACGGATTTTCAACATTCTGAGTCAGTCGGGGGATTCGACGTACGAAGATACCTGCCGACGCATTTGGCAGAAGCTCGGACCGATTTATAAGGCCATTCCGGATTACGTGACGGTGCGGCGGGATTTTCCGATTCCGGATGATCTGAAGGCGCAGTTCGGTCTGCCGGACGACGTTGTGAAAACGCCGACGGAGGCGGCGACTCAAACCGCCGACGCAGCGGCAGAAGTGCGGCTCGGCGTCGCTCTGCCTACATTGGCCGACGTTAAAGCGGCTGCGGAACGGTATCGGGAACACCGAAATGCCGCAAGCGCCGCGGCATTCGGTCAGCAGTTGACGGACAAAGGTTGGTTTGCAGCCGCCGCCGACCTGTATTACCAGGGGACGTTCCTGGCGGATGATGCCGAGCGGGAAAACATGGCGGCCTCATACCTCATCGCTCTTTTAAAGCGCGACGGCGGCACCGAGCAAATCAAGGCGGAAATCAAAACCTTTGAAGCATGTTTCCCGACATCGGAACGGATATCTGAAATTTCGGACGAACTCAAACGCAGCAAGGCCCCCTCGCAGAAGGCGGAGAAAGCGGCGGAACATGGCCGCATTGCCTTGTGGCGCACGTGGACGGCTGAAAACAGCATTGACGGTTTGGCGCATGCGGCGGGACTGAAGCATTTCCGCGAGCACGTCAACGAATTGATGACTTCGGATCAGCCGCAGGCTTTGGAATTCCTGCATGAAAGTCTGCGCATCAAAGCGTGGTTTTCCACCGACGAGCGTGTAAGTGTCCTTTATCAGTTAAGTGAAGTGCAGCAGGCGTTGAAGCTTACGGTGCCGGCCTCCCTTACCCTCGCCGAAATCGCTGAAACGGCTGCCGAGGAAAAGCGCCGAACGGACGCCTGGTCGCGTTTGGTGGTCTGTCTCACGGGCGACGGCCGCTGGCGTGAGGCCGAAGCGGCCGTAGAGAAGATGGGTGCGGCGGGGGTGCCGCACGACGTTGTGGAAGCCGCACAACTGCGTTTGGGGGCCGCTAAGGGGATGCAGGCCGAAAGAACGTCGGAGACCGAAGGTACGGCTCGCGCGCGTTTTGCGCCGTCGCAGACGCGTCCCGATTTGGAACACCTCCCGTACCCGCGGCGCTATATCGGCGTCATCGGGCGTCAGAATAATTACATCAATTTCTCGGCGAAATACGTGGCGACCGACCACGGCTGGACGGCGTTGACGCGTGACGAGCAGGCGTTTCTTTTCCCGAGACGCGGGTGGCTGGCGCTGCGGTTTGCCAACACGGCAATGGCAAGCGCCTTAAAGGACGGACGCCTCGTAGTGTTGGAAGAAAATTTCGGGGAAGTCACGCCCACGGAAGACTATGACTACATGAAGCGGCTGGAGCCGCAGATCGGGCGGCAGATTCAGTTCTTGTCGGCATTGGGGGCCGTGGTGGTGACGCCCGAAACGAAGGCCTTCGACCTTACGGCGGACACGTACGTGACGGCGGACGAAACCGGGAAAAACGATGCCGTTTTTGACGGGGAAGAGGCGGTAATCGCAGTAAAGGGGGGCTTTGTCGGCCCCTTCCGGCTTCGCGCGGACATGAACCACCGGCTCTATGTGCCGCGGCTTACCGCAAACGAAGCGGCGGCCGTGACGCTGTGGGTACCCAAGTTTGCCGACAGTGTGCTCGATCTCGCGATGGAGACGCCCGAAAGTACGGTGAAGTGCCGGGTGGCGACGGTGGCGGATTCGACGGCGTTTGAAAAACGGACGACGGACGCCTTGACCGACGCTGCGCTTCTCACGGCGGCCGCTCGGTCAATACCGGCTCTCTCG
The DNA here is from genome assembly GCA_900544255.1 of uncultured Sutterella sp. Lineage (GTDB taxonomy): Bacteria > Pseudomonadota > Gammaproteobacteria > Burkholderiales > Burkholderiaceae_F > Duodenibacillus. The sequence goes on from UQUM01000069.1 coordinate 2,469, forward strand.
GACATCGCGGACATGGCGTCGGTTTTAGACGACGTGGAACTCTTTAAAGCCCCCGAACGTCGGGAAAAGGTGCGGACGCTTCTTGCGGACTGGGCGGCCGGCCGGCGCTTTACGGCCGACGTAAGAAAAACGGCGGTGGGCGCGTTGCTGAATGTTCTCAAAGAGGAAGAAACGGCAGAAGTGCGCCCCGTGACGGCCGCGGTGATGACGGCCGTTGCGCAGACGCCGGAATTGACGGCCTTGAACGAAAAACTCGGGAAAGAGCGCCGGGCGATTGAAGAAGAGCACCGTACGGCCTTGGAAGCGGAAGCGAAGGAATACGAGGAATTGCGGGCCGCTACGAAAGCCCGGATTGCCGAACTCGCCGCGGATTTGACGGCCGCCGAAACCGAGGCGGAAAAGAAGAAGGCCTTTTGGTCGTCGGAATTAAAGGCGATGGTGGCGACCGCGAAGGCGGAAATCGTGCGCTTTAGGGCACTGCCCGAATTAAATATCGGGGGCTCAGCCCCGGCGGAAAGGCCGGCGGTAAAACCCGCCAAGTCCGAAAATCCCGATTACTGCAGTCGGATGTCCGCGTTGTGGACGCTCCCTACGGTGTCGGGGACGACGTCCGGTATCCGCCGTCGGCTGATTGAGGACTTTCAGGCTCGGCGCGGTTACACGCACGACGAAACCGTCAACCTCTTTTTGTCGGTGGCGAACAACTTCCTCACGGTCTTTTCCGGGGAGCCCGGCTGCGGAAAAACGTCCGTGTGCTCCGTGATCGCCGAAACGATGGGGCTCGTGCATCTCGAAAAGAAACTCGCGGAAACGTCTGCGTGGTCGGGCGATCGCTGTGATCGCTTCCTCACCGTACCGGTGGAACGCGGTTGGACGAGTAAACGCGACTTCCTGGGGTATTTCAACCCCCTGACGCAGAGTTTCAGTACGAACGACCGCCGGCGCTACGATGCGTTCCGGCTCCTTGACATTGAAGCCGGGACGGCCGAACGACCGCTGTTGCCCTTTATTTTCCTTTTGGACGAAGCGAATTTGAGTCCGATGGAATACTACTGGGCGGACTTCATGCGGATTTGCGGCGGGGACGAGCAATCGGACAAAGACATCGTGCTCGCGGACAACCTCGTGTGCCGCATTCCGGATCATCTGCGCTTCCTGGCGACGATCAACATTGACGATACGACCGAACCCCTGTCGCCGAGACTCTTGGACCGCGCGTGGATCGTGCGGTTGCCGCAGCCCGACTTTACCGCAGCGCAGAAAGCGCCGGGTGCCGCGGATTCCGTCACGTGGAAGGACTTCGTGACGGCGTTCGGGGGCCACGACAGGGCCGCCGAACCCAAGGAGCTCAAACCCTTCTACGATGTGCTGCATTCGCTCGGAATGAACGTTTCCATGCGCAGCCGCCGGGCGATGGCGAAATTCGTGTCGATCGGTGCGTCGCTTTTTGACGGGGGACGCACAACGGCGGTGGATTACGCCGTGGCGCAGAAGATACTTCCGATGGTAAAGGGGAGCGGCCCGCAGTTTAGGGAAAGGCTGGAAGAGCTCCTGGCGCTCGCGGCCAATTACCCCGTGACCGAAGGCATCGTGCGGGAAATCCTCGTGCGCGGCGACCGTAACCTCAACTTCTATCAGTTCTTCTGATGACGGGCGCTTTAACGGGAACGCTTCGGCTGCAGTCTGCGGGATCCTCAGCCGATGTGAGTCTTCACTTTGGTTCGGGGGAGCGGCTGACGCCGGAACCGATCCTGACGACGACCGGGGACTGCCGCGTGCAGCTCGCACTCACGGAGACCCCTTTTACCCGGTCGCTCGCGGGACGGGCGGTGACGGCCGCGCTTTTTATCGGTGAGACGCTTTTGGCGCGGCAGCCCGTGATTCTCACGCCGGAAAAAGGGACGCTGACGGCGGTTTTGACGTTGGCAAGCAGGCTGCTCGCGGACTTTATCGGCGCCGTGACGTTGACGCTCGTCATCACGAACGAATTCGGCGTGTCGGAAAGGGGGACGACGCAGCCCGTCGTATTGGAACCCGGTGACGACACGGAAAGCCGGCGACTTAAGGCGATGCTTGACGTCGTGCAGCTAAATGCCGCGCTTTTGACGACGCCCGCCGAAGGGAAAACGACGCGAGGCGGGCGGGGCGTAGCGGCGTATGCGGCTCTCATTGAACGCACGGCGCAGCTTTACGCGCGTTACCACCATTATTTTGAAAAGAGTGCGCGCTTTCGGCTGCAGGAAGGGCTGCGGATGACGTCGGTCGCGCGCGTGGAATCCGTGACGCACCGCACCTTGGCGTTCGTTGCGACGCACCCCGAAGAATTGGTGCCTGCGCCTCAGGTGACCGGGATTTGCTGCGAGGGGACGTATTACCTGCCGGCGCGAACTTTGGATGAAACGCAGTTAAAAAGTTACGACATCTATGAAAACCGCTGTCTCGTCGGTTTCCTGAAGACGACGGCCGCGGCCGCAAAGACCCTCTTTGACGAATTGGGGGACGAAGATCGGACGGGGGTCACGACGGAATTGGTACGCCTTATGGCGGTTTACGGGCGACTTTTCGGGATTACGGACACGGGGGAACTCACGCATTTGCCGGAACCTTCGGCGATTTTCAGCGCGTCGCTTGCGTACCGTCCCTTTTATGAATTGATGCAGGCGTGGTTTGCGTTTGAGCGCCCGACGCAGCGCGAAGTAAAGTTCTACGTCGATGTGAAAAAGTCGAGCCGGCTTTACGAATACTATGTGTTGACGGAACTCATTCGGGCGTTCGGCGGCGCGCCGGAATCCCGACGGATCGTTGCGTGGCCGAAGGCGCATGAGACGGGGGAAGACGCGATCTGCAACGAATACCGCTTCGTGCGGGAGGATTCGGAGGTGACGCTTTGGTACGAGCCGCGGATTGGTGCAGGGACGTCTTCTGCGAAGGAAAGCGTGGGACTTGTGCGGACGATGACCTTGGATTTTGCGGAAACGGGCGCCCCCTTCGTCGATCCCGCAGGCGCCTACTGGACGCCGGACTTCGTCGTCCGCATCCAAACAAAGAACGGCGTCAAGTTCTGGGTGGCGGATGCGAAATACGCGACGTGGCCCACGGTGAGCCGCTTTTATGCGGCGGAGGTGATGCTCAAATACCTTGTTCAAACGGCGCCTGCCGATCCCCGGGATCAAATGGCGGGGTTGGTGCTTTTCTGTGGGAAAGACCGGGGAGCGGGGCCTGCGGTGCGGTCGATGAGGAATATTGATGCGGCAGACAGTCGGGCGACGGCGTTGACGATGGTGACGCTCGCGGGAGACGCGTCAGACGCTGCGGATCGTCTTTTAGAGAAGGTATTTTGTATCGAGTCGGAAAAGGAGGTTCTCTGACGCGCCAAATCGCTTTCGGTCGGGAATCGGATCACCATGCCTGGATTCGAAAGAATGAAGACGGATGGCGAGTTGGGGGCTTGGTTAGCCGAACATAAATCTGTCAAATTTGTCACAATGGAGGTACCTTCCTGAAATCAGTCTCAAGGAGGACACCATGACGCTCTACACCATCGGTCATCTGGCGAAGCAGTACGGCGTTTCCACCAGCACCATCCGTCGCTGGGAGGCTGCAGGACTCATAGCAGCCTCTGAGCGTACTCTGGGCGGACATCGACGGTTTCGAATCGAAGACGATGCCGGAGATCACGAACGAAAAGTCGTTGGTTATGCACGAGTTTCGTCCTACGATCAGAAAGAAGACCTGCAGCGGCAGATCGTACGGTTGCGCAATGCCGGATGCGACGAAGTAGTCAGCGACATCGGCAGCGGTCTCAACTGCAAAAAGCCGGGGTTAAGGTCTCTTTTGACGAAACTCCTCTTCGGAAAAATTGCCCGGCTGGTGGTAACGCACGAAGACCGGTTGCTGCGCTTTGGCGTTGATCTCATACGGCATCTCTGTCGATTCGTGAAAACAGAACTGAAGGTGCTGATGTTGCCGCCTGAGAAAACTTTCGAAGAGGAATTGGCCAAAGACGTCATTACGTTGATGAC
>UQUM01000070.1 GCA_900544255.1 uncultured Sutterella sp.
GAATTCGGGCGCGTTGCACTTGGCGATGCTCTGCCGTGCGTGAATTGGCGATCTGAGTCAATGAGGTAACTTGTTCTAGGGTGAGAGTTAGAGGGGTAACGATGGGGCGGCCGCGAGGCATGAGGAGGCTCCAGTAGATGGGGAGCTCCAATTATACCAGAACTAGCTATTTAATGGCTTTATTTACAGAACGTTATACTAGATCTGCCCGTCGGCGTCAAGACGATTCATGCGGCGCGTACGCTCAATACGGCGCAGGGACTGGTGACGCATGACGAGCTGTGGGCCAATCCGGAAGTGTTTGAAAAGTTAACGAAGGAGAATCTCGCCCGTCATGAGGAGAAGATGCTCTATGCTTTCTATCAGCGGGCCTGCGGCGTGACGATCACGAAGTGCGAGGAGACGCTCAAGGCAAAGCTCATGCCGGAAGACCTCTGCAGGAAGTTCGGTTTGTCTGCGCCAACGCCCGTCATCGAAATTCGACGCACGGCGTTCACTTACGGCGACAAGCCTGTTGAGTATCATATCCAGCGGTGCCTGACCGACAGGTACCACTACCAGATCATATGATTATTCTGCAGCGTCAGACAAGAAAGGCGGCCGGCATTCGATAGGGAATGCCGGCCGCCTTCGATTCCGGAGAGTGCGGATTCGGATTAGAAGTACTTCGTCACGCCGCTGTAGGCATTGACGCTCTTGTCGGTTTTGACGGCGCCCGCATCAAGACGGTCCCACTGGGAGTAGCCGCAGCCGACGTACATTTCGACTGTCTTGGACGGACGATAGAGGTACTTGGCGGCGATGCCGGCGGAGGAGCCGTCGACGGAGCCGCCCGTGGCCTTCACATCGGTCTTGTAGTCGTGCCAGTAGGCCATCGTCTGAAGCGAGTCGTTGCCGAACCTGAATTCGGCGCCGGCATAAAGGCCGTATCCCTTGAGGCCGGTCATGGCGTTGGCGCCGGTGGTGGAGAAGCCGTCGAAGGCTTCGACGCCGTTGAAGTACTGGGCCTGGGCGAAGAGGCGCAGGTCGTCAAAGCGGTAGCTGCCGCCGAGCGTGACGATGATCTTGTCGTCGTCGGGCGTGTTGGCATTGGCCTTGCCCCAGTCGGTCTGTTCATAGACGAGTGCGGTGTCAAGCGGGCCCGCCGTATAGTGCAGGCCGACGCCGTAGAAGCGGTTGGCGGAGGATTCGGATTCTTCGCCAAGCGAGGAGGCGCTGACGGAGTCCATTTTGAGCGAGTGCTGCAGGGTGGCCTGGAAGCCCGAGAACTTCGGAGAGCGGTACGTGATCGTGTTATCCATGCGGGAGCTCTTGAGCGGGGAGAGTCCCGTTCCGTTCGTGCCGCCGCCGAAGGCGTCCATGCAGTTCTGCAGGTCGTACGGACCGGAGCCCGAGCCGATGCCGGAAATGCGGCCCGCGGCGACTTCGCCGAAGGTCTTGCTGATGGCCTTCACGGAGGCGTTGCCTTCGAAAAGGCGATCGCCCTTGAGTTCGCCCGTGTCGGAGGCAAAGCGGTTTTCAAGGCGGAAGCCCACGGAAATGTCGTCGCTTATGGCTTCGAGGCCTTCGATGCCTACGCGGGTGGCGGTGCTCGTGCCGGACTGCATGGCGAAGGAATCGTCCTTGGTCGAGTCGCCGAAGTAGTTCTGGTAGATGAGGCCCGTGTCGGCGCGGCCGTAGATCTTGACGTCGGCGGCGGAGGCGGAGCCCGCAAGGGCAAGCGCTGCAAGCGCAGCAGCGGTGAGGCGAGACGTATTCATGATTTGATCTCCTGGATGAGGCTGGAAAGGTTCAGAGAAGGAAGTAGGCGGCAAGCACCATGACGAGCATGACGGGGGCGGTGCGCTTCACAATTTCAAGAGGTTCGACGCCTGCGATGCCGGCGACGAGAATCAGGCCGCCGCAGAGCGGAGAGCTCAGTCGGCCGAAGGAGCCGGCGATGACGGCAAGATAGCCGAGCGACGGGATCGTGAGGCCGAATTCGGAGGCGTGAGGCGTCACGGCTTCATTGAAGGCGAAGGCTGCGGCGTCGCCGGAGCCCGTGAGAACGCCCATCAGATAGGGGCCGAAGGCGCCGCCGATGCGGGCCCATTCGTTGGCGGAGGTGAGCGCTTCGACGAGCAGGTCGATGACGCCCGCGGCCTTCAGGCCTGCGGCAAAGACGCCGGCGGCGATGATGATGCCGAGGATGTTGGCGTAGCCCTTGCCCATGCCGTCAAAGAACTTGCGGGTGACTTCGGCGGGATTGGAGTGGGTGACGGCGATCGCGTAGATCGTGCCGATGATCATGGCCGTCGCAACGCTGATCTTCATGGTCGTGAAGAGTGAGATATAAAGCAGCAGGACGACCGGAACGAGCGGCGCAATGGCGTAGAAGAAGTTCGGATGTTCGGGCAGATTGTCGGCCTCTTCAGAGGAGGTGTCGTCCTGATTTTGAGTCTTGACGGGCTTCTTGTAGTCGCGGTAGGCGAGGCAGACGAGCGTGAGGCCGACGACGGTCGCAAGGCTGAAGCAGAGGAGCGGCAAGGAGAAGAGGCCGATCAGATCCATGATCTCCATCTCGGCAAGCTTGGCGATGAAGACGTTGTGCGCGACGCCTGGATTGAAGAGCGCAGGCGTGGTCGAGCAGACGATGGCCGCAGCCGCAACGGCGGGGTGAAAGCCCGCACGGATCAGAATCGGGATCATCGACGGACCGACGGCGGCACAGAGGCCTGCGGTCGACGGAATAGCGACCGAGCAGAAGCCCGTGACGATCATGCAGGCGGGAAGAAGAAGGAAGCCGAGCTTGCGAAGCGGACGCGTCAGAAGCGCGACGAGATGCACGTCGCACTTCGTCAGGGCCACCGCAGCGGCAAAGCCCATCGCGGAGCAGATGGCGATGATGAGCGAGCCCTTCGTCATGGAGGCGTCGAACTGCTGGAAGGCCACCATTGGCTTAAGAGAAAAGAGCGCCATGGCCAGGCCGGCAGTAATCAGCACGAGCCTGGTTTCGTAACGCTTGATGAGGGCGTAGATGGTCGCGATGACGACGACCAGGGCAAAAATCAGCGTGAGTGACATTTAGAGAAACTCCGAGGGGGTGGAGAAAAAGGTATTCCTGTGTCGGAATGCAGAGAATTTTAATTTCTAAAACAATTTAATTAAATGTGGTATTTTCGTTAGGATTGTTAATGTTCAACGGATGTCGGATATCGGACATCCGACATCGGATATCGGATATGTAATTAATGATTTGAAAATAATGGAAAATCCTGTACGGCTTGTGAACCGATGCGAGATATATAATGGGTTCAACCTTTTCAATTTGATTGTCTATTGAAATGGACGTTAATAATCCAGTTGACATTGAGTCAATTAAAAAAGAGACGGGTTACCTATCTTGCTTTTTTGCCTGATAAATTTCTTTACGGGCGCGCTCTAATAATTGGTTTAACTTTTTCAATTTAATTGTCTATTGAAATGAACGCTAATAATCCAATCGACATTGAGTCAATTAAAAAGAGGCGGGTTGCCTATCTTGCCCTTTTTTGCCTGATAAATTTTTTTACGGGTGCGATTTATGTATGGAGCGTCTTTGCGGGGCCTCTGGCTGCTCGTATTGCGGACGCGGCGGGCTGCGTGGTGAAGACTTCGGATCTCGCGCCGGTCTTCGGTCTTGCGACCGGCGTGACGCCCTTCGTGATGCTGGCGGGCGGCTTCATCAACGACCGATTCGGACCGAGGCTGACGATTGTCTTCGGCGGCCTTGCGATTGCGGCGGGATATGCGCTGACGACCCTGGCCGAGTCCGTGGAGATGCTCTATGTGAGCTACGGCCTATGCGTCGGCGTCGGCACGGGGCTTGTCAACGGCTGCACGATCAATTCGTCCGTCAAGTGGTTCCCGGACCACCGCGGCTTTGCGGGCGGGCTGGTGACGGCGTGCCTGGGCATCGGCGCGGCCGTGCTGCCCTTTGTTGTTCGTGCTTTGATTGATGCGCTCGGCATTGCCGAGACGCTGCTGGCCGTGGGCGTCTTCTCGGGCGTGGTGATCGTGATTTCCGCCCTGCAGACGACGAAGTGTCCGGACAATCTGCATGCCGTTCTGGCACCGTCGACGAGCCGCTCGGGCATGCGCTGCGCACCGAGCATGAACTGGTTCGAGATGGTGAGAACACCGCTCTTTTATCCTCTCTTTCTGCTCTTTACGTCGTCTGCGATGATGGGACTCATGCTTCTTTCGAACATTTCGGCCATCGCCCAAGAGCAGGTGGGGGCGAGCGCGGCTTTGGCTGCTCTTAGCGTGTCGGTGATTTCGATTGCCAATACGTCCGGGAGGTTCGTCTCGGGAATGCTTTCCGACAGGATCGGCCGCATCCAGACGCTGATTCTTGTGCTGATCGTTGCGCTTGCCGGCCTCATCATGCTGATGTCCGCCGGACGTGGCGATACGGGGCTGTTCTTTGTCGGGATCGTCGGTGTCGGCATCTGCTTCGGCGCCTTCATCGGCACGTATCCGAGCCTTGTGGTCGACGAATACGGTCCGAAGCACAACAGCGTGAATTTTTCCCTGATGATGCTCGGCTATTCGGTGGGCGGCCTCGCCGGACCTCTCGTAATCCGCTGGGCCAATGCGGGCGGCGACTTCAGCCGCGCCTACATGGTCTGCATCGCGGCCGCCGCAGCCGGCATCGTCTGCGCCCTGGTTTCACTCTCATTGAAGCGTTGCGCCCTGCCTGCTGCAGACAAGGCCTCTGCTTGAAAATTTTTGGAGAATGTCATGGAAGACAACACCAAGTATTACGAAGAAATGGTTCGCAACCGCCGCGAGTTGCACAAGCGTCCGGAGGAAGGCTGGACGGAGTTTGAGACGACATATTTCGTCGTCGAGTTTCTCAAGAAGCTGGGCCTCGACGTTTCGATCGGCAAGGCGAACATCAACGAGAAGGAAGTGCTCGGCCGCGATCCTCAGCTCGTGCGCGACGGCATGGCTCGCGCTCTGAAGCACGGCGTGCCTCAGGAATTCCTGGATGCGACCGAAGGCTACACGGGCGCCGTTGCCGTGCTCGATACGGGCAGGCCCGGTCCCACGACGGCGTTTCGCGCCGACATGGACTGCGTGCTTGTGCGCGAGACCGACGATCCCGAGCATCTTCCGAACAAGCTCGGCTTCGCGTCCGAGCGCCCGGGCGTCATGCACGCCTGCGGTCATGACGCCCATACGGCTGTGGGCCTCGAGGTCGCCCGCTGGCTCGTGGATCACAAGGACGAGCTTTGCGGCAGATTCAAGCTCATTTATCAGCCGGCCGAAGAGGGCGTGCGCGGCGCCCGCGCCATGGTGGCCGCAGGGGTCGTCGACGATGTGAACTACTTCATCGGCGGTCATGTGGGCGGCGTGGCCAAGCTCGGCGAAATCGGCGTGATGGACGGCGGGTTCCTCGCCTCGACGAAGTTCGACATCGACATCGAGGGCCAGCCCGCGCATGCGGGCAACGCTCCGCAACTCGGCCACAACGCGCTGATGGCTGCCTGTGCGGCTTCGATGATGCTTCAGGGTATTCCTCGCAACGGCGACGGCGCGACCCGCGTCTCGGTCGGCACGATGCATGCCGGCGAAGGCCGCAACGTGATCCCGGCGCATGCCCGCCTCCAGATGGAGGTTCGAGGCGAGACCGAGGAGGTCAACGGCTACATGCGGGACTATGTGTACGACATCTTTGCGGGCGTCGACAAGGCCTATCGCGTCAAGTCGACGTTGACGAAGGCGGGCTAGTCCACGACTCTTCTTCAGAGCCCGGCTCTCTTTGACAAGGTTGAGGACGTGATGAGGCACGTTCCGAACACGACGTTACTGCCGCGCATTCATGCGCCGTCAGGCTCCGAGGACTGCGCGCTCTTCATTCGCCGAGTTATTCAGCACGGCGGCCAGGCGGCCTTCATCCTGTGGGGCTGCAACCATCACGGCCACCATCGTCAGAACTTCGACATTCAGGACGAGCGGAGCATGCCGATCGCCTTCAATGTTTACACGGGCTTCGCGGTCAAAATGAACGGCATTGCCGGCTGATCGATTTTCTCTCTCAAGATTGAGTTTTTCTTGTACCCTTAGTTAAGTTGTTTGACAACGGGCGTCTTCGGGCGCCCGCTTTTTTTTCGAGCGGTGATATTCACGGGGTCTAGCGCCACGGAGGTTCGGCATCTCAAATCATAAAATCCGAAGTATTACTTCAAATTTTATGAGATAAACTGAAGTACAACTTTCGTATTTATGAGAAGTTCGGAAGCGTTACTTCAAATATTCTTGCATTGTTCGCAAAGAATTCCTCATCTATTCTTCTAGATTCTTGAATTGACCCCTCTTTCAACACCACAATTGCCCCCCTCCCTTGCGAGGTGAAACGTGAATTCCGCACCTCGTTATACTGTGTTGCTTCAAACTGAAGGTCGAGACACTCCGACACGGTCGAAGATCGCC
>UQUM01000071.1 GCA_900544255.1 uncultured Sutterella sp.
CCCATCGAAGAGATCACGAGGCTTGCCCCGTGACTCAGTAGGGAATCCTCGTCCTTCAGGGCGAGGAGGAAGTCAAGCGTCTTTCCTCAGTCGAACGACGGAGGCATAAACCGATACACTCAATGTCCGATGTCGCGAGAAAGGCCGCTCGCGTGCGGTCTATCATTGCGATCTTCGTGAGTCACTTACCTTCTGGCGCCATCGACTGACTATGCCGACTTTCTCCGTTTTCCCCTACCGAGGCCGTTTTGCCCCGTCGCCTACCGGTCTTCTCCATCAAGGCAGTCTCTTTTGCGCCATGGCGACCTGGCTCGATGCCCGGGCTCACGACGGAACCTGGCTCATCCGTATCGAAGACATTGACCCCTTTCGCGACATTCCCGGCGCCGGGGACGCGATCCTCCGCACATTGGCCGACTTCGGGCTCACATCTGACGAACCGGTCGTACGGCAGTCCGAACGTCTCGAACTTTACGAAGCAGCCCTAAAAACCCTGGAAGACCGTCACCGTGCCTACGGCTGTGCCTGCACGAGTCATGAGATCAAAACGGAAGACGTGCGTCTCGGTTTGCCCGCGGGCGTCTACCCCGGCACCTGCCGCGGCGGCACCCACGGGCGCCCCGTCCGTTCTCATCGCTTTCTCACGGAAGACCGTGTCATTACTTTTACGGATCGGCGACTGGGACGACAGGAACAGAACGTCGAAAAAGCCGTCGGCGACTTCGTCTTAAAGCGCGCCGACGGCTGCTGGGCCTACCAGCTCGCGGTCGTCGTGGACGACGCGGCCCAAGGGATTACGGACGTCGTGCGGGGCGAAGACCTTCTGACGAGCACCGCCCGTCAAATTGAGCTGCAGGAAGCCTTAGGGTATCCGACGCCGCGTTACCTGCACATCGGACTCATCTTGGGTGAAGACGGCGAAAAACTTTCCAAACAACGAAAAGCCCCCGAAATCACCTCGGACGATCCGTTGGGGCTTTTGGAAAAACTGTGGCCGTACTTCGGCTTTTCCCCGCTCGGCGCCGACACGCTCGATGCGTTCTGGAAAGAAGCCGTCCGGTGTTGGAAAACACGCTGGGCGTAATCAGTCCGGATTCCAGGGCTTCGGGTCTGGGAACATCCGATCCACCAACGTGCGGATCATGGTGGTGGCGTCGCCCGCGGGAGTATCCAATATGCCGCCGCTCACCGTATTTTCTACGGTGACGCGGTACCCTGTCACCGGCGCCATTGCGCCGTCTGCGGGAATATCGGTGAGAACCAACTGAGCCTTGCGGATTTCAGCGCCGCTCCATCCGCCCGTCTGAGCGGAAAACGCGAGGCGCTTCGTGCAGCCGGCGGACGCCGACTCCACTACCGTCACCCCTTTATCCGCGAGAGCCTGCCGCAAAGGAATCGTAAACGCCACGTCGGTGCCGGCATCCGTTTCCAAGCATACCGTCTCCCGGCCGGCCGCGTACTGCCAGCTGTAGGGATTGTGCGGAACGCTTTGGCACCCTGAAAGCATCAGTGCCGCAGCCGCAGTCACAAGAATCTTCTTCATGAAAGACGACCGGAAAATCAAGGGAAAGGTTTATGTTATCAGTTTATGTTGATTTTCGGGCCGTCCTTTTGCATGATTTTCCGCCGTCGGCGCTATGATGTGCGGCACGATCTCACTCTGACGCAGCCATGGTAACTACCGACTCCCGCACCGACCTTTCCCGCCGCAGGCTGCTGTCCGGTACGGCCGCGGGCTGGTTGCTCTCTGCCTCCGGCGTCACCCACGGAGCGTCCGATCCCGCGGCTTTCGTCAATTACGCCCGGCGCGACGACGTCCGTCTCTGGGCCGCACAGGTTTCTGAAAAACGCGGCATTCCCTTCAGCTGGATCATTCAAGCACTGACGCTTGCCCGCACCAACGCAACGACCGTCAAAATCATGAGTCGTCCGGCGCTTACCGCCACCTCGACCCCCAAAGACTGGTTTAAGCACCGCCGCACCTACGTCAACGCGGCCCGCGTCTCCAACGCTCAAGTCTTTATTCGGGAGCATGCCGCGGCCTTCACGGAAAGCTGGAAACGCTATCAGGTACCGCCGCAGATCGTGGCCGCCGTCATCGGCGTCGAAACCAATTACGGACGACTCACGGGAAACATCCGCACGCTCGATGCCCTCTGCACCCTCTCTTTTGACTACACCCGGCGCGCGGCGTTTTTTCAAAACGAGTTGGAAAGTTTTCTTGCGCTCATGTGGCAGGGAAAAGCCGATCCGACGTCGGTGAAGGGGAGTTTTGCCGGAGCGCTCGGCATCTGTCAATTCATGCCGAGCAACATTGAAAAACTGGGCGTCGACCTGGACGGAGACGGTGTCGTCAACCTTTCGGAATCCGCCGACGACGCCATCGGTTCTGCGGCGCATTACCTCCGGGAAGTCGGCTGGGTACGGGGGCTCCCCGTGAGCTGGCCCTGCCGCGTCACACCGGAAATCGTCCGTTGGTTTGACATCGGCGAAGCGCGCCTCACGACGTCGCTGCAGAATCTGCTTGATGCCGGCATTGAACTTCCGGCCCCCTTGCCGGTTTCGCCCAAAACTCCGGTACTCCTCGTAAGTCTTCCGGCCGGCAAAACCACGATCTACCGCGTCGGCACCGCCAACTTTGCGGCGCTTCTCGATTACAACCGCTCCTTCTTTTATGCACAGACTGTGTCGGACTTGGCCGACTCGATTCTGGCTGGCGACGTGCTGCCGCCCGAAGCGCTCCCCGCGGCGTGACGCTTTGCCGACGCCGCACTGACCCTCAAAACAAGTGACGGTGCCGCGTGACGGCAGGCCGCGCACACGGCATCAGGCAATGCGGTTCCGTCACACGGTGCGCCACAGATTCGGCAAACGAGTTGCATGAGGTTCTCCTTTCTCGCGGGGGCATACCCATTTTTTCTCACGATTACCGAGTTTAAAGAGCTCTCTTCGATAAAGGAAGACAATGACCTTTATCAACCTCATAGCTTTCAGCAGTCGTTCGTCACACGTTCCACAGTCCGCTGACGGGTTTCTTCCCGACGCTTTCTTCCCACAATTTGCCGCCAATAAAAAACGCCCGAAGCCAACGGCAACGAGCGCTAATCTATTGATTTTATTATATAAATGGTGCGGTAGGTCGGACTTGAACCGACACGCCTAGGGCGTCAGAACCTAAATCTGGTGCGTCTACCAATTTCGCCACTACCGCAAACCGTCCCCGGTTCCCCGGGGAAAGCCCGTTATCTTACGGCAAAACGATCAATGTTTGTGACCGCAACCGCATTCTTCTTCATGATCATGATGGTGATGGCCGCCGCAACCGCAGGAGCAACCTTCTTCCTCATCATGGTGATGATGTTCGTGATCGTGGCAACCGCAGCCGCATTCTTCGTCATGATCGTGGTGATGATGACCGCCGCAACCGCAGGAGCAACCTTCTTCCTCATCATGGTGATGATGTTCATGATCGTGGCAACCGCAGCAGCAGACTTCGTCTTCGTCATCACCGCAGCAACCGCAACCGCAGCCATCGTCATGATGGTGATGATGGCCGCACCCGCAACCGCAGCCGCCCGCATGAGGACGGGGCAGCGGCACCGGCACGAAGGGTTCGTCCACGACGGTGCAGTTAAGACCCACACCTTCCAACATCTGACGGAAGGTGTCGTTATTGATCACAGCAAAGCCGTCGTCCGTTTTGGCAACGCGGATGCCGCGCGCGACGAAGGCGTACACCGCTTCCTGCATCAATTCATGGTCACCCGTCACATGCATCACCTTGTCTTCACCCGCAGCGACGACGTACATGGCGCCCTTTTCGTCAACGAGCACATCGTCCACTTCGAGAGGACGCACGTCGCCCAACGCGTTTTCGTAGACAACCCCGTCAATCGTCAATTCCGCAGGCGTCTTCACTCGGTCGGCGTAAGACAACACCACCTTCTTCGCACGCGCGAGGAGGGTCTGAGCGGGACGAGATTCCAGAGACAAAAGCTTCGTGATCTTCATTTTCGCAACCCGAGGCCCCTTTTCCGAAGAAAAGGCACCGAAAATAAGGAAAGCCGCCCAAACCTTTCAGGCGGCGGATCGTCTGATTTTAGCAAATGCGGCTACGCTGCGCGCACGGCGTCAAGGGCGTCTGAGAGTCGGTCCACGGCAACGACTTCAAGTCCCTCGATCGGCGTCTTCGGGGCATTGGCCCTCGGAATGACGGCTTTACCGAACCCCAGTTTCGCCGCTTCCTTCAAGCGTTCCTGCCCGCGCGGCGCGGGGCGAATTTCGCCGGCAAGCCCCGCTTCGCCAAAAACCACCAGGCCGTGGGGGAGCGCCCGGTCGCTCACGGAACTTGCAATCGCCAACATCACCGCCAAGTCGCTTGCGGGTTCCGTAATCTTCACGCCGCCCACGGCGTTCACAAAAACGTCCTGATCGTAACAACTTAACCCCGCGTGCCGATGCAGTACCGCAAGGAGCATCGAAAGCCGCTGCTGATCGAGCCCCACGCTCAGGCGCTTCGGACTCGGCAGATGCGTGCCGTCCACCAAAGCCTGCACTTCCACGAGTAAGGGGCGCGTGCCTTCCTGCGTCACCATGACGACGCTTCCCGGCACATTGTCGCGGTGTTCGGACAAAAAAATGGCCGACGGGTTCGAAATTCCGCGCAGGCCCCGATCCGTCATCGCGAACACGCCTAATTCATTGACGGCACCGAAACGATTCTTGAAGGCCCGTACCAACCGGAAGTTGGAATGCGTATCCCCTTCAAAATAAAGCACCGTATCGACAATGTGTTCCAGCACGCGGGGCCCGGCCAACGCGCCGTCCTTCGTGACGTGACCTACAAAAAAGAGGGTCGCCCCGGAGGTCTTCGCCAGCCGGGTCAATCTTGCCGAGCATTCCCGCACCTGCGTGACGCTCCCGGGAGCACTATCCAAGGCGGAACTGAAAAGCGTCTGAATGGAGTCGATCACCACGAATTCGGGCTTACGGGCAATCAAAGCGTCTTCGATTTTTTCGAGTTCGATCTCGCTCATCAGCTGCAGCCCGTGCGGATCAATCGCAAGGCGCTTAGCGCGCATCGCTACCTGGCCTGAGGATTCCTCCCCCGACACATAAAGTGCCGAGCGCCCCTGCAGCACCAAGCGGCTCATCACCTGCAGCAGCAGCGTGGATTTCCCGATACCGGGATCCCCCCCGATGAGGCTCACGCCCCCCGGCACCAGGCCGCCCCCCATCACCCGATCGAATTCTTCAAGCCCGGTGACGATGCGCGGAAGCTCTTCGGCTTCCACGTCCGCAAGATCAATGACCTGCGTTGCTTCAATAATGGAGCGGCTTCGGTGTTTGTCCAACCCGAACCGCGCCGCGGAAGCCGACTCCTGCACTTTAAATTCCTTGAGGGTATTCCAGGCGCCGCAGTGCGGGCACTTGCCGGCCCATTTAGCAACGGTACCGCCGCATTGATCGCAGACGTATTCGGTTCGGGTCTTCGCCATGCAGAGTCCTTATCACACGCGCCGTAAAACCCGTTCCTTCAGGAGGGGGATATAAGGCGCCAAAGTTGTTGTGGTTAAAACTACGGACGATCGT
>UQUM01000072.1 GCA_900544255.1 uncultured Sutterella sp.
CCTGTGTACTTGGCGCCGAACTGGCGCACTTGAATGAGAAACCTTTGCGTATCCACATGAAGGCATTATATGAAGTCGGCGCCTGGTTTGCGCGGCTTATATCCCCGCCCTGAACGACGGGGCTTTACGCCGCTGTTGGTTAACACTGGGTAACGACAGGCAACGCATTTTTTGGCAATAGTGTTCGAGCCTTTAGCCGCTTTGCTAGTAAAAAAAATTGATCTGAACTTCAGCCTGGAACTGGTTGCGATTGACGTGATTTTTGGCAGTAGCCGACGGCAAATAGTGATTTTTGGCTATGGTTACACCCCTACTAAAGAGTTAGACCAATTGCCAGATTTTTCCTATAAACTCAGCACTCTTTTCGAAGCAACCAAGCTGGAACACGAAGAAGAAAAAGAAAGTTTCACGTGAGAGTTGCTCGCACCGGTTTTTTAACTCGACGCTTTTTGTAAAAAAAAGGCGTCAAATTGTGTGTAATCAACCATGTACGACCCGAAATCGAAGGCCGCAGAGGACTTCATCAACCACGACGAGATTGAATCCACGCTCGCTTATGCAGAAGAACATAAGTCCGACCGTGCGCTCATTGAAGCATTGATTCATAAGGCTTCTCAGAGCAAAGGCCTCACTCACCGCGAAGCCGCCGTCCTCTTGGCGTGTGATCTCCCGGACTGCAACCAGGCAATTTTTGACACTGCGATCAAGGTAAAGGAGCACATCTACGGCAAGCGTATCGTGCTCTTTGCGCCCCTCTACCTCTCTAATCACTGCGTGAATGGTTGCGTCTACTGCCCGTACCACGCCAAAAACAAAGACATCGTCCGTAAGAAGCTCACGCAGGACGAAATTCGTCGTGAAGTGATCGCGTTGCAGGACTTGGGGCATAAACGTCTTTTGCTCGAAGCGGGCGAGCACCCCAAATACAATCCGATCGAATACATCCTCGAGTCGATCAACACCATCTACAGCATCAAACATAAGAACGGTGCCATCCGCCGCGTCAACATCAACATTGCGGCGACGACCGTAGAAAACTACCGCAAGCTGCACGAAGCCCAAATCGGCACCTATCAGCTTTTTCAGGAAACGTATCACAAGAAGACCTACGAAGAACTGCATCCGAAGGGACCGAAATCGGACTACTGCCGTCAGACGGAAGCGCACGACCGTGCGATGGAAGGCGGTATCGACGACGTGGGCCTCGGCGTTCTTTTCGGCCTCAATCTCTGCCGCTACGACTTCGTGGGACTTTTGATGCACGCCGAACACTTGGAAGCCGTCTTCGGCGTGGGCCCGCACACGATCAGCGTGCCGCGCATCTGCCCGGCGGACGATATTGATCCCGCAACCTTTACGAACGCCGTCCCGGATGATCTTTTCCTGAAGATCGTGGCGCTCATCCGCCTCGCCGTTCCCTACACGGGCATGATCATGAGCACACGAGAAAGCGCCCGAATCCGCAACGAAGCGCTGAAACTCGGCATTTCGCAGATTTCGGGCGGTTCCCGCACGTCGGTCGGGGGCTACACCATCAAAATTGAAGAACAGGACAACGAACACACGGCGCAGTTTGAGACCGCGGATCGCCGCAGTCTCGATGAAATCGTGCATTCGCTGATGGACAACGGGTATCTGCCGAGTTTCTGCACGGCCTGCTATCGCGCAGGGCGCACCGGCGACCGCTTTATGGAATTTGCGAAAGACGGGAGCATCGCCGCTTACTGCCAAGCCAACGCCATCATGACCATCAAGGAATACATGTGTGACTACGCGGCCCCCGAAACCCGCCGCGCCGGTGACATTCTCATTGCGTCGGAACTGCCCCGCATTCAGAATGAGAAGATCCACCGCACCTGCATCACACGCCTTGAAAGAATCGAAGCCGGCGAACGCGACTTCCGCTTCTGATTTCGGTCTTCCGTCTTGAAAACAAGGGACACCGCCCGCTGTGACGATGTCCCTTGTTTGCAACTATCAATTGTCGTTCGTTACTTATGGCTCACGCGCCGCACGAGCCAGTCCCCGAAACTCTGAATCGACTGCACGAAGGCAATGAGGATCACGACGACCGCGAGCATCACTTCGGGCATAAAGCGCTGATACCCGTAGCGGATGCCCATGTCGCCCAAGCCGCCCCCGCCGATCGCGCCGGCCATGGCCGAAGCCCCCACGAGCGCTACGAGCGCAATCGTAAGACCCGCGATAATTCCGGGGAGCGCCTCGGGAATCAGAACTTTCACAATGATCTGCAGATCAGTGGCTCCCATCGACTGCGCCGCTTCAATGAGGCCCTTATCCACTTCCCGAAGACTCGTTTCCACCAGGCGCGCAATCAACGGCGCTGCCGCAATCGTTAACGGGACGATCGCCGCCGCCGTTCCGATGGACGTTCCGGCAATAAGTCGCGTCAGCGGAATGATGGCGACGAGCAAAATGATGAAGGGCGTGGAGCGCACGGCGTTCACGAGCCACCCCAACGGGCGGTTAAAGAGCCCCGCCGGGCGGATGCCCCCGGAGGCGGTGGTGTAGAGGAGAATCCCCAAGGGGATGCCGACCGCAGCCCCGAGCGTCCCCGCAACTCCCACCATGAGGAGCGTCTCAAGGAACGATTCCCAAAGCATGTAAATGAGATCAGAGGACATTTTTCGTCACCTCCTCCACAAGGACGTTGCGGCTTCTTAAAAAGGCAACCGCTTGGGCAAAAACAGGAGGTTCGGCGTGCGTCAAGACGGTGAGCGTCCCGAAACTTTCCCCCTGCACTTCGTCGATCTGCCCCAGAAGAATGTTGAAGTTAAGACAGTATTCGCGTGACGCTTCGCTGATGACGGGGTTCGTGGCGTTGTTGCCCACGAACGTGAGGTGCAGCAAATGCGCGGTTTCGAGTGTCCCCGCCGCCTTCTCCTGCGCGAGAATCCGCTGCGCGGCGGATTCAGGCAGATTCTGCGCCATGATGCTCCCGACGAGCGCCCGAGCCGTTTCGCTCCGGGGACGGCGAAAAACGTCGATCACGGATCCCGTTTCCACGATCACGCCCTGATTCATCACGGCCACGCGGTCACAGATCTCTTTGACGACGTCCATCTGGTGCGTAATCATGACGATCGTTAATCCGAGATCGCGGTTGATGCGCTTTAAAAGCTGCAGCGTCGCCACCGTCGTTTCGGGATCCAAGGCGCTCGTTGCTTCGTCGCTTAAGAGCACGGCAGGATCCGCGGCGAGGGCGCGTGCAATCCCCACGCGCTGCTTTTGCCCGCCTGACAACTGCGCGGGATATTTGTTGCGGTGCTCCGAAAGCCCCACGAGGTCAATGAGGGGATCGACCTTCTTTTTGACGGCGTCCGAACTCATCCCCATGAGTTCCAAGGGAAAAGCCGCGTTTTCGTAGACCGTGCGCGAAGACAAAATATTAAAGTGCTGAAAGATCATGGCGATCTTCCGGCGCATGGCCCGCAGTTCCGCGTCCGACATTTGGTTGAGGCACCGACCGCCCACGGTCACCGTGCCTTCGGTGGGACGGTTCAGAAAGTTGATGCAGCGTACCAACGTGGATTTGCCGGCGCCGCTTCGACCGATGATGCCGAAGATTTCACCCTTTTCCACCGTGAGCGACACGTCGTCAAGCGCCAGGAATTCCCGGCCTTCCGGCGTGCGGTAACGCTGCGTAATGTGCTGCAGCTCAATCATGACAACTTGCTTCAGTTAGTACGGAAAAGCTCCGCCGTTCCTCGAGGGAGGTTACGACGGAGCCGTCCGTTCGTTAATGGGGATCAGAATGCCGGTACGACGGCAACTTTGTAAGTGTCTTCAATGAATTTCTTCACGTCGGCCGAACGCAGGGCTTCCGAGAGCTTTTTCAAAGCCGGCCGGTCATCCCCGGTACGCACGGCGACGACGTTCGCGTACGGCGAATCCTTCGCTTCGATCGTGAGGGCGTCCTTCGAGGGATTAAGTCCCACGCCCATCGCAAAGTTGGAATTGATGACCGCCAGCGTCACGTCGTCCAACGCCCGCGGGAGCGTCGCTGCTTCGAGTTCCACGATCTTGAGGTTGAGTCGGTTGACGGTCACGTCAGCCGGCGTTCCCTTCACGCCCACGCCGTCTTTCAACGTAATGAGCCCCGCGTTTTCCAGAACCTTAAGAGCGCGCCCGCCGTTCGTGGGGTCGTTCGGAATCGCCACCTTGGTTCCTTCGGGGACGTCGGAGAGGCTCTTCACCGCCTTCGAATAGACGCCCATCGGCTCAATGTGCACAGCACAGAGGACGGAGAGCTTTAAATTCCGTTCTCCGGCAAAGCTCTCGAGATACGGTACGTGCTGAAAGAAGTTCGCATCGAGTTCCTTATCCGCGAGCGCGAGATTGGGCTTCACGTAGTCCGAAAACTCCACGACCTTAAGGTTAATGCCCTCTTTTTTGAGCGCAGGAGCAATGAATTTCAAAATGTCGGCGTGCGGCACGGGCGTAGCCCCTACCGTAAGCGTCACTTCTGAGGACGCTTTATCACCGCACCCCGTGAGCGCGGTGCCGAGCAGAACGGAGACCGCCGCCGCGGCCGCCAAATGACGACGAGAAATCATGATGAAATCCTTTTGATATTCGTTTTGACGCCTTCCTCTCTCGGAACGGCACCTTCTCTTTGTGATTGACTTGAATTCTACGGGGACAAACCGCTTTTTTTCAGATCGTCCGCTGAAAAAGACGCGGTTCTTTGAGGTATTACCGAACACTCTCACGTCATTTCCGTAAAACCGTCCGTCAATCCTCCCCCGACCGACGATCAAACGGCGCGTCGCGTGAATTCCCAACGCTCAACCGTGTGCTTTTCAATGACGTCCCAGGCGGGTTCAAACCCGGTGCCCGGACGATCGGGCGCCGTAATGTGAGCGGATGCATCGATGTAAGTCGAAGGCGTCACGATGTCGTCGGCTTAATAACGGTCGCTTGAAGGGATGTCGTTCGGGTACACGTAGTGCGGCAACGTCGCTGCGGCAATGTTGTGCCCGCGCGCCACACCGGCGTCCACCATGCCGCCGCACCAGCTTTCGACACCTTTTTCGCCCCCCAACGCCTGGATGCGCCGCGCTTCGGTGAGGCCCCCGACGCGCGCGACCTTGATGTTGCTCATGCGGCAGCTGCCGAGTTCGATCGCACGCCGCGCGTCGTCCTCAGAGTCAAGATGTAGAATGCCGCGGGCACTGCCATCTTTACTTCGACCAGCATGGTTCGCACCAAGTCCTGACACGTTGCCGAACAGGCCCGCTTCCGCCCTACACAACGGCTCACTGTCATGACGTCCGGCGATCCTCAACAAGGAGAAGGACGGCCCCTGTCTGCAATCGATCAATCCCGACCGATCAGACCCTTCATCACAACAGAAACGTTGCGAGGTTTTATGCTGTCTCTATTTTTAGCAAACGTTATACTAGTACATCGTTCGTAAAATACATTGACTAATTGCTGGTAGCCACCATATAATCTTCCCAAAGCTGGTAAAGGGA
>UQUM01000073.1 GCA_900544255.1 uncultured Sutterella sp.
CAGAGCGTACAAGCCACCAAACACAGAGCAACGAATACCTTCATCGTTAAGGCTGTAGCCAAGCGGCATCGTGACTTATTCGCTCTGTTGGGAATAGCAAAACTCCCGAAGCGCTTAGATCGGTTTTCGTGATCTAGCGACCCGGGAGTTTGGGTTATTAGAAAGATAAACAAATGACGAATCAGCCTTCTCGAGCTTCTTTCTTCACCTTTTCCTTCGCCTGGCAGTCCGCGCAGATGCCGTAAAGCGACAGTGCGTGGCTTTCCAAGCCGAAGCCCATCTTTTCCGCAATCTGGCGTTGCCGCTTTTCAATGTCGCGATCCACGAACTCCTCCACGCGGCCGCAGCGTGTGCAAACGATGTGATCATGGTGACCGCCGTCATCCACTTCGTAGGTGGCACGATCGTTGCCGAAATGGTGACGCACCAGGATTCCTGCCGTTTCAAACTGCGTCAGCACACGATAAACGGTGGCGAGCCCCACGTCAAGGTTTTCCTTAACCAAAAGCCGATACACGTCTTCCGCGCTGAGGTGCCGGGGATTGCCTTCCTGCAGCGTCTTCTGGAAAATTTCCAGAATCTTCATCCGAGGGGCCGTTGCCTTCAGGCCCACGTCCTTTAATTCCTCTTCCGGCTCCCTCTGGCCGTATGCTGACTGCACCATGATTGACAGATCCTTACACTAAAAACCGTCCGCCCGTCTCCTAACCGGCGGATTCATTTTCCTTCGGGGTACAAAGAAAGGCCTTTCACCTTCAATACTCGCTATCATACAGGGATGCGGCCTTTTTTAGTCGCTTTTGGAAATACCGTTTTTGATTCATTCCTCATTTGCCATGTCCGTGCGCACTACCTTTTTTGCTCTCGCAGCGGCTGCCGCCCTGCTTTCCGGCTGTAACTTCAACAGCTACGTTTACCGCCCCGACGTGCATCAGGGGAACCTCATCACGAGCGAAATGATTTCGCAGTTGGAAACCGGGATGAGCCAGGCGCAGGTGCAATTCATGCTCGGGGAACCCCTGATCCGCAGCGCGCTTCATAAGAACCGCTGGGACTACACCTACTACATGAACCCGCGCCGCGGCAACATTGAACTGCGCCACGTCACCGTCGTTTTTGACGACGAAGGGCGTCTTAGCGCCGTCGAACACGATCCGCTCCCCACTGAACAGGAAGCGGACAGAGCGATTCTCGGCGCGAAGGCGAAGTAACTTCTTAGCCGCCTGATACAAATTTTTTGCGCGGACGGACTGCCGTCGGCGCAACTCTTTGCTAGCATTCCGCAACTATTTTCATTTTTTGCCGCAAGGCTATAGGATACTTGTTATGAAAGAACAGCTTGATCAATTGGAAAACTCCGTTCTCCAGGTTCTCTCGGCTTATTCCGATGCCAAGAAGGAAATCGAAACCCTCAAGGCTGAACTCGCTCAGAAGAACGAAGAAATCGCGCAGCTTCAGGCCGCCGACGCCGCCGTGCGTGATCGCCTCGGCCGCATCGCCGCCGACCTCGTGGCGGAACTGCCCCAGGCTTAATTTTTAATTTGGTCCGGGAGCCCACGAGATGCCTCGCCTGACACTGAAAATTCTCGGCCGCGACTACCTCTTCAACGTTTCTGAAGAAGATACCGCCACGCTGCAGAACGCTGCCAACATCATCAATTCCCGTGCCGCGCGTCTTCACGCCGCCGACACGACGATGACGGCGGAACGTCTTGCGGTGACCGCGGCGCTTGAAATCGCGTTTGATTCCTTAAACGGGAAACTCGCGAAGAATCCGGAAGAGGCGATCTGCGCCGACCGGATGTCGGACTTGAACCGCCGGTGCAGCGAAGCACTGACGCCCAACGATCCGGCACAGTAAGCGTCGTCTGACCGATTCGAAAAAACGCACTGCGGCCTGTCGCCCGGTGCGTTTTTTTTCGTATAATGACTCTGCCCTGCGAGGTGTTTCTTTAAGTGGCTCCAATGTTCCTAACCGATGCTCGCTGAGCAAGGTTGCTTCAACCGAGGGCCGATAGTGTATCGGGCACGCGTTTGCCTGATCCGATTTCCGCCCCGGCCGCGACCACCTGACCTTTTGGTTCAGGCAACGTAGCCCGAAACACCGATTGCGGGGTTTTTCTTTTTTCCGCGACACGCATTCATCTATGGCGGTAGAACTCATCGCGGCGCTCGTTTGCCTCGGCGCCTGTACCGGATTCCTTGCTGGGCTCCTCGGTATCGGGGGCGGTATGGTTTTGACGCCCTTTCTGACGCTCATTTTGTCGGCAGCGGGAGTTCCCGAAACCGTGCTCGTCCATTCGGCGATCGCCACTTCGCTAGCCACCATTCTTTTTACGTCCCTTTCATCCGTCCGCGCTCACAATGCCCGCGGTGCCGTTTTGTGGCATCTGACGGCGTGGCTTGCGCCCGGGATTCTCGTGGGCTCGGCCTTAGGCGCCAAAGCGTCGAGCCTTCTGCCGACCGCCGCCGTCGCCCTGATTTTCGTCATCTTCGTCGGCTTTTCCGCCGTCAAGATGTTTTTTAACGCAAAACCGCAGCCCTCGCGCACGCTGCCCGGTTGGGCAGGGCTTTTCGGCGTCGGCACCGTCATCGGCGGCATTTCCTCCGTCGTCGGCGCCGGGGGCGGCTTTATTTCCGTCCCCTTCATGGTGTGGTGCAACACGCCGATGCACAAAGCCGTCGGCACCTCCGCCGCCCTGGGCTTTCCGATTGCGCTGGCGGGAACCCTTTCCTACATCGTCGCAGGATGGAAGGTGCCGGAACTTACCGCCGTCCCGCATATGCTGGGCTACATTCACTGGCCCGCGCTCTTGTCCGTCGCCGCGGCGAGCGTTCTTACGGCGCCCTTAGGGGCCCGAACCGCCCACCGCATGGATACGAAACCATTAAAACGCGCTTTTGCCTGCCTTCTTCTCATCCTTGCGGGCTGCATGCTCTACCGCGCCGTACTTTCTCTTTAAGGAACCGTCATGCCCGACGCCGCCTTCACTGAATCTCTGTTTCTCACGGAACTGAAGCGCCTGCGCGCTTTAAATCCCCTGGTGCACTGCATGACGAATCAGGTCGTGCAGGAAATCACCGCGAACGTGCTCCTCGCGGCCGGGGCTTCGCCCGCCATGATCGTGGACAAAAACGAAACCGCGGATTTTGCCCGTATTGCGTCAGCCCTTCTCATCAACGTGGGGACGCTCATCGCTCATCAATTTGATGCCATGGTGCCTGCGATTGAATCCGCGAACGCCGCCGGCGTCCCCTGGGTGCTGGATCCGGTCGCTGCCGGCGTGCTCCCGTGGCGCGACGCCAAGTTGAAGGCGCTCCTCGCGCTGCACCCCGCGGTCATCCGCGGCAACGGCTCTGAAATCTTGGCGCTTGCCGGCATGGGGAGCGGCGGCAAAGGCGTGGATTCTCAGGATTCGAGTTTGTCCGCCCTCGCGGCTGCGCAGACGCTCGCCCACGAAACGGGCGCCGTCGTCTGCGTGACGGGCGAAACCGACTACATCACGAACGGCATCCGCACCGTCAGCATCGCCGGCGGCCACGTCATGGCCACCTTGGTGGTCGGTACCGGGTGTTCCCTCTCGGCCCTTGTCGCCGCCTTCGTCGCCAAAGCCGCAGACCCCGTCACCGCTGCCGCCTCCGCCTGTTTCCTCGCGAAAAAGGCCGCAGAAAAAGCCGCGGCCGTCTCCGTGGGGCCCGGCCACTTCCATGACGCGTACCTTGATGCGCTCTACACCATCGGTCGCTGAGGTTTGCCATGCGTCGCGCGTTTGATCTTTCGCTCTACCTCGTTTTGGATCCCGTTCTCTGCGGGGGCTTTGACGGCATGGTGTCAACGGCATTTACATCCGTCCGAGCCGGCGCCACCGTCGTGCAGCTTCGGGCTCCCGGCTGGAAAAAACGCGACCTCGTCAACTGCGCCCGCGCGCTCAAAAAGACGCTCGCGCCCTTCTCAATCCCGCTCATCATTGACGACGACGCCGACGTGTGTCTCGCCGCTGACGCCGACGGCCTGCACGTCGGACAGCGGGACTTGGAAATTCACGATGCCCGCGCGGTCATCGGGCCGGATCGGATTCTGGGCCTTTCCGTTTCAAACCTTGAGGAACTCGCGGGGGTCGACGCGGCCGTCACCGACTACCTCGGGGTGGGCCCCATTTTCGCCACCTCCACCAAACCCGATGCGGCGCCCGCGATGGGGTACGACGGCCTGGCCACCGTCACGTCGGCGACGTCGTTACCCACCGTCGCGATCGGCGGCATCAAAGAAGCGCACGCCGCGGACATCATTCGCACCGGTGCCGACGGCATTGCCGTGGTGTCGGCAATCTGCGGACAGGCAGATCCTGCGGCGGCTACGGCCAAACTCAAAACCCTGGTGGATGCCGCTCTTTCGGAGAGAAACGCCCGATGAAAACGATCGAAGTCGTCGCCGCTGTCATCGTGCATGACGGCAAAGTCTTCGCTGCGCAGCGCGGTTACGGGGATCAGAAAGACGGTTGGGAATTTCCGGGCGGCAAGATGGAAGCCGGGGAAACGCCGAAAGCGGCACTCGTGCGGGAAATCCGGGAAGAACTCGCCGTCACCGTAACGCCCATCAGGCATCTCACGACCGTGGAATACGACTACCCGAAATTCCACCTCACGATGCACTGCTTTCTCTCATCCCTCACCGAGGGCGAGCCTCAGCTTTTGGAACACGAAGCGGCGAAATGGCTCACGAAAGATGAACTTGATACGGTGGCGTGGCTGCCTGCGGATGTAGCGGCGGTAGAAGCCCTGAAGCGGGTACTCTGCTGAGGCTGGCTACCGGTCAATTTGACGGCTTTCGCTCACTCAATTCCCTTGCCGTCGACTTGCGAGTCACACAGTTTCGGGCAGGAACCGCGGTTTTCGCAATCTTCCAATTTCTGCAGCATCGCGTTAATCCACGCCGTGGGGGTCGTTCCCAGGCTGTCGTCGGTTTTTGAAACGGCGTGGCGCTTGTAGAGTTCCGTCAGCACAACGGTCCGGTTGTACTGGCATTTCTTTGCGACGGCATCGTCCTGCATATCGAACTACTTGGGCACGGCAACGGCGACCATGATGCCC
>UQUM01000074.1 GCA_900544255.1 uncultured Sutterella sp.
CTCGCTTATTGCAGGCTCACAACGAGGGATAAGAGGATTGATCAATTAATTAACGTATTTCACGAACGATGTACTAGCCGCAGCAGGTGTCGTCATTGCGGCATACCTGATCATCAAAAAATACTATGCCCCGTGGGCGCTCCTCATGGTTGGCGTGGTGCTTCTCGTTGCAAGCACGCTGATTTCCGGCGATCCGCTTGTCACGGGCAAGAAGGCTACCAACAACTATTTCTTCGACCTCATTCAGGTCTTCACCAATCTTCTTCAGTCCCGCACCGCCGGCCTTGGCATGAACATCATGGTCGTCGGCGGCTTCGCAGCCTACATGGACAAGATCGGCGCCACGAGGGCGCGCGTCAACGTCTGCACGAAGCCCCTCTCCAAGATTCATGCGCCGTACATCCTGCTTGCCGTCGGCTATCTTCTCGGCCAGCTTCTCAACGTCTTCATCCCGTCCGCAACGGGCCTGGGCATGCTGCTCATGGTGACGATCTATCCGCTGCTCGTCTCCGTCGGCGTCTCCCGCCTCTCCGCTGCCGCCGTAATCGTGACGGCCTCCTGTCTTGACCTTGGCCCCGCCTCGGGCAACACGCTGCTTGCCGCCGAACTCTCCAAGCTCGACGTCATCGAATTCTTCATCAAGAACCAACTCCCGGTCGGCGCCTGCACGGCTGCGACCATCGCCTTCGGCCACTGGGCCGTTCAGCAGTGGTTCGACAAGCGCGACCTGGCCTCCGGCCGTCTGACGCAGGCGGACTTCGGTCTTGTCAGCGCAGTGGAAACCAAGGGCGCCGCCAATCAGGTCGAAGCACCGGTCTGGTTCGCCATCCTGCCGATTCTCCCCGTTTTCTTCCTCTTCACGTTCTCGAAGCTCGTTTACAAGGGCGTTCGTCTTGAAGTCGTCACGGCCCTGCTCGCCTGCACGTTCGTCGCCTTCCTGTTTGACCTGATCGCACATCGCAACAGCCATCAGGCCGTCGACAACACCCGCTCCATGTTCACCGGCATGGGCAAGGTGTTCGGCTCGACCGTCATTCTGATCGTGTGCGCCGAAGTCTTCGCTGCCGGCCTCAAGGCAACGGGCGGCATCACGATGCTCATTGAAAACGCGGCTTCGCTCGAAGGCGTCGGCGGTGTGGCCATGCTTCTCACGATGTTTCTCATCATGGCGCTTGCCGCCTTCGTCACGGGTTCCGGCAATGCCGCGTTTTTCGCCTTCGCGCCGCTCCTTCCGCAGGCTGCCGGCTCCGTGATGTGGCAGACCGCCGTCATGGCCGTTCCGGTTCAGCTCGCTTCCGGCATCGCGCGCTCCATGTCTCCGATTTCGGGCGTCACGATGGCCGTGTCGGGCCTCGCAGACCTGTCTCCCTTTGAAGTGGTTCGCCGCACGCTCCCCGTCATGGTTCTCGGCCTTGCCTCTTCCTTTGTCATGTCTCTCATTCTGCTTTGATTCGTAGGAGTGGATTCATCATGTCCAATATTCCCGAGCTGAATAAAAACGTCATGGACAGCATCCTGGCGCTCAAGGAGATGCCGGAGGTCCAGAAGGGCCTTCAGCTCTGTCTTGATCAGGAACCCTATGCCATGCAGGAGCAGATCACGATCTGCGAAATTCCCGCGCCGACCTTCAAGGAAGAGGTCCGAGGCAAGTACCTCGCCTCCCTGATGGAAAAGTACGGCCTGGAAGACGTGCATCTCGACGAAATCGGCAACTGCGTCGGCCTTCTGAAGGGCACCAACAACGGTCCCGTGCTCGCCATGGGCGCCCACATGGACACCGTGTTTCCTGAAGGCACGCCCATCAAGGTGACGCAGGAAGGCAACGTCTATCACGCTCCCGGCATCGGCGACAACTGCTCCGGCGTCCGCGCCCTGATGCAGACCATCCGCTGCTTCACGGAAAGCGGCATTCGTCCGAAGGGCGACATCTACTTCGTCGCCACCGTCGGCGAGGAAGGCAACGGCGACATCCGCGGCTCCAAATGGTTCAATACGCACCACAAGCTCGACGGCTTCGTCGCCTGCGACAACACGGACGTGGGCCGCATCCTCTGGGCCGCCATCGGCTCACATCGCTGGCGCTTCTCCATCGACGGCAAGGGCGGCCACTCCTACGCCAACTTCGGCCAGACGCCGAGCGCCATTCATGCCATGTGCCGCGCCGGCGCGCGCATCGCCGACATTCGCCCGGTCAAGGATCCCAAGACCACTTACACCATCGGCACCATCAAGGGCGGCACGTCCGTCAACACGATCGCGCCTCACTGCGAAGTCGACGTCGACATTCGCAGCCTGGACAACGACGAGCTGCTGAAGCTTGAGGCTCGGATCTTCGACATCTTCGAAAAGGCGGTCGAAGAAGAAAACAAGATGTGGCCCGACACCGACCCCAAGCGCCTTCTCACGCTGACGAAGACCCAGATCGGCGACCGTCCGGCGGGCCGCCGTCCGCACGACTGCCCCGTCATTCAGGCCTCCCGCGCCGCTCAGAAGGCGCTCGGCATCGAGCTCACCAACTACGGCGCCTCCTCCACGGACGCCAACGTGGCGGTGAGCATGGGCGTTCCCGCCACCTGCCTCTCGGCCGGCGGCGTTCAGATGAACAGCCACACGACGGATGAATACTTCATCCGCCAGGACATTCATCTCGGTCCCCAGATGATCTTCCTGACGCTTCTGGGCCTCTCCGGCTACAAGGACGTCGCACCGATCCTGCCCAAGCGCGCCTGATCTGCATCGGAAGCCGTCACCATGACAGCTTCCCTCCTCCCAATCCTAGCGCCAGTTCAGAACACTGACTGGTTTTTGCCTTCATGCAAAGGAGGTGTTGCAAAAATCAGGTTTTCCTGATCTTTGCAACGCCCCCTTTTCTTACGGGTTAACCCGATAAAAAAGCCCAGGGAATCGAACCCCAGGCCAAAAAGTAGGTTGAATTCGTTAAGAAAACACCTACTTTTCTGGAATCTACGCACGCTTTGAAGTGGCAGAATCGATCCGTTGTCAAAAACCTACCGAACTTGTCACAAACCGAAGGTAGGTTTAATCTTGCTCTCCAACAGATTCGAAAATCTGCCGAAGTCCAGCGGCCACGGTAACGGCATTGCCGCTTTCCTTGCTCGCTGTTTTTTACTGTCTCGCATAACACGGCAACTTATCGTCGCATTCTGCTCGAGTTCTTGGGGAACCTATCGACTGAAGCGTTGCCGCTGCAGTCCCCTGCCGAATGCCTCCCGATTTAGTCATACCGTTGTTAACGCGCCGGTTGTCTAATCTGTGCTCCTTTTGATGAATACTACTTTTTGACTTTTTATTTAATTTCAAAGTGGTGTTCTTAAAACTTTTGCTGTCCTTGCCTGATTTCGTGGCGGTGGCGCGGGAGAAGGTACTTCACCTCGTTGTCGGCAACCTTCCTCGTATTTTTCCCTCAGGTGTCGTTCGATGGCTTTTTTGCCCGTCCACCGTTCAAAGAATGAATCCTGCATTCGGGCGAGAAGATTCAATGCTCCCACTTGGTCAGAATGGCCCTCATGTCCGCAGTGCAGACAACGGAACTTATCCCCATTTCGATTTTGCCAGTGGACGTACCCACATGTCGGACAACACTGTGAACTGTAGGCGGCCGGCACCTTGGCAATCCTTACGCCGTAAGCAGCTGCCTTGAAAATCAGCCGTTCGTTGATCAGTCCGCGCACCCAACGGGACAGGCGGTTTTTCACCTTTGCTGAAATCCCGTCCATTCGAAAAACGGATCCGAAGGCCTCCACGATAAAGGCATCCGGCTTCCCGTCCCGGAGCATTTGGTTGAGCGCCTGATTCACACAGGACTCAATCTGAGCCTGATACCGCCGGCGATTCTCATTCCACTTTTGGGTACCGAGGTTAAATTTCCGGATGTGCCGGCGTTTCACCGAATCTGACGTCGTGTTTGCCAACGCCTGACATCGGTTGCGCTCCTTCAGTTTTCTGTCTTGTACTTCGGCATACGCGCGGAGAATGCGGCCAAGTTCGGTTCCGTACTGACGTCCCTCATCATCGGTGTAGACCTCCGTCATCCCCATATCTGCCGAGCGCACCGTCAATTGTTTGGGTTCGGCTTCCTGCACCGACACCGCCGTGGAAGTTTTCGCTTTCTTCGGCTTGAGTTGCTGCAGAACGTGAAGACAGAACCCGCCGCCGTTGCGTACCAACATCAGCGTTCCCTTCACGGGGCCGCGTCCTTTGAGGCGCACTTCGATGCGTTTACCCGGAACCAGTGTCATCAGTTTCACCCGCTGCGTACCGTCGGCTTCGAGTTTCAGCGTCCAACAACTCGTATCGAACCAAACGGTACGACTTTCGCCGTGAGTCGGCTCGCTGCCGCTGACTTCCCGGAAAATTTCCAAAAGCAAATCACAGAGCTGCCGAGGCCGGGAAACACCGCCTTTTTCAAGGACGGCCGGGTTTGGTGCTGGAACTTTGCCGTCGAGAAAGTCGAAGAAACGATCGCTCAACCCGCAAAAATTCTGATGGGCCGTTGGCTTCTTAAGGCTCACCCTGTATGATGAAAGAGACGGGGCCCCAGCGCGCTCATC
>UQUM01000075.1 GCA_900544255.1 uncultured Sutterella sp.
AGGTACTTTTTGTTAGGAACAAATTCGCCTCCGACAACCTTGCCGATATAGAGCCGCTTCTGCTTTTCCTTGTTGTGCGTCTTGGCATCCTTGTCGTAGTAATACGACGGAAAGTAGACGTACGACACATTGTTTTTTGATTTCTGCAGAAGAGCACCATCAGGAATTTTGTTCATGATCAATATTACTCAATGGAATATGAACAGTATAATTATACTGTGCTTATAAGCAAAAAACAACCCTCTTTCGAGGGTTAAGTGATTGAGATAAAAGAACAAAACGCCGATCTGGTTATAGCTGGCTGCGGAATTCACAGTGAAAAATTCAGTTGAGAAAAGTGCATAAGGTGATATGCTTAGAACTTACCGCTTTAAGGCGGTGTAGGGCCAAATCGCCGCCGCGGATCATATTCTTACCACTGAGGAGAAAACCAATGAATTTCAAGTACAAGCTTTCCGTGCTCGCCATCGGCGCCGCCGTGGGTTCCATGGCCTTCAACGCCTCCGCCTGCTCGACGGTCATCGTCGGCAAGGACGCCAGCGCCACAGGCAACATTCTCGTTGGTCATAACGAAGACAACGGCGGCCGCATCTTGACCGCCCAGCACTGGGTCCCCGCCGCCACTCACAAGGCCGGCGAAATGATCAAGTTCGAACCGGCTGCTGCTGAAATCCCGCAGGTTGAAAAGACGTTCGGCTTCTTCTGGTCCCAGACCTACGACCCGGCCGGCGCCTCCTTCTCCGACGGCTTCGTCAATGAAAACGGTGTTGCGATCGTCTCGAACGCCTGCACGGGCATCTATAAAGACGACATCATGCCGACGAAGGACGGCGGCATCGGCTACGGCATCCGCCGCCTGATGGCCGAACGCGCCACCAGCGCCCGTCACGCCATTGAAATCGCCACCGAGCTTCTCGGCAAGTACGGCTACTTCTCCGAAGGCCGCACCTACACGATCGCCGACCCCAACGAAGCCTGGCAGCTCGCCATCCATCAGGGCAACACCTGGGTCGCCCGCCGTGTTCAGGACAACGAAATCGTCTACATCCCGAACAACTTCATGATGGACAAGGTTGACGCCACCGACACGAAGAACTTCATCGTGGCTCCGGGCATGATCGAGCGCGCCATCAAGAACGGCCGCTACAAGCCCGCCAAGGAAGGCGTCTACAGCGACTTCAACTACCGCGTTGCCGTTGCTCCGGCCGAACGCCGCTCCGCCGACTACAACTCCAGCCGCAACAACCTCGCCTGGAAGAAGATCACCGGCAAGAACATCACGGATCCTGAAAAGTTCCCGTACTCCGCCGTTGCCACGAAGAAGTGGACCGTCAACGACGTGAAGGATCTCCTGCGCACGCACGAACACAACATCCTCAAACAGGACGCTCAGTGGACGCATACGAACAGCCTCGGCATCTGCCGCGCTACGACGCATGAATCCGAAGTGTTCGAAATGAACGCCAACCCGCTCCTCATCGCCGGCTATCGTGCTCTCGCCCGTCCGTGCGAAACCCCGTACATCCCGTTCTTCCCGCTCGCCCGCCCGGCTGAAGGCACCGCCTTCATGAGCTGGGACAAGGCCACGGCCGAACACTTCAAGGGCACGCCGGAATACTTCGGCTGGCGCTCCGAATGGCCGGTCACGACGTTTGTCGCCGCTGCCAACACGTACGACTTCCAGCGTCAGGACCAGAAGGACGTTCACGCCTTCATTGAAAAGTTTGAAGCCGGCATGGACAAGGGCGTTCCCGCTGTACGCGAACACGCCAAGACCCTTCTCAAGGTTTCCGCCAACAAGGCCGTCGAATATCTGCACGCCTTCAACGTTCGCATGCTGACGGAAGCTCAGGCCGCCGTTGCCGAAAAGCTTGAAGAAAAGGCTCCGTGGACGATGACCGTAATGGCCGACAGCATCAACCCGAAGAGCGATGCCGAAGTCAAGGTCGTTCTTTTCTCCAGCGACAAGCTCGACGCCACGAAGGCTGATCCGAAGCGGACGTGGGGCGGCGTGGGCCGTGCCTCCATCGGCAACAAGATCACCATGGGCCAGAAGCTTGCTAAGCCGGTCAAGGCTGAAGTCCGCGACGTCGACGGCGACGGCCGCAAGGACATGGTCTTCACGTTCACGCAGAAGGGCCTGGCTCAGAACATGCTCGCCGGCGCGAACTATGACATCTGGCTCCACACCTATGTCAACGGCAAGCGCGTTGCCGCTATGGACACCGCCTTCATTGAAACCGAAGGCTATAAGGGTCCGACCAAGCGCACGCAGAACGCCGACCTCTAAGCAGAGAGTCCTGATCACCGGTTCCCGTGAGGATTATTTGGGAACCGGTGATTGAAGTCAAAGCCTAACTTGGATATTTCATCCGACCGGGGAAGTCTGCAAAAAAAAACGCCAATCTCTCGTAGGGGAACGGCGGTTTTTTTAGTAAGCACCCTATGACCGTAGCCCCCTAAAAATCACCATGCAGAATTCGTGAATCCTCACCTATGGAGACGATCCATGAAACTCTGCATTGATTGGGAGGCCGTCCATCGTTGCTGGCAATCATCGACCGGAAGCTGAAGTATCGAGGCTACTTTAAGCATCGTCTATATCCTTCATTTAACGGCAGGACCTGCCGAATTCAGAGGAGAATGAAATGAACTTTTTGAAGACTTTGGTTGCCGCCTCCGTGGCCGGTGCAATGCTGGTTGGTGCAGTTTCCGCTCAGGAAGACTCCCTCCGTCCGCGTGAATACGGTATCCAGTTCGGCGTTCTGCAGACCGGTCAGAACAACGCCATTACCGACGTTCCGGGTGTGCTCGTCGGTCAGGTCAACGTCCATGACGACAAGAAGGGCGCCCACACCGGCGTGACCGCCATTCTTCCGCACGGCGGAAACCTCTTCAAGGAAAAGGTTCCTGCCGGCATTTTCCTCGCCAACGGTTTCGGCAAGATGACCGGCTACCCGCAGGTGAAGGAACTCGGCAACATCGAAACCCCGATCGTCCTCGTCAACACGCTTAACATCGCTGCCGGTCTCGACGGCATTATCGACTACACATTCTCCTTCAAGGAAAACGGCGACTGCCGCTCCGTGAACGGCGTTGTCGGTGAAACGAACGACGGTGGCATCAACGACATCCGCGCCCGCTTCCTGACGGGCAAGGACGTTCTCAAGGCCATCCAGTCCGCCAAGTCCGGTCCTGTTGAAGAAGGCGTCGTCGGCGCCGGCTCCGGCACGAGGGCCTTCGGCTGGAAGGGCGGCATCGGCACGTCCTCCCGCAAGCTCCCGGCTTCCATGGGCGGCTACACGGTCGGCGTTCTCGTCCAGACGAACTTCGGCGGCTTCCTGAACGTTGACGGCGTCGCCGTTGGCGAAAAGCTCGGCGGCTATCCGTGGCAGAAGGAAATCGAATGCGCTGACGGCTCCATCATGATGGTTGTCGGCACCGACGCTCCGATCGACTCCCGCAACCTTGAACGCGTTGCCAAGCGCGCCTTCATGGGCCTCGCCAAGGCCGGCGGCATCGCCTCCAACGGTTCCGGCGACTTCGCGATCGCCTTCTCGACCGCCAAGGAAAACCGCGTTCCGCACAACACCAAGAAGCTTGAAAAGCTGAACAACGTCAACGTCAACAACGACGACATGACCCCGATCTTCATGGCCACCATCGAAGCTACGGAAGAAGCCATCATCAACTCGCTCTTCAAGGCTCATGACGTTACCGGCTACAACGGCAAGGTCCACAAGGCCCTCCCGGTTGACAAGGTTCTTGACATGCTCCGCGCTGAAAACAAGCTCCCTGCCGCCAAGTAATAGTCTCAGGGCCTTCTAAAGGTCCCAAACTACGAACTCGATAGTCCCGGAGCAAATCGCGCCGGGGCTGTTCTTTTTTGGTTTTTGAAAAACGTTGGCCTGAGTTCGCGGACTTATTCTATGCATACGGGGTACTCGACTCCGGCCGCTTTATAGGCGAGTCGAGTTACCTTGTTGGGCTCAGAAGTAATCAGGCTTCCTTTTATCTCCGAGCATGACTGCGTTGCCAAATTGGCCAGTGTCGGTTGGATCGGATACTTGGTTTCCTTCAGGCGATCCGACAACAATTTCGCCACGATGGTGGCAATAAAAGTCAGCACCATGTGCCCGCGGAATGTTTCTTCCGTCTGTACAGACAACGGCAGCATGTTGGAGGACGGGGTGGCTTTTACACAAATGCGCGCGTAAAAATTGGACATTGGCGGCATCAAATGCACACGATT
>UQUM01000076.1 GCA_900544255.1 uncultured Sutterella sp.
AGGCTCCAGTAGATGGGGAGCTCCAATTATACCAGAACTAGCTATTTAATGGCTTTATTTACAGAACGTTATACTAGTACATCGTTCGTAAAATACGTTAATTAATCAATCCTCTTATAAAGGCCAAGGAGTTTGCGGGGTTTCCTTTTTCCGTCTATCGAGCCGGTGCCCAAATCTTCATGAGATCACGCGGCGATACCACCTGTATTTCGCATCCAGGATACGCTGCCAAGAATTCATCCCCTGGTTTCGCCTTGGCTTTGGGATTCACCTCGCATTCGTAAGCCTTCATTACGCCGTCTGTGACTTCAATGAAATCCAATTCATGCGGCGTACGTCCGGTTGTTCGCCAGAAATAGAGCTGTGTGAAATCCTGTCGTGTGTCATGCAACTTCACGCGTTCCATGAAGAAGAAGTTCTCCCACAACGCACCGGCATCATCTCGCGCAGACATCGGTGAGAAATTTCCGATGATGGCGTTTCGAATTCCGTTGTCGCAGAAATAAACTTTTTTGCCCTTCTTCAGTTCGTTGCTCAAATTACGAGAGAACGAACCGCACACCTTGACAATGAAGCACTGCTCAAGGAGCGTGATGTAGTCCATGACGGTCGTCTTATTGAGTCCAGTATCGCGGGCCAGCCCTTCATAGCTCACTTCCGACCCCACGTTGAAAGCCAGAAGCCGCACCAGGTGCTCAAATTTCGTGTTGTGGCGGATGCCGGAGAGAGCAAAGAGATCCTTGAAGAGAATTCCGTCCACATAGTCCTGCAAGGTCATACGAGCGTCTTCCGGAGACGTAACGATGCTGGGATACAGTCCGTAAACCATCAATTGGTCGATCTTCTGGCTCACCTCTCCCCAGCCACGGTCGGCCGCGAGCTCTGTAATCGACAGAGGCCACATCTGCCGCATGACAAGCCGACCGACAGCCGATTCCTTCACGCCCTTAGCAAGATCCAGCGATGAAGAACCCGTCACGAAAATCCTCGTTGGTTTCGTTTCTGTCTCATTGGCATCGACCAAACGCTTCAACGTCAGCCCAATATTAGGAAACCGTTGCGCCTCGTCAATCACGAGAGTGTCTGCCTGATGCAGGACCGTCAACACATCCCCCGACGACCGCAATTCCAGCCGATCGATATCCTCCGGGTTGTCCCCGTTGTACCAGCTGACGGTTGTCCCCTTGGCGATCTCCCGCAAAAGAGTTGTCTTGCCGACTCGGCGGGGTCCAAAGACCACAACCGCTTTCGGCGGAGTTTGCTTTTCAACGAGGGGCTGCAGTTCGCGATAAATCAGCGCCATGTAAAAATTCTCCATTACGTTCAGCGAATTTTAGCCATTTTTCGTACAATCTACTGGCGAATTTTTACCCACCCAAAAGAAAATCCCGCTCTCCGAAGCCGAAGCCGAAGCAAAGGAGTTTGCGGAGTTCTATAGGCAGAAATGCCCGAATCTTTAAAGTGCAAGATCCAAGAGCGATTTCGGCCTATAACCCAACGTCTCAATACAGACGGGTTCGTCCCCGGGGTTCAAACCCAGCGTCTTACGGACTCTGTCCGGATCAAACGTCATGCGCACAAGGCAATTGATGTTAAGCGCCGCAGCCGCCATGTATACGGCCTGCACCTTGACACCTACGTCCAGAATCTTCGCGCGGTCGATAACGCGGTCTGCTTCTTCCTTCAAGGTCGGCCGCTCCACGTATTTGAGCATCTTTTTGGCGAGATCCGTCACGAGTCCCGCCGTCCGATCCTGCGATACGACGTATACAAGATGCACCGGTGCCTTCTTCACCAGTGGCTGCAGCAACGTGAAGTCCGAACGATGATCCTGCTCTTTAACGAGAGTCAGCGCGCCTTGTTCCGCATTCCAAAGCCACACGGCATTCGCTTTCACGACGTAGATGTCGATTTCCTGCCAATTCATGGCGGAAGGCGTCGTGCGGCGTCCGTCCTTACGGGTGATGCCGTCTGCCGCCCACAAAAGCGTCGACAAATCCTCGTCACAGATCGGCTCCTCGGAGAAGTCGCGCGACGTCCGACGCTTTTTGAAGGCCTCGCTCAACGACATTGCCATCATCAAGGGCGGCGGCAACCGCCGCATCGGCGGCTGAGGCGCCGTCTTCTTTTTCATCAAAACAGCCATAGCCGTTACGCCACTTCACCCAACGTCACGCAGAGTACCGGCACCTTCGCCGCGCCGTCTTCGCCCAACGCTGCCGTCATCTTCGCCGCATCAAACGAACCGCGGATGACGGAACCCATGCCCAGCGCTTCCGTCGCCAGCTGCACCGCCATCGCCATACAGCCCGCATCCGTTCCGAAAAAGGATTCAATACCTTCACCGCGCTTCTTGTCCGCAACCAACAGGAGCGTCACCGGGGCCTTTGCGACAAAGTCCTGCCCCAACATCGAGTCCGCCCGCTTGTCGCCCGTTGCAACGCACACGAGTTCATTTTTCATCGCGTCAAAACGCCACACGCCGTTTTCATCGATCACATAAGGATCGATCGCCGCCTTATGCATCGTGGACGGCACCGTCCGGCTGCCGTCTTCGGCGGTAATTCCGGCCGCCGCCCACAGAATGTAGGCAAGCTTCTCATCCGTCACCGGCGTTTCAGCATAGTCACGCACTGAACGGCGGGACGCCAACGCGTCCGTGAGCGACATCACGGCCGCCGCAGGCCGGGGAAGCACGCGAACCGTACCGACTGAAATCATGGTGTTCGTCATAGGAAAGGTCTCCGTTTGAAGTTCTCAGTGCGGCGATTGTAACCAGACGTCACGCGTTTCACCTTGCTTCTCTGTGACCGTTTGTTTCGACAAAACGCGTTCGACGTACGACAATGGCATCATCGTTTTTTTCGGAGAAGACCATGCAGTCGCTTGTTACTCCCGAGGCTTTGTCATCCCAACCTGCGTCGCCTGATTTGGTACTGCTCGACGTCCGCGCTTCCCTCACGGATCCCGACGCGGGTCGTCGCGCGTACGAAGTGAGTCACCTTCCCGGCGCCCGCTTCGTAGATTTCGACCAAGTTGTCTGCGGACACCCCACGGAAACTTCGGGGCGCCATCCGTTGCCCAAAACTGCCGACTTCCTCGCGGCACTCAAACAGCTAGGGATCTCAAGAAAAAGCCGCCTTGTACTTTACGACGACGGCACGCTTTCCTTTGCCGCACGGCTTTGGTTTCAACTCGCGCTCGTCGGGCTGCCGTCCCAGGTCTTGGACGGCGGATTTTCGTATTGGAGAAAACAGGAGCTCTGCCTCACCGACGCCGTGCCGCAGTGGCAGTCGACCGACGTGTCGAGCGGCACCGCTAAGGAGCGCGTTTGGACGACTGATGAGATTCAGCAGCTCACGGAACACCCCGATCCCCGCTTCACCCTCATTGACTCTCGGCCGCGGGAACGTTATCTCGGTCAAGTCGTGACGCTCGACCCGGTGGCAGGACACATTCCAGGTGCTCTGTCACTGCCGGGCAGCGACTTATTCGGAACAGACGGTCGGCTACTCCCCCCAAAAGAACTGAGGGCTTATTTTGAGAAACGCTTGGGCGACCGTCTCGCAGGTTCCGTCATTCTTTCCTGCGGTTCCGGCGTTCGGGCCTGCACGGTGAAACTCGCGATGGAACAAGCAGGGCTCACCTCCGCCGGCGTCTACGTCGACAGTTTCTCGGGCTGGATCCGTGATCCCCGGCGTCCCGTCACCTGCGAGGAATTTCTGTGACAGCTCCCCGCCCTGACGGGCGAGGCTTCCTGTTTCGTCGAACATAGCCCGGCGTACCGGGGCTTACGCGTTC
>UQUM01000077.1 GCA_900544255.1 uncultured Sutterella sp.
TTTGGCTATGTGCTTGGCGCTACCTCCTGCACTCGGGACTTGCACCCATTAGAACGCGCTCATGCCGAGCGCACAAAGACGGGCGCCTTCCTTCAGAAAGGAAGACGCCCGTCTTCAATGGATCACTTCGAAACCGTCTTTTGATCGACGGCTTCGGGAATGAAACTTAGAGGAGGCCCTTGCCGTTGCGGGATTCGCCCTTCTTGACCTTGTCGGTTTCAACCGGCACCGCGTCGAAGCCCGTCACGCGATGGCCGTTGATCTGGGTGTAGAGCCACAGATCCATGACGGCGCCCGGAACGGCACCCTTGGCGAGTTCCTTGGACTTGAACGTGAAGACCACGTCCATCAGGCCGTCGCCGTTGACGTCCTTGTATTCCATCTTGGTGGCCGGAGCAAAGTTCTTCCATTGGCGCGTGGAGTTCAGCTGGTTGGCGCTCATGCCGGCGCGGGTTGCGGACATGTTGGCGCCGAGCACTTCGTGGCCCTTCGTGCCGTAGAGAACGAACTGAACGTCGTCTTCATGGTCAGCGCGGACAACCTTGCTGAGGATTTTGACCTTGTTCGGCATCAGGCGGGCGTTTTCAGCCTGAATCACGCCGAGAACCTTCTGGTAGGCGGCTTCGTTGTAGTCGTGCAGGAACTTCGTACGTTCTTCACCCTTGAGGGAGGCGGCCTTCTTCGTCACGGCATCGCGATCGGCCATGAATGCGGCTTCCTGTTCGTGGATGAGCTTCGTACGCTTGGCAAGTTCGTCAGCGCGCAGGTAGTCGATGGCGTTGTTGGAAGCGCTGAAGACGGCATGCGGAGCAAAGTCGGCGCGGTAGTCGAACATCGCCGGCGTACCGGCGAAGTGTTCCTTCGTGGCCGTGGCGCCGTCCATGAAGGCCGTGCCCTTGGCAGGACCGGCGAGCGGGTAAACCGGGATGTAGACGGACTGGCACGGACGGCCGAGCGTCTTCCAGGCTTCCGTAAGCATCGGATCCTTCGTCAGGTTGTAGACGATGGAGTCATGCGACGTCGTGCGGCAGATGCCTTCGGAGAGGGAGTGATAGAGTTCCTGATCCTCGCCGATGTACTCTTCGTGCTGGCGCAGAAGCTCCATGGCATCCTTGACGCCGAGCTTGTGGTCAAGCTTGAAGCTGTACGGGAACTTTTCCGGATCGTTGTATTCGACGCCGGTGAGAAACTTCTGGGCGAGAACGTTGCGGTTGGCGTTCCAGCGTTCGGCACGGATGGATTCCGGAGCCACGATCTTGCGCCAGTTGTAGATGGAGCTCTTCGGATCCTGGCGGCCGTCCTTGATGGCGCGTTCGAGCTGCTTGGGTTCGACGATCCAGTTGGCCTTGTCCTTGAGGTCAACCTTGTCCATCATGAAGTTGTTCGGGATGTAGACGACTTCGTCGTCCTGAATGCGGTGGGCAACCCAGGAGTTGCCCTGGTGGATGGCGAGCTGCCAGGCTTCGTTCGCGTCGGCGATCGTGTACGTGCGGCCGTCGTGAAAGTAGCCGTATTCTTTGAGGAGCTTCGTGGCGATTTCAACGCCTTCACGAGCGGAATGGGCACGTTCAGCGATGAGGCGGCGGATGCCGTAGCCGATGCCGCCGTCCTTGACCTTCTGGCGGTCCTGCTCGAAGATTTCACCGCACCAGTTGGTGGCGACCATGACGCCGGCGTCGTTCAGGAAGCCGTCGGCGAAGGAGGAGCCGTCCGGCACGAAGTTCTGGGTCCAGTAGAAGCCGAGCGTTTCTTCAACCTGCGGGATTTCTGCAGCAAACTTTTCGAACTTCAGCATTTCGCCCTTCTTGTGTTTGGCAGCGGGGATGTAGTGCTGGAGGTTGAAGAGACGACCACCGTTGTCTTCGTTGTGAGCAACGATGATGTTGCCCGTTTCGGAAACGTTCTTGCCGATGATGAGCGTGCTGCAGGCCTGAGCGGTGCCGACGGCGGCAACAAGGGATGCAACGGCGATAAGGGACTTCTTGAACATGTAAATGCTCCTCGAAAATTGTAGTCATGACTGAGCGTCTTCATTGCTTGGGGCCTGAGAAAACGTCAGTGCGAGTCGTATCTTAGCTACGAGTCAAATACTTACTCCTGTCCAAAATAGACTCTGCTATATCAGTTTTGATCATATATGTCGAGTAGAGAGGTCTGAGTTCATACTGCGACTCAGCCTCCCCCTCACTGAACCGTACGTGCCCTATTAAGGCATACGGCTCTTCAAATCGGCATCGGTTCGCACTTCCATATTTCCTTCGAAATAAACGGCGGCCTCACAAAAGTGTTCCACAGTTCGCCAAATTTCTCTTGGCTTATCGGATGCTTCTGTCCTCGACGCCTCAACATCTTGAATGTCATGTAAAACGCATACCATCCAAATTTCTTCAGCGCCTGCCAATTGCTGTCAAGCGACAAGAAACCTGACCCACCAAACGACAAGGAAATTGACCCACTCTGGAAGGGCGGTTCTGAAGCAGCGGGAGCTTGAACAAGCCAAAGCCGCATAAGCCTTCGCTCAAAGAGAACAGTCCGACCTCAAGCAAGATTGATTCATGAGATGCCTCAAAGGCGCCGTCAAACAGCCATTCCTGACTGCTTACAGTACCTGTATTTGACTTTTTCTGGCACTGACGGCTTCCTGTAGTTCATGGCGGACATGGAGTTCCGAACGTAAGGGGTGTTGATAAAGTCGTCAGTTGACGATGAGACAACACCCCTTGTTTCTTCTAAATAGTCTCGACCGACGTATCGCTAAGCTAGCGAAATTTCGGGGTACGTCTGGCATATTCTGAAATCCTGGCCCCCTAAGCTTGTCGTGATAGGCATCTTGCTGCACATAGGTTCGAGAGTTCTTGCACCCGCGGGAAGCTTTTTCGCGAAAAAAACTCGCCGCTGCACAAAAAATCAATGCGTTGCGGCGAGTTTCTCGGGGGCGACTTTATCCCCTCCCCCCTTGTTATGGCTGATTTGTTGCGATCAGACAAAAATCATTGTTGCGACGATGGTAGCCACCAAGGCACCTGCCATCGGGATGGCCGTGCGGCGGACGATTTCAAAGGGCGAAATGCCGGCACAGCCCGCAACGGCGACGATGACGCCGGTAATCGGGGAGACCGTGCGGCCCAACGACGTCGCAAACTGCATCGGCAGGATGAGAAGAATCGTCGAAACGCCGAATTCGCGGGCAAAGTCCGGAACAAGCGGCGCAAAGGCAAAGAAGGGCGCATTGCCGCTACCCATCACGATGGAAATAATCGTGATGAAAAGCGTCATGACGACCATGATGAGGGCACCCGAGAGACCGAGCCCCTTCGTGACGTCAATGAGGTAGGCGACGGTACCCGTGGCCATCAGGCCCTGTGCAAAGATTTCACCGGCAACAACGAGCGTCACGACGCGGGCAAACTGTTTGCCCATGGAGTCGAAGAATTCGATCGCTTTGTCGAGGACTTCTTTCGC
>UQUM01000078.1 GCA_900544255.1 uncultured Sutterella sp.
GAAGAGCACCATCAGGAATTTTGTTCATGATCAATATTACTCAATGGAATATGAACAGTATAATTATACTGTGCTTACAAGCAAAAAAACAACCCTCTTTCGAGGGTTAAGTGATTGAGATCAAAGAACAAAACACCAGTCTAGTTATAGCTGGCTGCGGAATTCACAAATCAGGGAAAATTCAAGACTAAATCTCGGAGAGATTGAGTAAGGTGTGTATTCGACGACTTTCAAGATCTACACTCCCGATAGTTGTCTTAACGTGACGCGACCGCTGCCGGCCGCTCGCTCGTTTTC
The DNA here is from genome assembly GCA_900544255.1 of uncultured Sutterella sp. Lineage (GTDB taxonomy): Bacteria > Pseudomonadota > Gammaproteobacteria > Burkholderiales > Burkholderiaceae_F > Duodenibacillus. The sequence goes on from UQUM01000078.1 coordinate 298, forward strand.
TTTTTTGGGAGAATTACCATGCTCTTCAAGACAAAGATTGCCGTTCTTGCCATCGGTGCTGCCATTGGTTCCCTGGCCTTGAACGTTTCCGCCTGCACGACGATGATCGTCGGCAAGGACGTGAGCCAGACGGGCAACATCATCGTCGGCCACAACGAGGACAACGGCGGTCGCATCATGACCGGACAGTATTGGGTCCCCGCCGCCACTCATAAGGCCGGTGAAACGGTCAAATTTGAAGAAGCAGCTGCTGAAATTCCTCAGGTGGAAAAGACGTTCGGCTTCTATTGGTCCCAGACCTACAGCACCAAGGGTTCTTCCTTCTCGGACGGCTTCGTCAATGAAAACGGCGTCGTGATCGTTTCCAACAACTGCTCGGGCATCTATGACGACGACCGCATGCCCTTGAAGGACGGCGGCATCGGCTACGGCATCCGCCGCCTGATGGCCGAGCGCGCTACGAGTGCACGCCACGCCATTGACATTGCCATCGACCTTCTCGGCAAGTATGGCTACTTCGCCGAAGGCCGCACCTACACGGTTGCCGATCCGAAGGAAGCCTGGCAGATCGCCATCCATCAGGGCAACACCTGGGTCGCCCGCCGCGTTCAGAACAATGAAGTCGTCTTCATCCCGAACAACTTCATGATGGACAAGGTTGACGCCACCGACACGAAGAACGTGATCGTGGCTCCGGGCATGATCGAGCGCGCCATCAAGAACGGCCGCTACAAGCCCGCCAAGGAAGGCGTCTACAGCGACTTCAACTACCGCGTTGCCGTCGCGCCGGCCGCACGCCGCGCCGCCGACTACAACTACATGCGCAACCATATCGGCTGGAAGGCTATTGCCGGTCTCGACATCACGGATCCGGAAAAGTTTCCGTACAGCGTGACGCCGTCCAAGAAGTTCGGTGTTGAAGACGTTCGCGACATTCTTCGCATGCACGAAGAAGGCATGAACGACCAGGATCCGAACTGGTCGCATTCCACAAGCCTCGGCATCTGCCGCGCAACGACGCATGAATCCGTCGTGTACGAGCTCAACGACAATCCGCTTCTCATCAAGGGCTTCCGCGCGCTCGCACGTCCGTGCGAAGTGCCGTTCATCCCGTTCTTCCCGCTCGCCAAGCCTGCCGAAAGCCTCGGCTTCATGACCTGGGACGAAGCAACGGCCGAACACTTCAAGGGCACGGTCGCAAACTTCCGCTATCGCGCCGACTGGCCGGTGTGGACCTTCATCAACAACGCCAACGTTCATGACTTCCAGCGCGACGACGTCGCCGAAAACACGAAGTTCGTGAGGAAGCTTGAATCCGACATGGCGGCTACGATGCCTGCTGTTCAGAAGAAAGCCGCACGCCTGCTCGCCATCTCCGAAGACAAGGCCGGCGAATTCCTGCATGAATACAATGTGCGCATGGTTCGCGACGCTGAAGCTGCAATGGCCCAGCGCCTCGCCAAGGCCGCGCCTCACAAGATGACGATCCTTGCCGACAAGATCGACCCGAAGAGCACTGAAACCGTCGACGCCGTTCTTTACGGCGACAACACGCTCGATGTCTCGAAGGTTGACCTGAAGAAGGTGTGGCTCGGTGCGGGCCGCGCCAACGTGACGAGCCGCATCCTGATGGCTGACGCCATGGGACAGGCTGTTAAGGTGGCCTTCAAGGATGTTAACGGCGACGGCAAGACCGATGCTGTCCTCACGTTCGTTCAGAAGGATGTTGCCAAGTACCTGGTGGCCGGCACTTCCGTGCACGAAGTCTGGCTCCATGGCTATGTTGGCGACAAGCGCGTTTCCGCCATGGACACCGTGAAGGTGATCGAGTAACAGAAGCAAGGGGAGCCTTTGGCTCCCCGCCAATGGTTCTCACCCAAACTCCCGGGGCGCTAGATCACGAAAACCGATCTAAGCGCTTCGGGAGTTTTGCTATTCCCAACAGAGAGAACAAGTCACGATGCCGCTTGGCTACAGCCTTAACGATGAAGGTATTCGTTGCTCTGTGTTTGGTGGCTTGTACGCTCTG